>CAKPKP010000003.1 GCA_934167495.1 uncultured Clostridia bacterium | reverse complement strand
AAATCATTTTGTAGCATTAAAATCAAATGGAACAGTATATGGATGGGGATATAATAATTATGGACAACTTGGAACAGAAGACAATACAAATAAATTAGAACCAACAAAAATAAATATGAAGAATGTAATAGATGTGGCAGTAGGAGCAAGTCATACATTAATTTTGAAAAAAGATGGAACAGTATGGGCTACAGGCTATAATAATTATGGACAATTAGGAGATGGAACTAATGTAAATTCTAACTCTTTCCATAAAGTAAAATTAAATGATGAGGGAGATTATTTAGAGAATATAGTAGCAATATCAGCAGGATTAAATACATCATATGCATTAACAAAAGATGGAGAAGTATATGGATGGGGATATAATTATTATGGCCAACTTGGAAATAATACAACAGATAATTCATATTATCCAGTAAAGGTGCAAAATGCAGAAGAAATAATGCAAATATCAGCAGGAGATAGCTATCTAGCAATGCTTGATGTAACTGGAAGAGTATTAAGTGTAGGATATAATAATTATGGACAATTTGGTGTAAACAACTCAGCTAATTATTATTTACCAGTAGAAATGCAAGATACAGATGGAAATGCATTATATGGAGTAAGAGAAATATCAGCAGGAAGTAGTCATACAATTCTAATAAAAGAAGATGGAAGTGTATGGGGAGTAGGATATAATAATAATGGACAATTAGGTGATGGTACAACTACTTACAAAACTAAAATTCAACCAGTATTAAATGAGAATGCAAAACAAGTAACAAATGCAAGACATATAGAATGTGCATATAATGCTACATATATAATAGTTGATGATGAAAATAAAGAAGGAAAATTATATGTAACAGGTAATAATTCAAATACACAATTATTTATTGAAAATACTTCTGATAAAAAATATGCAACAGCTTCTCAAATGGACCAAAATATTATTATGGCTATTGGTACAAAAGCTTCTTCACAAGCAGGAATATTTGTAGATTCAGAAGGTATGGTATATACAGAAGGCTATAATGGATATGGACAATTAGGAAATGGTACAGTTCAAAGTTTAACGACACCATGGTGTGTAAGTGATTTTAGAATTTCAGTTGAAAAAAATATTATTAATTTTGAAAAAGAAGGTCAAACAGAGCAAATTAATTATGCATTTGGTTTAGGATTTAACTTATTAAAAGATGAAGTTCCAGTAAGTGATTGTACATATAAATCTTTAGATACAAGTGTTGCTACAGTTTCAGAAGATGGAGTAGTAACAGCAGTGGGAATGGGTAGCACATTAATAAAACTATATAATCAAGAAAGAGATTTATATGCAGCAGTAAAAGTTAATGTTAATGGTGAAGGTAATAAAGTTTCAGCTAAAGTAGAAGGTGGAGATTATCATTTTATAGGATTAAAATCTAATGGAAAAGCATATAGCTGGGGATATAATAATTATGGACAATTAGGAACAAAAGATAATGCAAATAAAGTAGAACCAACTATAATAAAAGAAATAAAGATATTAGAAGATGGTACTGAAATAGAAACAGAAATGAATGACATAGTAGATGTAGCAACAGGAGCAAATCATACATTAGTATTAAGAGAAGATGGAACAGTATGGACTTCTGGATATAATAATTATGGTCAGTTAGGAACAGGAGATACAACAAATTCAAATATATTCCAAAAAGTAAAAATAAATGATGCAGGAGAAGATTTAAAAGATATTATAGCAATATCTGCAAACTCAAATTCTTCATATGCTTTATCTTCAAATGGAATAGTATATGCATGGGGATATAATAGATATGGACAACTTGGAAACAATTCAACTAGTAATTCAAATTATCCAGTAAGAGTTCAAAAAGCTACAAATATTATTCAAATTGATGCTTCAGTTGAATATTTAGTAATGTTATCTTCTGATGGATCTGTGTGGTCTGTTGGATATAATAACTATGGACAATTTGGAGTAAATAACACATCTAATTATAGTATACCTGTTCAAATGCTAGGTACAGATGGAAAAATTTTATATGGTGTAAAAGAGATATCAACTAGTAAAGATCATACGATGATATTAAAAGAAGATAATACAGTGTATACAGTAGGATATAACTCATATGGAGAATTAGGAATAGGAAATACAAATTATACAACAACAATTAATAAGATAAGTAGTATAAATGATGCTAAACATATTTATGCAATAGGATATTCTTCTTATATAACAAGAAAAGTTAACGAAGATGGAAACGGTCAAGGAATGTATGTTGCAGGTTTAAATAATTATAATCACTTATTTACAGGAAACAATACTCAATATAAAACATTTATTCAAACTAAAAATAATGAAGATATATTATTAGTATCAGGAACAAATAATGGAACTAACCAAACAGGATTGTATGCTACAAAAGATGGAAATGTTTATACAATTGGATATAATTCATATTCATCAATTGGAAAAGAAGTAAGAGGAAATCAAAATAAAGAAGTATGCATAAGTACAGGAAAAGTAAATTTAACACCAAACATTATAAATTATAATAATATTGGTGAAAATACAGAAACAATAACAGCAAAAACAACATTATTTTTTAATTTATTAAGAGAAGATTTAGAAAATTCAAATTATACTTTTAAAACTACTGATGAAGAAATTGCAACAGTTTCAGATGATGGAATAGTAACTGCAACTGGACTAGGCAGTGCATTTATAAAAGTACATAATGAAGAATATGATGTTTGGGGAACAACTAGAGTAAATGTAAAAGGTCAAAGAAATGAAGTAGAACCAAAAGTAGAGGCTGGTCAATATCATTTTGTAGCATTAAAAGCAGATAAATCAGTTTATACATGGGGATATAATAATTATGGACAGCTTGGATTAAATGATAATATAAATGCAGAAGAGCCTACTAAAGTATCTATTTTAAAAGATAATGGTGATTCTGAAGAAATAAATGATGCAGTAGATGTAGCAGCTGGTTTACAACACACATTAATTTTAAGAGAAGATGGAACAGTATGGACATCAGGATATAATACTTATGGACAATTAGGAGATGGAACAACTACTAATTCAAATAAATTTGCTCAAGTAAAATTAAATGATAATGGAGAATATTTAAATAATATAATTGCAATAACAGCAGGAAGTTATACAAGTTATGCATTATCAGCAGATGGAACAGTGTATGCATGGGGATATAATAATAATGGACAACTTGGAAATAATACTTCAAATAATTCTAGTTTTCCTGTAAAAGTTAAAAATGTATCTAATATTATGCAAATAGATGCAGGTGAATATTATTTAGCAATGTTAGATGCAGGTGGAAGTGTATGGTCTGTTGGAAAAAATAATGGAAACTTTGGAATAGGTAATACAACAACATATTATGTTCCAGTTCAAATGCAAGATGAAAATGGAAAAGAATTAGAAAATGCAAAAGAAATAGCAGCAGGAAATGATCATATTGTTATTATGAAAGAAGATAATTCAGTATGGACAGCTGGATACAATGGATATGGTCAATTAGGTGATGGTACTACAACAAGAAGAGCTACACTTGTTAAAGCTAGAACAAGTAATGGAAAATATATTACAGATGCTAAACATATATATGCATCTGAAGACGCAACATATATTACAAGAAAAAATGATTCAGATGGAAATGCAAATGGAATGTATGTAGCTGGTAGAAATTCATATGGTTCACTATTTACTGAAAATACTACATTATATTCATACATGACAGAAGTACAACAAGATAAAGAAATATTAGTAGTTTCAGCAACATCTAATAGTGGAAGTCAATCAGGTTTAATAGCAGATAAAGAAGGAAATGTATATACAGTTGGATATAATTCACAAGGTCAACTTGGAAATGGAACAACAGAAAGAACTACAGTTCCAGTTTGCATTACAAAAGGAAAAATAAAAACAGAACCAATGATTATTAATTATAAAAATATTGGTGATACAGGAACTAAAATAACATATAGTACAAGATTAGGATTTAACTTATTATATGAATCAGTAACAGATACAGAATGTTCTTTTGAGAGTATTGATGAAGAAATTGCAACTGTAAATGAAGAAGGTATAGTAACAGCTACAGGTGAAGGTCAAACATTTATAAAATTACATAATGACGAAGCTAATGCAGATACAGCAGTAAGAGTAAATGTTTCAGGAGAAGAAGGAAAAACATATCCAAAAATGGTTGCAGGTTCAAATCATTTTGCTTCATTAAAAGCAAATGGTGAAGTATGGACATGGGGATATAATGGGTATGGACAATTAGGACTAGAAAATGAAACAAATCAAATAAAACCAGTAAGAACTAATATATTTGATTCTAATAATGTAAAAGAAAATGATAAATATGCAATAGATGTAGCAGCTGGTGATTATCATACATTAGTGTTAAAAAGTGATGGAACAGTATGGAGTGCAGGGTATAATACTTATGGACAATTAGGAGATGGTACAACAAATTCATCAAATGTATTTACACAAGTTAAATTAAATGCAAATGGAGATTACTTAACAAATGTAGTTGCAATATCAGCAGGTGGCAATACAAGTTATGCATTGTTATCAGATGGAACAGTATATGGTTGGGGATATAATGGATATGGACAATTAGGCAATGGAACAGCAGTTTCAACAAATTATTATCCAGTAAAAATGAAAAAAGTAAATTCTATAATCCAAATAGATGCTGGAACAAATAATATAATCATGTTAGATGCTGATGGATCTGTTTGGGGAACAGGATATAATAGTCATGGAGAGTTAGGTTTAGGAAATACTTCAACTTATTATACATTACCTAAACAAATGCTAAGTGAATTAGGTTCAGGAGTTTTAATAGATGCAATAAAAGTTTCAGCTGGTAATACTCATACAGTAATATTAAAGGCTGATGGTACAGTAGTATCAACAGGATATAATGGATATGGACAATTATTTACAAATAATACAACTAGATATGAATATCCACAAGTTGCAAAAGATTCTGCTGGAAAAGTAATAACTAATATAAAAGATGTATTAGCAACAGGATATATATCTATTCTTACTAAAAAAGCAAAAGTTTCTAAAGATGAAAATGATGCTGAAATAGTAAGTGCTGGTATGTATGTAGTAGGATATAATAATTATGGACAATTATTTACAAATGATAGAAAATCAAGAAATAAAGCAGAATTGATACAAACAGATAAAAATATAATAGCAATGGCAGGAACGACTTCTACATCATCACAAACAGTTGCAATTGCAGATAATATGGGATTAGTATATACTTCTGGATATAATGGAAATGGAGAAAAAGGTGATGATTCTTTAATATCAACACAAGTACCTTCATGTATATCTGATTCAATATTAGTGGTTGATAATGAAAGAGTAATATTAAACTTAGATAGTGATAATACTACAGCACAAATAGATGCTAAAACAGATTTAGGATTTAACTTATTATATAGTTTAGTAAATGGTGAAGAATTAACTTATAGTAGTAATGATTCAAGTATTGCTGAAGTTTCAGCAAATGGAATTATAACAGCTAGAAGTTATGGAACAAGCAAAGTTGAAGTTTCAACAAATAAATTACCAACAAAAGGTGCTGTAACTGTTGAAGTTATAAGAAAAGACGACATAGCTATGCCAAAAGTAGTAAGCGGAAATAACTTTACAGTAGCATTAAAAGCAGATGGAACAGTATGGACATGGGGATATAATGGATATGGACAACTAGGTACAGGTGATACAAGCAATAGATATAAACCAACACAAATAAATGTTCAAAATATTATAGATATAGCAGTAGGAGATAATTATACATTATTACTATCAAAAGATGGTTATGTATATTCATTTGGAATAAACAGTGATTATCAATTAGGTAGAAGCGGAGATAACACAGCTATTGAAAAAGTAGAGAATTTAGAAAATATCATTAAAATTTCAGCAGGTTCTTATCATGCAATGGCTTTAACAAAAGACGGAAGAATTTATTCATGGGGATACAATGGAAATGGACAATTAGGAACAGGAGATACTTCAACTAAAACTAGACCTATAAGAATTAAACAAAAAGGAATAATTGATATTTGTGCTAAATACCAATCTTCATCAGCTATAGATGGTTCAGGAAATTTATATACATGGGGATATAATGGATATGGACAATTAGGAACAAACGATACTTCAATAAGATATGTTCCTACAATAGTAACTACTTTAGATAATGTTGTAGATATCGCTATGGAAGAATACACTATTATAGCTTTAACTAAAGATGGAACAGTATGGACATCTGGATATAATAGCTATGGAAATTTAGGTGATAATACAACAACAAGAAGAAATACTTTTGATAAAGTATTAGAACTTAAAGAAGATGGAAGAACAGATTACATAAGCAATGTAAAGAAAATAGAAGCAGGAAATAGATATGCAGTTGCTGTAAAAGAAGATGGAACAGCTGTTATATGGGGATATAATGGATATGGACAATTAGCAACAGGAGATACAAAAAATGCTTTAGTTGCAAGACAATTAACATATGGAAAAGATCAAAATGTAATTGATGAAATATTTGATATAGCTTTAGGAGATGGAACTACAACTGTTGTAAGAAATGATGGAAAAGTATGGACTGTTGGAAATAATAGTTCTGGTCAAATGGGTGATGGATCATTTACAAGTAGAAAGAATTTTGTATGCATAAGTAGAGCTAATATAAAAGTAGAGGAATCACCAATAAGAATTAAAGGAATAAATCAAAATAAAGATATAGAAGTAGAAATGCAATCAGGATTTAATTTATTATTTAATTCTGTTGATAATGCAGAATTTGAATTTTCAAGTAAAAATGAAAATGTAGCAGTAGTTTCTAAAAATAGTGGTGTAATAACATCTATTAAAAAAGGAAAAACACAAATAGAAGTTGTAGAAAAAACAACAAACGATAAAGCTTGTATTGATGTATATGTTTTAGGAAATGATGATGTGACATTCCCTCAAATAGAGAGTAATGGATATTCAACAGTTACTTTAAAAGCTAATGGCGAAGTATGGAGTTATGGATACAATGGAAACGGGCAACTTGGAACTGGTAATACATCATATAAGATATTACCAACATATACAGGAATAAATAATATTGTACAAATAGCATTAGGAACAAATCACTGTGTAGCAGTAGATAATGAAGGTCATGCTTGGACATGGGGATATAATGGATATGGACAATTAGGTGATGGAACAACAAATTCATCTTATGAAAAAGTACAAGTAAAATCACCAGATGGAGAAGGTTATATTGAAAATATTGTAGCAGTAGCTGCTGGAAATGGATTTACAATGCTATTAGATAAAGAAGGCAATGTATATACATTTGGATATAATGGTCATGGTGAATTAGGTCTTGGAGATACTACATCAAGAAAATTACCAGTTAAGGCAGATACTTTAGAAAATATAGTAAAAATAGAAGCAAATGGATATTCAAGTTATGCTATAGATATACAAAATAATTTATGGGTAACTGGATATAATGGATATGGACAATTAGGTAATGGAAATACAGGAACACAAACAAAATTTGCAAAAAATCCTATAATAGATAATGTTGCAGACATAAAAACAAATGGAAATTATAGCACAATAGCTTTATCATTAGATGGAACTGTATGGGGATTTGGTAGAAATTCTAATAGTTCATTAACTAATGTAAGTGGTGCAATACCACAAGTAATTTCAGGACCTGATGGAGTATTAAAAAATATAACTTCTATAGGTATTGGATATGATACAGGATATGCGGTTACATCAGATGAAAAAGTGTTAGCTTGGGGATTAAATAATTATTATCAACTTGCAAATGGAAATTCTTCAACACAATCAATACCAAGCTATGTAAAAGATAAAGATGGAAATGATTTTACTGATGTTATGATAGTAACTGGTGGAGAATATAATACAGAGATTGCTAAAAATGATGGTACAGTATGGAGTATAGGATATAATGGATATGGACAATTAGGTAATGGAACAACAAATTCTTTATCAAAATTAGAATGTATATCTATACCATATATAACTTTAGCAGAAAGAGAAGTAACATTAAAATTATCAAATCCAACATATCAAATTAAACCACAAACAGCATATGGATATAATTTATTATATGATATAGCTGAGAATAATGGATTTACATATGAAAGCTTAAACCCAGAAGTAGCAACAGTAGATGCTAGTACAGGAAAAGTAACAGCTGTTTCTACAGGAAGAGCTTATATAATAGTAAAATCAAAAGATGGAGAAGATGAAGCAAGAGTAGTTGTAGACGTAATTGATGAGGATAAAACTACAAGAGAAAAAGTATCAGCAGGAAATTATCATTCTTTAGCTCTAAAACAAGATGGAACAATATGGGTATGGGGCAATAATGGATATGGGCAACGTGGAAATGGAACTAATGATTCTATTAATGTAACAGAACCTACTAGAGTAGTAAAAGGAAGTTATACAGAAGTTATAGAGGAAGAATCAGAGAATGGTGAAATTATAACTACAACAACACAAATAGAAAAAGAATTAAATGACATAGTAGATATTGCAGCTGGATATTACTATAATTTAGTAGTTGATAGTGAAGGTTCAGTATGGTCATGGGGATATAATGGATATGGAAACTTAGGAAATAATACAACAGAAAATGTTTATATTCCTACAAAAATTGAAGGATTAACAAATATTAAAAAAATATATACATATGATGGAACAAGTATTGCAATAAGCAAAGATGGTGAAGTATATGTATGGGGATATAGATACTCAAAAGTACCAACAAAAATTAATTTATATAATAAAGCTGTAGATGCTACAGGTAGAATACTATTAACAGAAGATGGAACAGTATGGAACTTAAGTAATAATCCAACTAGAATTATGGGATTATCAAATATAGTACAGATAGCTTCTGAAAATAATTATTATGTTGCATTAGATACTAAAGGAATTGCTTGGGCATGGGGATATAATAGTTATGGACAATTAGCTCAAGGAAATAGTTCAAGACTAAGTACTCCAAAAGAAATGAAAGCAATTATAAATAATACTTTAACTAAATTAGAGAATATAGTAGAAATTACAACTGGTAATGATAATGTAATGTTAGTTGATATTAATGGAAAAGTATATTCAAGTGGTTACAATGGTTATGGAGCTCTTGGACTTGGAAATACAACTACAGTTTATAGTGCTACAGAAGCGGTAGATGTAAATAATGCAAAATTAATAAGTTCTAATTCATATCATACAATAATGTCAGATACAAAAGGTTTTGTATATACAGTAGGATACAATGGATATGGTGAATTAGGTGATGGTACAACAACTTCAAAATATAAATTTGAAGTTATAGGAGACACATATGTACATGTAAATTCAAATGTTGTTACATTAGAATTAAATAAATCTGAAAACTTATCAGCAACATTAGATAATAAATTCAATTTAATAGTTGATACAGTAGATAATTCAAATATTAAATATGAATCATTAAATGAAGATATTGTTACAGTAAGTTCAAATGGAACTATAGTAGGAAAACAAATAGGAAAAGCTGAAATAATAGCAACACATACTATTACAAACAAAAAAGCAACTGTATTTGTAAATGTAGTTCCTGAAAATAGAATTGCAGTTCCAGAAGTTGAAGTTTCAGATACACATGCAGTAGCATTAAAAGCAGATGGAACAGTATGGGCATGGGGAGATAATACTTATGGACAACTTGGAACAGAAGATAATATCCCACAAGCAACACCAGTTCAAGTAACATCTTTAGAAAATGTTATGGATATAGCATTAGGATATTACAATACAACATGTGTAAAAAATGATGGAACAGTATGGACTTTTGGAAATAATTCAAATGGACAATTAGGAGATAAGACAAGCTCAGATAGAAATAAACCTGTTCAAGTATTAAAACAAGATGGAACAGTTTTAGAAAATATTGTTAAAGTTGCAGGAGGAGATTCAGAGAATACAAGAACAGTAGCTCTTGATGCAGACGGAAACGTTTGGATATGGGGATACAGATATGGAAGTTCTGCTAAAAAATTGAATAAATTAAGTAATGTTATAGATATATCTTCAAGATATGCTGTAACAGAAGATGGAAAAGTAATTAAAATTGATGACATGGTTGAACTTGAAGTAGAAAATATCTTAAGAGTATCAGAAGGAAGAAATTATGCATTATTCTTAAGTAAGGATGGAAAAGGTTATGCAACAGGAAGTAATGATGCAGGACAATTAGGAATAGGAACTACAAAAGCTTCATCTGATGTAGTAGCAATTACTAATACAGATGGAACAGCAAGTTTAACTAATATAAAAGAATTGTCAGCAGGAAATAAATTCTCTATGGCAATTACAAAAGATGGAGATAGTTATGTATGGGGTTCTAACGAAAATTATAAATTAGCAACAATGCAACAAACAAATCAAGTATTTCCAAAGAAGAATGATAAAATTAAATCTGCATTATTTGTAGAAGCAGGTATTAATAATGGTGCTTACATAGATACAGAAGGATTTGTATATGCTTGGGGTAATGGAAGCACAGGTGTAATAGGAAATAAACTTTATAATACAGCTACAAGTCCAGTACTAGTAGGTAGAGATGAAATTCGTTTAGACACAAATAATATAACATTACATGAAGAAGAACAATATAAATTAAATGTAAGCAATAATACATTTAATGTGTTAAAAGAAGTTAAAGATAATTCTACAATGTCATTTAAAACTGGAAACTCTGCAATAGCAACAGTTATGGCAGATGGAACAGTTACAGGTAAAAAAGCTGGTTATACATCAATAGTAGTAAATAAAGTTGGAACAAATTATTCTAATATAGTACAAGTTGCAGTATTACCAGATGGTGTAGAAATAGAACCAATGGCTTTAACAAATGATTCTCATACAGTAATATTAAAAGCTGATGGAACTGTATGGAGCTATGGTGTAAATTCATCATATCAATTAGGTAATGGAACAACTAAATCATCAGATATACCTGTAAGAGTAGAGTTCCCAGAAGGAACAATAATTAAACAAATAGCAGTAGGAAGAACACACAATTTAGCATTAGATATTGATGGTAATGTTTGGGGTTGGGGTTCTAATACAAATTATGCATTAGGAATATCAACAACATCAAGACCAAAACAAATAGGATTATCTAATATTAAGAAAATAGCTGCAAACAATAATCAAAGTATGGCTTTAAATGAACAAGGATATGTATATGTATGGGGGTATAATGTTAATGGAGAGTTAGGATCTAGAACTTATGAGAATGTAAAAACTCCAACATTATTACCATATATCAATCAAATAATAGATATATCACTTGGAACTAACCACTCATTATTGTTAACAAATAGTGGTAAAGTATTATCAACAGGCTTAAATACTTATGGTCAAACTGCTAAAGAGGCTGGAAAATCAAATACTTTTGAAGAAATTATTTTAAGTAATTTAATTGGACAAATTTCAGCTGGTGGAAATCACAGTGTATTATTAACAACAGATGGAGAAGTTTATACATTTGGATATAATTTAAATGGTCAATTAGGAAAAGG
Source organism: uncultured Clostridia bacterium (assembly GCA_934167495.1). GTDB lineage: Bacteria > Bacillota > Clostridia > TANB77 > CAG-508 > CAKPKP01. The sequence continues at coordinate 126,094 of CAKPKP010000003.1, read as the reverse complement.
AAATGATAAAAATCAAACAGTGCCTACTAAGGTTTCAGAACTTTCAAATATAATGAAAATATCAGCAGGTAAAAACCAAACTATAGTATTAGGTGCAGATAGAAAATTATATTCAACAGGAAATAATAGCTGTGGAGAATTAGGAATAGGAACAGATGAGAGTAAATCTAAATTTACAGAAATCACAGCAGTTAAAGATATGATGAGTATATCTTGTGGAAATACATATAATGTTGCAATTAAGTATGATGGAGAAGTTTATGGATTTGGAGATTACTATCATGGACTACAAGATGTTAAAACAAAAACAAATAGTAGAATTCCATTAAAAATTTCAAATGATTCATCATATATAAATAAATCTGAGACAACTATTAAAGTAAATGGAACAGAACAACTAGAAATAACACCAAGATATACATTTAATGTATTTAAAGAAGATGAAACTACTACAGAATTTAATTATGAATCTGTAAATAAAGAAATTGCAACTGTTACTCAAAAAGGATTAATAACAGGTGCAAAAGTAGGAACAACATGGGTTAAAGCAATAGAAAATGATACAGGAAAAGAAAATGTAATTTTAGTTAGAGTTATAGGCGAGGATCAAAAATATGCACCACAAGTAACAGGTGGAGATTCTTATGCTACAGTATTAAAAGCCGATGGAAGCATATGGGGATTTGGTTATAACTCAGAGGGACAATTAGGAAATGATAATTTATTACCAATAAATGTACCTAGTCAAACAAATATATTAGCTACATATACAAAGATTGTTGCAGGAAAGAGCTTTACATTAGCTTTAAGAGAAGATGGAACAGTATGGGCTTGGGGAGATAATACATATGGTGTTTTAGGACAAGGTAATAGAGTATCAGCTAAAAAGCCAATAAGAGTTCAAAACTTAAAGAACATTATTGATATATCAGCAGGTGAGAACCATGCAGTAGCAATAGATAGCTTAGGAAAAGTTTATACATGGGGCTTAAATGATAAAGGTCAATTAGGTAACTTGAATACTGCTACAGTAACATTACCTGAAAGAATAAATGATATAGAAACTCAAATAGTTTCAATTTCAGCAGGTGGTAATGCAACAGCTCTTGTAGATGCAAGTGGAAGAGTATATGTATTTGGAGATAATTCAAATGAGCAAATTGCTAAATTTGAGTATAATTTAGATGCATATGGTCAAAAGATTTTACCAGCTAAAAACTTATATTATAAAGAGCCAACACTTGTTGCAAATATAGAAAACGCTGTAAAAGTTGCTTGTATGAATGATAGTTTCATAGTATTAACAACAGATGGAAGTGTTCAAAGATTAAGTAAATATGCATCTCAAGAAAATGCTCAAATAGAAACAATAATTGATTCTAATATAGTAGAAATCAGTGCAAAAGAGAAAAACTTAGTATTATTAGATAAAGACGGAAATGTATATACTTATGGAAATAATGAATATGGTCAAGCAGGAATAGGAACTAATAGTACAAGTAGTAAAATTCAAATGATTGATACTTATGAAAATAAAACTTACTTTGCAGTAGGATGTGGATATAAAGATAATTATATAATAGATACAGAAGGATATGTATTTGCATCCGGAGATAACTCATATGGCGAGTTAGGAAATGGAACATATACAAACAGCGATACATTTATACTTGTAGGAGATAGAGAATTTAAGATTTTACCAGAAGCAAGAAGTATGAAACAACCTGAAAGAGAAGTTGTTTCTATAGAAGCAAATGTGTTTAATGTATTCAATCAAAAAGAGAAAAAATTAACAGATTATACATGGACTTCAAGTAACACTGATGTAGCAACAGTAGAAGATGGTGTTATATTATCTCAAGATATGGGTGAAACAACAATTACAGCAACAGATAAAATGACAGGTGCTACAGCTACTGCATTAAGAGTTGTTCAACCATTAGATGAGCAAAGAATAGATTTAATTTCTGCAAATGGAACAGAAGCAAAACTAATTGGTGAAAACAAATATAAAGTTTCAGTTGTACCAAATCCAGATGGAACAGCAACAGTAGTTATAAGAACAAAAGAAGCGACAGATTCTATAAGTATAGATTTAGGTGAAAATTATCAAGTAGGAACATTTAAAGGTGATGTTTTACTAGATTCAGCAGATAAGATTGTAAAAATAAGAGTTAAGACATCAAATGATAAAATTGTTGATTATATATTAATTATACATACACTTTCAGATAATGCAGTTTTAGAGAGTTTATCAATTAATGGAATAGAAGCAACAAGTATAAGTGGAACAGAATATGAAGTAATTATTGATAACTCTATAACAAAACCAGAAATTACAGGTATTACAGAAGACGAAAATGCTAAAATAAGTATAGATGGTGGAATTTTAGAAACAAAACATTCAACTAAAACAGTAGAAATGATAAGTAAAATAACAAAGAAAGTTCCTGTAATAGTAACATCTGAAAGCGGAGTAAGTGTAACATATGTACTTACAATATATAAAGAAGATGCTTTAACAGAATTAGAAAGTCTAATAGTAAATGGAACAGAAGCTACAAAACTAAACAGAGATACATATAAATTTGCTTCAACAGATATAGGAGAATCTTCAAAAGTAATTGCAACATCAGTATATCCAAACGCTGAAGTACAAGTAAATACATTAGGAGCTGATGTTCATGTAACACAAAAAGTAGTATCAACATTAGAAAATGAAACAATAGTTAAAATTTATGTTACAGCAAAAGAAAATGAAAGAGAATATACTCTAATAATAGAAAGATTAGATACTACTGTAAAAGAAGAAGTAGGAATATTTAGTGTTGAAGTTAATGGTAGTGTTATAAAACCTAATGGTGATATATATGATACTTATATTCCAAACTCAAGTATATCAGCAGATGTAAAAGTTACAGCAATTAAAAATAATCAATTAGTTGCTATTGGGGATAATGAAGCAGAATTATATCAAACAGAAGCTGTGCTTAATGTAACAGGAAAAGTTACAACATATACAATAACAGTAACTGATTTAAGTGATAGTACAAACAAAAAAGAATATTCTTTGAATTTAATAAAAGAAGATGAAGTAGAAAATAACTTAAATCTATATGCAGTTAAAGTAAATGGAAAACTTATTGAAGCAAAAAACGGAGTATATAACGCATATGTTAAATCAGATGTAACGGATGCACAAATTACAGCAATTACAGAAAACAAAGCAAGCTTAATAGCTATTGATGGAAGTAGCAATGTAGTACATGAAATAACAACAAATGTAAATATAGTAGATGACAATACAAAATGTATAATTAAAGTTACAGATGCTACAGATTCTACTAAACAAAAAGAATATGAATTAAACATAATAAAAAATGATACTGGAAAAGATCCAGATGGAGAAGATGAAGATAATGATAATGAAGTTGGATTATTAACATTAGAAGTTGATGGAAAATTAATTACAAAATCTAATAATACATATAATGCGTTTGTTACAAGTACTACAAAATCAATAGAAGTAATAGCTACAGCGATAAACGATAATGATTTAGTAAAAATAGAAGAAAATGAAGCAGTACAAGGAACAGCAACAGCAACATTAGATATATTAAATGATTTAACAACATATACAATAACAGTAATAGATTCAGAAGATTCAAACAATACAAAACAATATACCTTAAATGTAAGAAAAGAAACTACAGAAGATCCTGAAAAAGATAAATTAGAGTTATATGGTGTAATTGTTAATGGTATAGTAATTACTCCTGAAAATGATGTATTTAATGCATATGTTACAGCTAAATCAGAAGAAGTAAAAGTAGTTGCAATTACAACAAGAAACAATGATTTAATATCAATTGGCGATAGCGAGTTTGTAGTACATGAGATTACAAAAATAATTGATTTACCAGAAGAAAAAGCTACATATATAATAACAGTAAAAGACCCTGAAAATGCTGATAATGTTAAACAATATACATTAAATATTATTAAAGATACAGATGAAGAACCAGAAGGAATTTTAGGACTATTTGGAATTACAGTAAATGGAAAGATTATAAATCCAGTAGGAAATGTTTATGATGCATATATTTCAGATAATACAGATAATGTTACTGTAATGGCAATGACAATAAGAAATACAGATTTAGTATCAGTTGGTGATAATCCTCAAGAAGTATATAAAACAACTGTAACTTTAGATACTAAAGATGAAGTATCAACATATAAAATTATTGTTAAAGATCCAAAGAATTTAGCAAATAAAAAAGAATATGTTTTAAATATTAGAAAACCATCTTCTGATACAACATTAAAATCAATTACAATAGGAAACAAGGAATTTTCAGAAGTGGCAAAAAGAGAAAACGGTACTAATAATTATAGTGTATCAATTTCAGACATATATGAAAATATAGATGTTATAGCATATACAAATTATGAGTTCTCATATGTAAGTGTTGATAATAACGAATATGAACAAACTCATTCAACAAGAAATGTTGCTATAACAGATAATCCAACTATAATACCTATAACAGTTAAAGCTCAAAATGGAGCAACTGAGATTTATAACTTAAGTATTTATAGAAAGAATAGTAACGTAAATCTTGAAAAAGTAACAGTTGATGGAGTAGAAGCTACATTAAGTACAGAAGAGGCAAATACTTATGAATATACTTTAGATAAGCAAGTAGATACTATTAATGTAGGAGCTATTGCAGAAGAATTAAAATCAAGTGTTGCTATAAATACAAATGAAAAAGAAAAATCAGCTTCATATAGAGATATAAAAATGGAAGGCAAAACAGTAACTACATATATTACAGTAACAGCAGAAGATGGAACATCTAAAGAGTATAAATTAATAGTACATGCTTTACCAGATAACGTAAAATTAAAATTTGTAAAAGTAAACGGTGAAAACGCATTAGCAGTACCTACAAATAAATATGAAGCAAAAGTAAATAAAAATGATGAAAGCTTTGAATTATATGTAATTCCAGAAGATTCAAAAGCTAAAGTACAAATAGCTGATAATAAAGAAGTTGTAGGAACATCAAGTGCTACAATTAAAAAGGATAGTGATGTTATAGAAGTTACTATAAAAGTAACAGCTCAAGATGGAACTTCTGAAATCTATACTTTAGTTGTAAGTAATAAATCAGATGATTGTTCTCTAGCAGTGTTAAAAGTTGATGATGTAATAATAGATGCTAATGAAATTGATGAAAAATATTATGTAAACAAGAAACAATTAACAGAATCTATAAGTGTTGAAGCAATTGCTAATAACAATAAAGCTAAAGTAAGTATTAATACTACAACACCAACATTAGAATCACAAAAATCTACTGTTACAATACCTGAACAAGTAAATTATATTAATATAACAGTAACAGCAGAGGATGGAACATCAAAAGAATATACATTAGTAGTAAATAAAGTTTCTAACGATACAGAACTTAAAGCTTATATAGTAAATAGTGATGAAACATTAGAAGAAATAACATTTAACGAAGAAAATAAAGCAGTAGTAAAAGTTGGAAATAAAGAAAATGTTGATATAAAAGCTGTATTAAATGATAAATTAGCAGAAGTATCAATAAATGGTTCTATTAAGGCTAAAGGCGAGGCAACAAAGAATATTGTTATTTCTGAAGATAGTGCAGATGTTACAATACAAGTAATTGCTCAAGATGGCACAGAAGAAAATTACTTTATAACATTAACTAGATATTCAAATATTAATGAATTAGAAAGTTTAAAAATTAAAGATATAGATTCATCAGATATATTAAAAACTTCTGATAGTACATATGAAGTTAATGTTCCAAAATCAATGGAAGAATTAGATATTACAGCTATTGCTAAAAATGAATTTGCAACAGTAAAAATAGCAGATTCTGAATATTCTACAAGCAATGAGGCTAACGAAATTGTAAGTATCTCAAGTGATACAAACACAATTGAAATTATTGTTAAGGCAGAAAATGGAGAAGAAAAAGTTTATACAGTAACAATAAATAGAGTTTCAGATTTAGGATTAAAATCAGTAGTTGTAAATGGTGTTGAATGTAAAGAAAAAGATGGAATATATGAAGCTTACATAGATGAAAAGATTTCAGAAGTTGGAGTATCAATAAAACCAAATGATGTAGATGTATTAGTAAGCACTAAAACAGGAGATGAAGAATTTACTGAAGCAGTAGCTAAAGTTGAACATACATTGAGTGTTACAACAGAAGAAGGAAAAGAAACTATTGTAATAGTAAATGTTATAGACCCTGAAAATAAAAATAGAAGTAAAACATACAGTATATCAATTAAAGAAAAATCACATGATGCTGAAGTAGAACAAGTAAAAGTAGATGGCAAAGATGCAATAAAACAAGAAGAAAAATATCATGTTTTAGTATCAGATAAATTAACATCTGTAACAGTATTTGTTAAAGCAAATGATGCAAATGCAAGTGTTAATATAGCAAATAAAGGTAATGAAATAGCATCAAGTCAAAGAGTAATAACATTAAGTACAGATAAGATAACAACAGTAACATTTACAATAACTGCTCAAGATGGAATTACTACAAAAACTTATACTTTAGATATTGAAAAACAATCTAGTGATACAACATGTAGTGTAACAGTTGATAATGCAGAAATGGATTTATATGATGAAAAAACAAGTACATTTATAAAATATGTAGAAAGAAGTGCAACATCTGCTGTTGTAGCAGTTACTGCAACAAGTAATGTAGCAACAGTAGAAATGGCAGGAAACATAGCTGTTAATACAAATTCAACAACTGTAGGTATTACAGGTGATATAAGTATAGTTAACTTTACAGTAAAGGCAGAAAACGGCGATTCAAAAACATATCATGTAAAACTTCTAATGAAATCAACAGATAATACTATAGCAACAGTAAAAGTTAATGATAATGTTATTGAAGAAAAAGATGGTAAATATACAGTTACATTATTTGACAATGGTAAAGCCGAACAACCTGCAAAAATAGAAGTAATTACAAATAACGAAAATGCACAAGTTCAAATTGGTGATGGAACTGAGTGGTTTAAACACAGTGGTAAATCAACAGTAACATTTAGAGATAATAATCGTAAGATTGTATTAAATCTTAATGTAAAACCTCAAGATACTAATACTGAAGTGCTAGTAAAAGAATTAGAAATTAATTTAATATCAGATGATAATACTGTTAAAGTAGTAAAAAACGGAGATGAAGTAGTAGAAGAATATGATGCAGAAACACATACATATACAGCTTATGTAAAAAATGAAACTCAAAATGTAATGTTTGTAGTTGAAACAAATAGTATTTACGCTACAATAACATCTGGTGAAAACAGTGGTTTAGGAACTTTAGCACTAGATAGTGTAAATGTAGAAGGCAAAGATGAAATAACAATTAAATTTATTGTAATATCAGAATTAGGTAATGAGCAAGAATATACAATAAGAATTTGTAAGATGTCTAATAATGCTAACATTTCATATATTTATGTAGATGGCGAAGACATTATGGATAAATTTGAAAACTTAGAAGATGTTCCAACATGTATATTACCTATAGAAAGATTAAAGAATAGTGCAAGAATAGAAGTAAAAGGCGAAAATAATTATTCTGAAATTCAAATAGGTGACTGTGCAACTCAAATAGGAAAATCAATACAAAATATTTCTCTAAACTTAGAAGAAAATTCTATAACAGTACCTGTTGTAATAACATCACAAGATGGAACTGTAACTAAAACTTATAATATAATTTTTGCAAGGTTATCAAATAATACAAATATTAAATGGCTTGAAATAAATGATAAACATATTATTGAAGATGATGACGGAAATTATGAAACTACAGTAAAAGCAAGTGAAGAAAATGCTAAAATTGAAATTATATTAGAAGATGCAAATTCAAAAGTAACTTTAGGTGGGGATGAATCAAAAGGAAGCTTAACAGAAAACGTATTATTACCAGAAAAAGGTGATACAGTAAAAACTATTACAGTAACAGCTCCTGATGGAACAGTTTCACAACACAAAATTACTATACATAAGAAAGTAAATGATTTAGGATTAGATAAAGTTTACTTAAATGGAAGAATTGCAACAAGAATAGATGAAAATACATTTGAAATAGATGTTAGAAGAGGAACTTTAAAAGCTGACATAAATGCAATTGCACATGATGAAACTGAGTATGTATCAATAAATGGTAATACACAAACTATTAGTGAAAATACTTATACAAATTGTGATATAAGCTCACAAGAAGTTAGTATAAAAGTAATAGCTATGTTTGAAGAATCTACAGGATTAGTATTTGATCAAGAAAAAGAATATAAACTTAAAATTAATGTAAAAGATGAAGAAATCGTTATTGATGATTTAAGAGCAACAATAAAAGTAGATGATGAAATAATATTACCAGATACAGATGGAAAATATGTTAAAGTTGTACCAGCAGAAACAGATAATGTTGTTTTATGGGCAGGTATAAATTCAGAAACATCTAAAGTAAAAATTGAAGATGTAAATGGCTCTACAGCTTATACATATCCATCAGCACAAAAGAATATAAGTTTACAACAAGGAGTAACAGAAGCTGTTGCAATAGTAGAAAATGCTGCTGGAACAACAAAAGAATATGTTGTATATATAATTAAAGATGATGAATTAATAGAAGATGCTGAACTTAAAACATTATTAGCAGATGGAACAGAAGTCGATAAAACTAGTGAAAATACATATACTGTAAATATTTCAGCAGATGCTACAAGTGTAACTTTAGAAGCAATTGCAAACTTCGATTATTCAAAAGTAAGTATTGATGGAAATAAAGAAGCAAGAGGAAAAGATACTAAAGTAATTTCAGTAGGAAAAGAAGATAGGAAGACAATTAAAATTTATGTAACTTCAATTACTGGAGATAAAAAAGAATACACAGTAAATATTCAAAGAGTTCAAGATGAATTATCATTAGAAGCTGTATATTTAAATAATAGAATAGCTACAAAAGTAAGTGATACTGTTTATGAAATAGATGTACAAAAAGGAATTGACTTTGTAGACTTAAAAGCTATAACAGTTTCAGAAGATGCTCTTGTAAAAATAGCTAATAATACAGCTACAACTCATATAAATAGTTATGATAATTATTTACTAAGAAACGGAACATCAGTTGAAATAATAGTAACAAATAGTAGCTCATCTGAAAGCAGAACATATACTTTAAATATTAAAGAGAAAACAGTAACAGAGGATGATCTTCAAGTTGATATTAGAGTAGATGGAAGACAAGCTGTAATGGATACTGATGGAAACTATGTAGTTATAGTAGATAGAGAAAAAGTAAAATCAAATGTATGGGCAAAAGTAAACTCTACTACTTCAAAAGTAAATATATTAGATAACCAAACACTAGAATCTACAGGATATAAAGTTTTATCTGCTACAAAAGATATTAACTTAACAGAAAAAATAACAAAAGTAACAGTTGATGTAGAAAATGGAAATGGTGATAAGAAATCATATACATTGTATATAATAAAAGACGGAGAAGAAACTGATGATGCAACTTTAAAATCATTATTAGCAAATGATGTAAATATTACCCCAAATGAAGATGGCATTTATGTAGTAGAAATTGCTAAAATTATTGATGAAGTAAAATTAGTTGCAGAAACAACATTAGAAACATCTAAAGTATCTATAGCAGGTAATACTCAAACAAGACACACTAATACTGAAACAATAAGTATGAAAGATATAGATAAGAAAATTGTTAAAATAGTTGTAACTTCTGTAAGTGGTATAAGCAGAGAGTATACAGTAGAAATTCATAAAGAATATGATGAGTTAGAGCTAGAAGCAATATATGTTGATGGTAGAATGGCAGTTAAGACAGGCGAAAATGAATATAGTATTGATATTACAGAAACTACAAATAAAGTTGATATAGAAGCGGTAGCTCATATTAGTACAGATAATGTTCAAATTGATGGAAACTTACAATCACAAGGAAGAAATACATATGCAGGATACAATACAATATCTGAAATCACTAAAGTTCCTGTAAAAGTATTAAATGATGATATGAGTGAATCAAAAGAATATATTTTAACAATAACTAAGACAAAAGATGAATTACAAGATTTAACACCAGAGATTAAAGTTGATGGAAATACTATATTACCAGATGTAGATGGAATTTATATAGCTATTGTAGAATCAAACAAGACAAATTCAATATTATGGGCTGGAATAGATTCAGAAACATCTGTAATAAAAATAGATGACTCAGAATATCAAGAATTATCAATTACAGAAAATGTTGTTCTTGACAGTAACGAAATTACTAAAAAAGTTTATGTAAAAAATGGAAAAGGAACTGTTAAGGAATATACTGTAATAATAATTAAAGAAACAGAAGATATATATGATGCAGAATTAAAACAAGTAATAGCAGGTCAAGGTGCTATATCAAAAGGCGAAGTTGTAAAAGACGAAAATGGAATTTACAATATAGAAATAAGTAAAAATGCTTCTAGTTTAAATATTACAGCAATAGCAAATTATGAGTATGCAAAAGTAAGTATTGATGGAAATAAACAATATAGAGGCACAAGCACAAGTACAATAGATATGAAAGATATAGATGAAAAGACTATTGCTATAAAAGTAGAATCTGTATCAGGTATTATAAAAACATATATAGTTAATATTTATAGACAACCATCAGAATTAGCTTTAAAGAATGTATATGTAGATAATAGATTAGCAACTAAAGTAAGTGAAACAGAATATACAATAGATGTAGTAAGCACTACAGAACAAATTGATATTAGAGCAATTTTATATAATGAAACTTCAGAATATGTATCTATAAATGGAAATGAACCTACACTTATAGAAAATACATTTGATAATTATGAACTTGCAAATGGAAACGTTATTGAAATTAAAGTATCAAATGGATTAGATATTACAGCTGAGGATTATATAGAAAAAGTTTATAAATTAACAATTACAACAGTAGAAGACAATGATGACTTAAGAGATTTACAGTTAACAATTACAGTAGATAATAAAGTTATAGAAAAAACAGAAGATGGTAAATATATAGCAATTGTTAATGAAAACATCGCTTTAGTTGGAGTAAAAGCTACATCAAATACAACAAAAGTTAAGATTAATGATTCTGAATATGCTTCATTAATGACAGAAGAAAATATTGTATTAACTGATTACATAACAGAAGTAAACGTATATGCAGTAAATGGTGCAGGTGATGAATTAACAGAAAAAGTTTGGATAGTAAATGGAACAGAAAAGGCTACATTAGAGAAACTTGAAGCAAATGGAAAAGTTATAACACCAAACGATGAAGGAATATATGTAATTAGAATTGATTATGAAGTAAATGAATTAGAGTTAATCGCAACAGCAAGTCAAGAATTAGCATATGTATCTATAGCTGGAAATGAAAAAACTAGGGGAATTAATACAGATACTTTAAAATTTGAAGAAGAGGAAACAAAAGAAATTACTATAAAAGTAGAATCTTTAGATGGAAGTATAAATGAATATAATGTATTTATAGACAGAAGAAAATCAAAAATTACTGGTAAAGTAATAACACAAGCTACAAATCAAGAAAATCAAACTGCAACAATTACTTTATATAGAAGTGAAGATACAAGAAACGAAAATGATAAATTAGACCCAAGAGAAAAAGTTCAAGAAGTTACAATTAATCCAGATGGAACTTATGTACTATCACTATTAAACGGAACTTATGATTTAGTAATAACAAAACCAGGATATCTAGAATATAGAATAGTAAATATAGAATTAACAGAAAATATAGAACTAGAAGATATAAATATTTACGCAGGTGATGTTGTAGAAACTGGAGAAATAGAAATAGATGACTTAGTATCATTAAATGACCATATAGGATTAGATGTAACAATAGAAGAAAATGCTAAATATGACTTAAATGAAGATGGAGTAATAGACAAATTAGATAGAGATATCTTAAAAGCAAATTATACAAAAATGGCAGAAGTAGTTGAATATGTAAAACCTGAAACAGGATTAACAACATATGAATACACAGAAAATGAATTAAATGTGGAAAACTCAGAAGAAAATACATTTGTAAAACCAATTAATTGTGAATATAGAATAACATCAGGGTATGGTTATAGAATTCATCCAGTAACAGGAGCGGAAAGCAAACATACAGGAATAGACTTAGCAGGAACATGGCATACAGAAGTAGTATCAGTAGCAGACGGTGAAGTAGTATTTGCAGGAGTACAAACAGCATTTGGTAACTGTGTAGAAATAAAACATGAAATAGATGGAGAAACAATATATAGTTTCTATGCTCACTTATCAGAAATAGATGTAGAAGTAGGACAAAAAGTAAAACAAGGTGAAACAATAGGACTAGAAGGTGGAGATCCAGAACAAGACGAAAATCCAGGATATTCAACAGGACACCACTTACACTTCGAATTAAGAAATGCGAGTGGATATGGAAATGACATAGATCCAAATATAGTTTTCTAATGTCAATGGGGACGGAGATTTTTGACATGAAATAATGTGTCAAATATATCCGTCCCCGTTGACATTAATTTTTTTTGTTTAGATATGATTCGGCATTTTCTTTGGATAAAAAAAGCTTTTTCCCAATCTCACAATATAAAACGTACATACCGTTTGATAATGAAATTGCTAATGTGGATCTTCCTTTAAAAATAGCATAATCAATATTTTGGATAGTTGATTCAAAAATTTGATTTTTCTTTATTATCCAGACTTGATTGCCAATTGAAGGAAATTTTTTTGTAGCAATGATTGCATCATCAAAGTTTGCAAAGAATAATTGGTTCATATCATTATAATTGTAAATCCTAATAGAATTATCAACTTTAACATAGATACTGTAATAAGAATTTTTAATGAAGATAGCTTCTTTAGGGGATACAATATTGCAATTTTGCGCTTGATATACATCAATTACATACAGGATTTGCCCAGGTTGAAATATTTGCGTATTTGCCATACAATAATCCTCCTTTTATAGTTATTTTACTATAAAATATAATAAACAAATTTGTAATATTATACTTTTAAAATAGTGTTATGTCAACAAAACTGAATATTGATAATTAAAAAAATGTATAGTATAATAATTTTTATTCAAATGTATATAATTAATAAGAGACTTATGTTTTGGAGGAATTATGATTAATTTTTTAAAAGGAATCGTTGTAGGGATAGGTGGAATTGCACCAGGTTTAAGTGGAAGTGTACTTTTAGTTATTTTTGGTTTATATCAAAAAACAATAAATGCAATAGGAACTTTGTTTAAAGATTTTAAGAAAAATGTATTGTTTTTATTTCCATTGTTTTTAGGCTTTGGAGTAGGAGTAATATTGTTTAGCAAAGTGGTAGATTTTCTACTAGAAAATTTTGAAGTATATACTAGATTTGCATTTTTAGGATTAGTATTAGGAACTGTGCCACTTTTTTATAAAGAAGTAAAAAAAGAAGGATTTAGTAAAAAGTATTATGCAGTAATTATAATATCTGCAATATTAGGACTTTGTTTATTCAGTTTTAACAAAAATTTATTTCCACAAATAACAAATCCAAATTTATTGCAATCAGTTTTTTTGGGAGTTGCTGTTGCAGGTTCTTCAATAGTACCGGGTGTTGATAGTGCAGTTATATTATCTTCATTAGGATTATATGAGTTATATGTAAAATCGCTTGCAACTTTTGATTTATCTGTTTTAATACCAGCAGGATTTGGTTTAGGGATAGGAGCTTTATTAATATCTTTCATAATAAATAAATTAATAAAAAAATGTTATACATTAACATTTTCAACTATATTTGGATTATTTTTATCAATAATTCCAAGTGTATTAAATGAAAAGTGTATTCTTGGATTTAATGCTACATCTGTAATATCAATATTGATATTATTAGTAGGATTTACAATATCTTATTTCTTAGGAGATATAGAGGGAAATGTGTACAAAATAAAGAAATTGTTAAGAATAACAAAGAATTTAAATCAATTAGAAAAAGCAAAAAACATAGTTGATGAATAATAATTGCTGTCAAAAATCTCCACACCCATTGACACAAAAAAGAAAACGTTGATATTTCAACGTTTTTTGTTTTGGAGGCGGCACCCGGATTTGAACCGGGGATCAGAGTTTTGCAGACTCGTGCCTTACCACTTGGCTATACCGCCATATAATAAATTATATGCACTAAATTTAAAAATAGTACCAAAAATAAAAATGGAGCGGGAAACGGGGCTCAAACCCGCGACCTCTGCCTTGGCAAGGCAGCGCTCTATCAACTGAGCTACTCCCGCATAGTTTTTGTAAGCAATTAATATAATAGCAGAAACTTATTTAAAAGTCAAGATAAAATTTTATATAAATTTAAAAATTGTTTTTTAAATAAAATAATTTATTGATATTAATGGAAAATTTAAGTATAATAAATTTGATTTTATTTATAATAATAATAAAATAAATATAAGGAGAAAGTTAATGAAGAGAAAAAGTATTCAAATAAAAAGTGGAATAAAGCTACATTTATTAAATACAAGTTTATTTAAAACTAATTTAGTTGCTATATTTATAACGATTCCAATGAAAAAAGAAACAGTAACACGGAAATGCTTTAATTCCAGCAATTCTAAAATGTGGCAGTATGACTATGCCAACTCAAGAGATTATAAGTAAAGATTTAGAAAACATGTATGGAGCATCTTTTGATTGTGGGGCAGACAAGAATGGTGACAATCAAGTTTTAAAATTTTATATAGAAAGTGTAGATGATAAGTTCTTACCAAATAACGAAAAGGTTTTAGAAGAAAGTATTAATAAATTAATAGATATTGCTTTTAATCCGTTGATTGAAAATGGAAAGTTTAATCAAAAGTATTTTGATACAGAGAAAGAAAATTTAAAAAAATTAATAGAAGCCAAAAAGGATGACAAAGATGCATATTCACTTCATGCATGTATAAATGAAATGTATAATGACGAAGGATTTGGTATATTTAAATATGGTTATGTAGAAGAATTAGAAAAAATCCAGAATGATACATTATATGAAAAATATAAAGAACTAATTAAAACAGCTAAAATAGATATATTTGTATCTGGCAATTTTGATGATAATGCAATAGAAAATTTGATAAAACAAAATAGTATTATAAGTAAATTGGAAGATAGAAAAGAAAATTATATTGTAAATAATGAATTAGATGAACCTAAAACTAAAATTGAAAAAGTAAAAGAAAAGGTAGAATCTTTAGATATAGTTCAAGGAAAATTAGTAATAGGTTTAGATATTTTTTCAAAAATGGAAAATTTAAAATTTGTTTCTATTATATATAATACAATATTAGGTGATGGCGCAAATTCAATGCTATTCCAAAATGTAAGAGAAAAAGCAAGTTTGGCGTATTCTGCGCGTTCTATGTATGTAAAACAAAAGAGTAGTATATTTATAAAATGCGGAATTGAGATTGAAAATTATGAAAAAGCAATGACTATAATAAAACAACAATTAGAAGATATAAAAAATGGTAACTTTACAGATGAAAATATAGATAATGCTAAAAGATATATAATTGCTGGAGTTGATGCAATTGAAACTGAGCAAGATACAGGAATTATTTATTACATGGGTCAAGAGCTTTCAAAAACAGATATTTCACCAGAAGAATATAAAGCAAAGATTAAAGCTGTAACTAGAGAGCAAATAATAGAATTAGCAAATAGTGTAGAAATTAATACTATATATTTCTTGAGAAACTAGGAGGTAAGGTATGCAAATAATTGAAAATAAAAAGATTAATGAAAAATTATATATAGAAAAACTTGAAAATGGGCTTACTGTAATGGTTGTTCCAAAGCCAGGTGTAAAAAAGAAATATATAATATGGGGAACTAATTACGGTTCTTTAGATAATAAATTTATTGTTCCCGGCGAAGAAAATATAACAGAAGTTCCAGATGGTGTAGCACATTTTTTGGAACATAAAATGTTTGAGCAAGAAGGAAAACCAAACAGTTTAGATGTTCTTTCTTCTTTAGGCGTGAATGCAAATGCTTATACAACAAATGACCATACAGCATATTTGTATGAGTGTACAGAGAATTTTTATGAAGCATTAGATGAATTTATGGATTATGTTCAACATCCATATTTTACAGATGAGAATGTAGAAAAAGAAAAAGGAATAATAATTCAAGAAATTAATATGTATCAGGATTACCCAGAATATATTTTATATATGAATGCAATTAAGGCTATGTATAAAGAAAGTCCTGTAAGAATAGACATTGCTGGAACAGAAGAGACTGTAAGAAAAATAGATAAAGATATTTTATATAAATGTTATAACACTTTTTATAATCCCTCAAACATGGCGATGGTTATAACTGGCGATTTTGAACCAGAAAAAATAATTGAAGAAGTAAAATCTAGATTGATAGATAAAAAGGGAACATCAGAAATAAAAAGAATATATCCTGAAGAACCAAAAGAAATTATGCAAAAAAGTATTGAAACAAAAATGGATATAAGTATGCCACTATTTATGATAGCTTTTAAACAATCAGAAAAATTGTCAAAAGATATAATAAAAAAGACAATTGGAATAGAAATAATTTTAAATATTTTAGTTGGAAAAAGTTCTAATTTATATAAAAAATTGTACAGTGAAGGAATAATTTCAGCAGAAATGGGATTTGATTATGAATGTACTAGAAATTATGGTCATTTAATAATACAAGGTCAAACTATAGATCCTACAGTTGTTGTTAATAGTTTTAAAAATGAATTAGAAAAATTAAAAAAAGAAGGATTAAATGAAGAAGATTTTATGCGTACGAAAAAATCTATATATGGCTCATATATAAAGATTTTTAATAATGTACAAGAAATAAGTACTATGTTCTTAGCAGATTATTTTAAAGATGTAAATAGCTTAGATTATTTAGAAGAATACAAAACTGTAACAAAAGAATATACAGAAGAACTTATAAAAAATATGTTTAATGAAGATAAAATGGTAATTTCAACAGTGTTACCCAAAAATTAAATTAATGTAAAAATGTATACAAAAGATTTAAAAATATTTCAAAAAGTTACAAGACAAATTTTATTGCGGATAGTAGATTTTCAGTCAATAAAAGTGTAAGAAAAATCTAAAACTTTGTAACAAAAGAAATTAATAATAAGAAACATGCAAAATTATGCAAATCTCTTCAATATTTTGTCGAACGAAAATTAAATAAAAAGCTGTTTATTTATTGACTTTAATGTAAAACTATTGTATTTTATAAATATACCAAAGAGAAAAACAGTTAATAAGGAGATGAATGTTATGATTAATGAAGAAATTTGCAAATTAAGAGACAAATTAAACAAAAGTATAGAGGAAGGACAAGATTACGCAGTAATATATAAATTAAGTGTTGAATTAGATGATTTAATAGCGGAATATTATAAAAATAATGAAACAAATCTAGCAGGGGTGAGTAGGGGTTAGCAAAAAGCTAACTCCATTTTTATGTAATAGGGAATTCCTATTACATAAATACTTTGTACAGAAATTTGCTATATGCAAATTTCGCACACGAACAATTAAACGTGGGCTGAACGTTACAATTTAAAATGTAGAAAAATTTAATCAGCCCACTATTGTTATGTAATAGGAAATTTCTTTGAAATTCCTATTACATAAATACTTTGTGCAGAAATTTGCATATAGCAAATTTCGCACACGAACAATTAAACGTGGGCTGAACTCTACAATTTAAGATGTAGAAAAATTTAATCAGCCCACTATTGTTCTTTCAATTGTTGACAAAAAATTACTAAAATGAAAATATGGTATAGACTTTTTGGGAAAATCAATATATAATATTAATAATTTTTGATATGGAGTGATATATAATGTACGAGAGAAGTGCTAGTGTCTTAGAGAAGCATTTAAGTAAAACATTGCTATATATCAGTGAATTAAAAGAAAATTATGATTATTATAAAGAACTGATAGAGTTGCTTGAAAATTATCAAAATGCTTCCGAAAAAGAAATTACATATGAAAAAGAATATAAAATGGTACTCTCTAGAGTAGAAGATATTCAAAAGAAACAAAAGGATATATCAAAATATAATGTAGAGTTAGAAAATAAAAGAAATAGATTATTTAGTGACACATTAAAGTCACCAGAAGAAATAGAAAGCTATATTGTAGATATTGAGAAAATACTAAAAGAGAATTCAGAAAAGCTTATAGAATTAAGAATTGATTTAATAAAATATTTAAAAGAAGCTTCAGAAAGAAAAGCATCACTTAAGGAAATTCAAGAAACTATTAGAGTAGAAAATAGAAATTTTAGAAAATCTTTAAGAGAGATTACCAATAGTTCTAATGTTATTACAGCGGAGCAAGTATCTTGGCTAGAAAACACGATAAAAGATTATAAGAAAATTGAAGATGATGCAATAGAAATAATGATGCAAAATGGTATGGACGAAAAAGTACCTTTTAATGAAGAAGTAATTAGAAATGGTGCAATATTAGGAGTTGATATTGCCAAAAAACAATGTGAAGCATATATCTATATATACAAACAAACTAATAAACTTATGGAAGAGATTTCTGCAAATAAAGTTAAATTAGAAACTAGAAAAAAAGCATTTGTTGCATCAGATGCTAAAATTAAATTCTTAGAAGCTGAAAAAGAATATTTAAATAGATTTCTAGATAATGAAAGATCTACGGCTGTTCATAGCATAGAAGAACATGACGAAATGATGAAAGATGCAATGGAGAAATTTACATTTGATATAAGTAAAATTAATAAATTATATGATTTGTTAGTAAAAGAAACTAAGGGAAAGGCAACAAAAGAAGATTTTGAAGAATTATATGATGCATCACATTATAGAGAAATAGAAGAAAAAGAATTGAAATTCCAAAGAGAAACTAAAAAATTAGGCATAGGTGGAGTTGTAAGTCCTTATTATTGGAGAAGAGAAGGCATAAGAAGTATATATGATGTTTTCGGAAAAATAATATCACCAGTAGAGGAAAAGAGAATTGAAAATAATGAGATAAAAATTGAAACTGTTGAACGTATACCAAGTGTAAGTAAAGAAAAGAGAATTGAAGATTATTTTGATGATGAAGATGTTGAAAATACTGATGAAGAAGACGAAGAAATTGATTCAGATTCAAATGTAGAAAATACTCAACAAGAAGATGAAGACGAGGAAAAGAATGATTCTCAAGATGATGAGGATTATGATGAAGATTATGATGATGAAGATGATGAGGAATATGAATATAATCCAGAAACTAATTCAATAGAAGTTAAAAATAGTCATATAGAAAATATTATTGAAAACAACTATAAGGATAGATTGAAAAAGTTATTAGAACAAAATGAAGCAAGTAAAAAATTAAAAAAATATAATGAAGATGATGATGAAAAAGATACATACGATTATGATAAATTAGTAAATGAACACAACAAGCGTTCTGATGATGATTATGAAGAGGATGAA
This sequence comes from uncultured Clostridia bacterium, assembly GCA_934167495.1. Classification (GTDB taxonomy): domain Bacteria; phylum Bacillota; class Clostridia; order TANB77; family CAG-508; genus CAKPKP01. The sequence continues at coordinate 106,425 of CAKPKP010000003.1, read as the reverse complement.
GACGAATATGACGAAGACTATGATGATGAGTATGATGATGACGATAACGTAGATTCAAAAAGAGGAAAACATAGTTGGGAAGATAATACTAAATCAGGTAGACATAGTGATGCAGATATTAAAAGAGGTGGAATTTTCAATAAATTAAAAAACATATTTGATAAGTCAAAGGATGATGATGACTATGACGATGATGAATATGAAGATGAAGAGGATTACGAAGATGACGATTATGAAGAAGAGGAAGAAGAAAAAGTAACTAAGAAATCATCTAAAAAAACGGAAGAAATTGAAAAACCAAGAAAAACAAGGGAAAGAAGTAGTAATTTCGATGAGAAAATGAGAGTGAAATTAGAGCAAAATCCAAAATATAAAAGAGCATTAAATAGAAAATAGTTATTAATTTTACTTAAGAAGAATAAAGTTATAAAGGGATAGATTATGAGTTTAGGATTAGCATTAGCCGGAGGAGGCTTAAAAGGAATAGCACATATAGGTGCTATTCAAGCTTTAAGGGAGCTTGGAATAGAAATAGATTATTTATCAGGAACAAGCTCAGGAAGTATAATAGCAGCTTTTTTTGCAATGGGATATACTTTAGAAGAAACAAAAGAAGCTACTAACGAATATTATAGAGAACTTACAAAAATAAATAAAACGCCAATTGCAAAAGCAGGTTTTACTTATTTAACAAGTGGAACAGCAAAAATTTCAGGATTAGTTCCTGGAGAGAAAATAGAAAATTTAGTAAATAGTTTTGCAGAAAAAAAGGGAATAAAGAATATAAAAGATATAAAAATACCATTTGCAATAGCTACAGTAGACACTATTACAACCAAAGAGTGTATATTTTTATCTAAAGAGTATGATTTAGAAAATGAAGATATAGATTACATATATAATGTGCCAATAGGAAAAGCTGTAAGGGCAAGTATGTCATTCCCAGGAATATTTACACCTTGTGAATTTGGAAACTATAATTTTATAGATGGCGGAACAAAAGATAATTTGCCAGTCCATGTTTTAAAAGATATGGGAGCAACTAAAGTATTAGCATTGAGTTTTAAATTAGATGAATATGTTCCTAAAGAAGATATTTTTGGCGTATTACTAAGGGCGGTTGATATTTTTTCTTTAAAAGATGTTAGAAAAGCACAAAAGGAAGCGGATTTAGCAATAGAAATAGAAGCAGAAGGAACTAGATTGCTAGAAATATCAGACATGCAAAAATGTGTAGAAATTGGGTATAATACAATAATGGATAATAAAGAAAAAATTTTTGAATTAATAAAGGAATAAGGTGAACAAATGAAAGCTTTAATAACAGGTGCTTCTTCTGGAATAGGAAGAGACATGGCAAGATATTTATCTACTAAAGGATATGATTTAATATTAGTTGCAAGAAGAATAGAGCCTATGGAAGAGTTAAAAAAAGAATTAAATACTAATGTTCAAATAATACAATTAGACATAAGTACAAAAGAGAATTGCTATGAATTATATAATAAAACAAAAAACGAGAATATAGATATATTAATAAATAATGCTGGTTTTGGAATATTTGGAGAATTTGAAGAAGTTGATTTAGAGAAGGAAATCAATTTAATAAATACAAATATTACAGCAGTTCATATATTAACAAAATTATATATTAAAGATATGATAAAAAGAGATTCTGGTAATATATTAAATGTAGCATCAATAGCTGGTTTTATGCCAGGACCACTAATGAGTTCTTATTATGCCTCAAAAAATTATGTAGTGGCTTTATCAAGAGCAATTCAGAAAGAATTAAAAAAGAAAAAATCAAATGTAAAACTAAGTGTGCTTTGTCCTGGGCCTGTTACTACTAATTTTAATAATGTTGCTGGTGTTAAATTTAATTTAAAATCAATAACTAGTGAATATGCAGCAAAATATGGTATAGATGAAATGCTAAAAGGAAAGAAAGTAATATTACCAACATTTCAAATAAAATTAGTAAAATTTTTTACAAAGATAGCACCAGATTCACTTATTCTTGAAGCAAGCTACAGAGCACAGGTTAGAAAAAGAGATCAATAGTGGGCTTATTAAATTTTTCTATATTTTATATAATAGGAAATTTGAATGACTTTGGTACTATATAAAAAATGGACACATAGCTATGTGTCCATTTTTTTTTTAATTTTCTTTCTTTACCCACACAGAAACACTTTCACTATTGCAGTAAAAAATTCCATTACCGTCATTATCAACATATACAGTTTCTTCTAAGTTTCCAGTTATATCGTAAAAAATGCTATTTGCAAGTTTTTTTCCGACATTCATTATTTTATATCCTCTATCACCAGATGACATTAGCACTGCAAGACCAGAGTTTGGATGTTCCTCATTTCCTTCGCGAGTAAATCCTATAACGTTGTGATGATCAAAATAATCATGTTGTTCCCCATATGCGTATTTTTTTCTAGCATAAAGTAATTTGTCTAGAATATCATTTTTAGGACAAATGTTGTATGTTGGAATTCCATAATAATCTCCATAAAAAATACAAGGAAATCCATCAACTCTAAGTAAAATAATACTATAAGCTAATGGTTTAAACCAGTCTTCAACCCAAGATTCTAAGGCTTGTCCAGGTTCTGTATCATGATTGTCTACAAATGTAACTGCTTTTACAGAATTACACTTAACTAAAGTTCCATTTAGTATAGAGCCCATATCATAATTTGAACGTTCTTTAGAAGCTTGATAAAAATTATAATGAAGGGGCACATCAAATAAACTCATAGAATTATTTGTGTTTTCTAGAAATTTATTTAATGCATCTACATTATTATTCCAGTATTCTCCTACTGTAAATAATTCTTTTCCTGTCTTTTCTCTAATATATTCAAGCCAATCAGGAAAGAAATTAGCTCTTATATGTTTTACTGCATCAAAACGTACGCCATCAATATTTGTTAAGTTAATATACCAAAGTCCCCATTTTTTGAATTCATTTATAACGTCTAAATTGTTAAAGTCTATGTCTACTCCCATAAGGTAATCATAATTTCCGTTTTCTGTGTCAACTTCATTATTCCAGTCTTTACCATAAAATTTATATATAGAGTGAGTTTTAGTATTTTCATCCCAATCTATTCCATGAAAGTGTTTCCAGTTCCATTTAAAGTCTGAATATGTATTTCCTCTGCCAGGAAATGTGTATTTTGTCCAAGCAAGTATTGGTCTTATATCACTTACTTGAATATTTCTATTATTTCCATCATCTTGAACTGCTAGTACTTCTTCGGTTTCGTCTGCACCCATTTTGTGATTAAAAACTATGTCGGCAAGTACTTTAATATTGTTATTTTTTAGTATATTAATAGCTGCAATATATTCATTTTTAGTTCCATATTTGGTTGGTATAGAGCCTTTTTGGTCGAATTCTCCTAAATCGTATAAATCGTAAACACCATATCCAGGATCAGAAGCACCTCCACTACATTTAAAAGCAGGTGGAAGCCATACTGTGTCAATACCTATATTGCTTAGATGTTGTGCATCTTCTAATAAACGTTTCCAATGGTTACTATCAGCAGGCAAGTACCATTCAAAATATTGCATCATTGTACTATTATTTTTCAAATTAATCACTCCTAATCATAATGAGAATTATAACACTAAATTATTTAAAATCAAATGTAAATAAAAAAATATACACAAAATTGTAGTAAATTGTGGAAAAAGTTAGAAAAATTTAAGATGACGAAGTTTTGAATTATTAGAATATATAGAAAAATATATAAACTTAAAAAATCCTTATTTATAAAAATAAGAAAAACAAAAGAATTATAGTTTTGTTAGTTAAAATTTAATAAAATGTATTGACATTTTCCCTAACAGAAATAGATAATATGAAACATATTTGCAAAACATATAGATAAATATTACAATGTGTAAATAAAAAAACAAGAAAATTTAAAAAAATAATGAATCAGATATTTCCGCAAGATTGTAGGATATAGCTGGTTTTTTATTGCATTTACATATGTCTATAAATATATTAAATTTAAATAAATAATATATATTTATAGGAGAGAAAAGCAAAGATGAAAGAATTCAAAAAAATTATTTATAATTTAACAGTAATATCAATAATAGCATTAATTTTTGTATTTGGATTACAAATGAGACCAAAAGCAAGATTAGAAAGTGAAGATGAAATAATAGCAAGATTACAAAAAGAAAATGAAGATAATCCAGAAAGTACTATTTATTTAATAACAGATGAGTATATTAGTAATGTATTACCAGAAACTACAGTAGAAAATTTGAAGAAAAACATAAAAGAAGTAGTAAAAGTGTATGAAAATGAAGGAAAAGAATCAGAAATCAAAGCAGGAAAAGTAAAAGTAGAAAGAAATCAAATAACATCAAAATCTGGAAATTCTGGTAGCAGATATGGTATATATAATTATTCTACAGGTATGATAACATTAAAAGATGTGAATATAACATTATCAAGTTATTCTGTATATGGAATATACAATAATTCTTAAGGAGATATTATAATAGATAATATATCTTTGATAGTGACGAATAATTCGAATAGCTATTGTACAGGTATATATAATGAAGCAGGAGAAATAGTACTAAAATCAGGTACAATTGATGTAGCACATAAAGATACAGGCAATGATACAAATTATCATGCATATGGAATATATAATGATGGTACTGGAACAGTAACAATAGGAGAAATTGGCGGAGAAGTAAGTACAAGTTTACCAAAAATAACAGCAACTGGCACAACTAATAGTTATGGAATATACAATACTAAAGGAATATTAAATTTTTATGATGGTATTGTAACAGGAACAGAAGGATATGCAATATATAATTTAATATCTGCCCAAGAAGAAGGATACGAAGTAATAAAGGAAATAAATGAAGATGGAACAGAAAGTGCAACATTACAAAAATTAGAAATAGCACAAATAGTATCTACTGGCAAAAAATATTATCATTTGCAAGATGCTATAGATGAAATAGGAGATAATAAAGAAACAGTACAGATATTAAGAAATGCATCATTATCTGCAACAACAGAAAAGTTAGTAATTAATGAAAATAAAAATGTAGTAATAGACTTAAATGGCAAGATAGTAGAAGTAGGAAATATAAATACAATACAAAATGATGGAACGTTAGAGATAATTGACAGTAGCAAAACAGAAGAAACCGAAGCTAAAGGAGCATTTATAAATGTAGCACCTGGTACAAAAGATGAATATAAAACTTTAATAACTAATAATGGAGAAATGAAATTAACAGAAGGAACATTAAAAATAACAGGAGATTATGGTAGAGTAATATTAAATAATGCAGGAGCAACTTTAGAAGTAAATGGAGGAAAAATTGTATCTTCTGTGGATAAGCAATGTTTTGGTATATATAATTTAGGAGCGGCAAATGTAAATGGAGGAAAAATAAATTCAAAAGTTAATTTAGGAAATGCAAATGATTTTTCATGTGGAATTAGTACAGAAGGAGAAGGAACTTTAACAATAACAGCTGGAGAGATAACAGTAAGTTCAATTGGTGGCTATAGCCCAGGGGGTTATCGTTATAGTACTATATCAAAAGCAATAAATATAAACAGTATTGGTGCAACAAAAATAATTGGAGAAACAATAAATGTAACTAATGGCTCTTATAGTTATGCAGTAATAAATAACAATACTGGAGAATTAACTATAAAAGACACAAATATAATAATTCAAACAAAGATAACTAATTGTTACGGAGTATATAATGCTAATATAGGAAATATATCAATGGAAAATACAACAATAGAAGCAAATTACGGAATATATAACAATAATATAGGAACGATAGAAATATTAGATGGCGTGATAACAGGAAGTTATGGAATATATAATAATAGCACAGGAAAAATAGCAGTAAAAGGAGGAGTAGTAACAAGTAATTATTATGGAATATATAATAATAGGTCTGGAACAATAAGTATAGAAGATGCCAATATAACTGTAACTTCAACTTCGAATGATGCATATGGAATAGAGAATTATGAAACAGGTGAAATAGTATTAAAATCAGGAATAGTACAAGCAACATATTCAGGAACTGGTTCATATAAAGCATATGGAATACATAATAGAAGTACAGGAACTATTACAATAGGAATTAAAGATAAAAATGTAAAAAATGATATATTAACAGTACAAGGAGCAACAAATGGATTATATATAAATAATTCAAATGCTAATATAAACTTCTATGATGGAACAATAATAGGAAATATCAAAGCAATATATGGAGAAATAGATGAAGTAGAAGAAGGATATGAACTAAATATAACAGAAAATGAAACAAAGGCAACATTAAAAGTAAAAGATGCAACAGTAGAATCAGTAGCCTCTGTAGGAAATATATACTATGATACTATTCAAGAAGCTATAAATGCTATAGAATCAGAGGGAACAATACAAATCCATAAAGAAATAGAGCAAAATACACAAATAGTAATAGAAACAGGAAAAAATATTACTATAGATATGCAGGCACATGGAATAGTATATGATAAGGCAGAACCAGTAATAGTGATAGAAAATGGAGCAACATTGTCAATAATAGATACATATGAAGATGGAACAGATGAAACTATATATGGACAAATTCAAAATACAGCAGGAGTAGCAATAAAAAATCAAGGAATATTATATATAGGAATAGATGATTCGGAAGTATATAGAAATTCGCCAAGAATAGAAGGAACAAAAGCAATAGAAAATATGGGAGAATTACATATATATGATGGAACAATAACTGGAGGAATAACAGGAACAGGAACAACAGAAGATAAAAGATAAATCATATGATTTTTTATACAATAGATTCATTCTCTAATAGGAAAGTCATGCAACTTTCCTATTAGAGAAATACTTTGTACAGAAATTTTTTCTAATAAAATTTAATTCACTTAATTAAATAGTTAATATTTACTTGAAAAAATATTAAGTTTTAAATATAATTATATAAAATAATAGTGGAGGAAAAAATGAACAGAAGAGAATATGAAAAAAGTTTATGGCAATATGTACATCATACAACACTAAATCCATATGAACCAGGAGCTGTAAGAATTCATATAGTTCCATCAAAGTATACTTATTTTGGAAGAAATTCAAGTGTTGCAATTTTAAATGGGAGAGATATAATTCCATTAAATACCTCTTGGTCTGTGCTAATGATGATATTTATTGATGAGGTAAATAAATACGCAGGAAAAGAAATAACAGATAATGACATGAATTTAATTATTCAAAAGACGATATCTAATTTAAAAAGTATCTATAAGGATGCAAGAGAAGAAGACGTAAAGAAAGATTTATTAGATATAATAAATGTGTTTATATCTATTGCAACTACAGGGAAAACAGATGTTGATATTGGTCAAATGACAATAGGAGAATACTCAAAATATATGACAGCACCTCATAGAATGGATCTTATGATAAGTAGTATGCACAAAGATGGGCATTGGAATTGCAATCAAAAATGTTTACATTGTTATGCTGGTGAGCAAACTTATGCAATAAAGAATGAATTAACAACTAATGAATGGAAGAAAGTTATAGATAAGCTAAAAGAAATACGAGTACCACAGTTAACATTTACTGGTGGTGAGCCTACAAGAAGAGATGATTTAGTAGAACTTATTAATTATTCTAAATGGTTTGTAACAAGATTAAATACAAATGGAGTTTTATTAACAGAAGATTTATGCAAAAAGTTATATGATGCAAGTTTAGATAGTGTTCAAGTAACATTATATTCTTCAAATGAAGAAGAACATAATAAACTTGTTGGAGCAAATAATTTTAAGCAAACTGTAGAAGGAATAAAGAATGCTGTTAAAGCAGGATTGAATGTTAGTACAAATACACCTTTATGTACAATTAATAAAAATTATGTAGATACATTAAAATTTGTAAAAAGTTTAGGTGTTACATATGTTACTTGTTCAGGTTTAATAGTTACAGGAAATGCGAAAACTGAAAAGTCTATTTCAACTCAATTATCTAATGAAGAATTATATGAAATTTTAAAAGAAGCAAAAAAATATACTGATGATAATTTATTAGAAATGGGATTTACATCACCAGGTTGGATAAAAAATGAAAAGTTAATAGAGCTTAATTTGGCAGTTCCTTCATGTGGTGCATGTTTAAGTAATATGGCGATCGCTCCAGATGGAAGTATCATACCATGTCAAAGTTGGTTAGAAGAAGATGCAAAACTTGGAAATATTTTAAATGATGATTGGAAAAAAGTTTGGAATAGTAAGAAGTGTAAAAAAATAAGAGCCTTTTCGAGTAAGATGGAAGAGAAATGTCCACTAAGAGGAGGTATGTAGAAAATGAAAAAGAAGTTATTAATATCTTTTATATTAGTTTTTGCATTTCTTCTAGGAATTAGTATTTCAAGTTATGCAAAAGAATTAGATGAAATTCAAGATTATGAAATAAAAGTTGATTTAAGAGAAGATGGAACTTTAGATATGGTTTATCATATAGAATGGAAAGTATTAGATTCCACATCTGAAGGACCTTTAGAATGGGTAAAAATTGGTGTACCAAATAGAAAAATAGATGAAATTAGAGCTTTATCAGACACTATAAATTCAATAAGATTATATGAATCAGGTGGTACATATATAAGAGTTGATTTTGATAGAGAATATGTGGCAAATGAGGTTATAAATTTTGATTTTAGTTTTCATCAAAGTTATATGTATACTATAAATGGAAGTAAATGTACATATAGCTTTACCCCAGGATGGTTTGAGGATATAAGAGTAAAAAATTTAACAATAAAATGGAATTCTAACAAACAAATATATAATAATTCAAATTCAAAAAAGAATGGAGAATATTTGGTATGGAATACATCACTGGAAAAAGGGAAAAAAATAACAGCTAAAATAGAATACAATGTAAATGCTTTTAATTTCGATGAAAATAAGCAGTTTAAGAATGCCAAGACATTTGGTAATAGCATAAGTTCTTCTTTTATGATATTAATAACATTAATAATTGTTATTAGTATTATATTGGCATTATTAACACCAAGTAGTTATTATGTAGGAAGAGGATATGGAATATCATCACATCATCACCATCATCATGGACCACGTGGCGGATGTGCTTGTGCTAGTAGTTGTGCAAGCAGTTGTGCATGTGCCTGTGCTTGTGCTGGAGGGGGAAGAGCCGGTTGTAGTAAAAAAGATTTTTATGGTACAAATTTAAGAATAAAAGTAAAATAAAGAAGTTGACGGGTTTTGATTTATTTAATCAATTCTCGTCAACTTTATTATATTGTATTTTTATATTATAACTTAAAAAAATTTTATTGAATAAACATTTGAACAAAAACTTTTCCATATATTTCGCTATCTACAACACATATAGCCATATATTCAAAATTATCATCTAAAATATTTGCTCTATGTGAATCAGAATTCATCCATGCTTCTACAGCTTTTTCTGGATTTATATTTCCAGCTAAGTTTTCACCAGCTGTTTTATAATCTAATCCGTATAAACTCATCATTTCAAACGGTGTTCCATATGTTGGAGAAGTATGTGAGAAATATTCTTTATTAATAATGTCTTCTGCTTTTAGCTTTGCAAGTGCTTGTAATTTAGCACTTTGCCTAAGTGCAGGTAATCCATTTTCTTTTCGAATATTGTTTATTAAATTAAATGTTTCTTCTTCGTAAGTATTTAAAACAATTGAATTTTCATCAATTATTTGAACAGTTTTAGTTTCACTATATGCAATAGAAATACTATTAAATAAAAAACATAAAACTGCTAAAAAAATCATACACAATCTATATTTTTTAAAATTCATAAAAACACCTTTCTAATATATTTTTATGTCTTTTGTTTACATTAAATATTTTATCCAGTGTATATTAAAAAATTCATGTGTATGTCACAGTGGTTATATTATAACTCATTTTGAAAATTATGTCAACTTAATGTAAATATATTATTACAAAAATGAAATATAAATAATAAAAAACATGAAGTAATTATCTCCGTAAAGGTATAAGAAAAACAGTTTTAATAACAGTATTTACAAATTATAATTTATATAGTAAATTATAATATATAAAGAGGTGAAACTATGAAAAAGAGAATTTTAAGAATAATTTCAATAATGCAAATGGTTATTATTATGAGTTTGTTTAATGTAGTTAATGCAAGTAGCTTTAGTTTTATAGCAAAAGCAGAAAAAGAAGTAATAAATATAGGTGATACAGTAAATATTCAACTAACAATAGATGAGATAAATGCAGGAACAGAAGGTATTAATGTAGTGGAAATGTGGTTAGAATATGATAAAAACGTATTTGAAAAACTAGAATTTACAGAAGAAAACGATTGGAGAATTGTTTATAACGAAGAAACTGGAAAAATGTTATTTGTAAAAATGGTAGATGGAGTCAAAGAAAAAGAAAATATAGGAAAGATAAATTTAAAATCTAAAGATAACTTGGAGGATATAGATACAGAAATAAAATTAAAGGAAATAACATCAAATGACGGAAATACTTTAATTGATGAAGGAGAAAGAATTATTAGAATTAGAATTGAAAATCCAATAGTTCCAACCCCAACACCTACAGCAACTCCAACACCTACTCCAACAGCAACACCTACTCCAACAGCAACATCAACTCCTACACCAAAGCCAACTTCAGCACCAAATAAAGTTATAGAAAATATAAAAACAGGAGATATAAAACCAATAATAGCAATTTCAATTGTAGTAGTTGTTATAGTAATAAATGTGGTATATTTTATAATAAGAAAAAAGAAAAATAAAAAAGAAGATAAATAATATCATAATAAATTAAGACCTCACATATAAATATTGTATGTGAGGTTTTTTATGATTGTAATAAAAAGAAAAAAAGTTATATATATCATGTTTTGTTTAATATTAGGGATAAGCGTGTATGGATTTAAAATTAGCAAAGAAAATAACACGTTAGAGGTAGTATCAACTCCAGCTACAACTAAAGTAATAGTTTTAGATGCTGGACACGGTGGAGAAGATGGAGGAGCTGTTAGTAAAAATGGAGTCAGTGAATCAAATTTGAACTTGAAAATAACATTAAAAGTACAACAATTATTAGAACAAAGTGGAGCAACTGTAATACTTACAAGATCAGATGAAAATGCTATTTATGATTTGGATAAAAAAACATTAAAAGAAAAAAAGGTTAGTGATATAAAAAATAGAGTAAAAATAGGCAATGAAAGTTCAGCAGACCTTTTTATATCAATTCATTTAAACAAAATACCACAAGCACAATATTCTGGTTGGCAGACTTTTTTCAAAGATGGAGATGAAGAAAGTAAAATGTTAGCACAAAATATCCAAAGAAATTTAAATAATAGTATTCAAAAAGAAAATAAAAGAGAGTCCTTAAAAATTTCAAATATCTACATAGTAGATAATGTAGAAATACCTACTGCAATAGTAGAATGTGGATTTTTATCAAATCCAGAAGAAGAGAAATTATTACAGCAAGAAGAATATCAAAATAAACTAGCTTGGGGAATTTATACTGGAATAATGGATTATTGTTTTCAAAATAAATAGAACAATATAATTGCTTAAATTTAGAAATCCCTAGAAAAATCCTTAGTAAAGTAACGTTTTGTAAATAAAAAAATAAAAAAAATTAACAAAAACATAAAAATGGCATTTCCGCAAATATAAATGGAAATGCTGTTTTTTATTGCCATTTACATCTTAATATAAATATATATAATAAAAGTAAAGAAAATATTTATATCAAGGGTGAAGAAAAATGAAATATTCAATGTTAAAGGAAAAAGTGGTTAATTTAATAGCAAGTATTTTAATAGCGTTATCGTTTATTCTAGTATTACAGATAACTGTAAATGCTAAAATAGAAAAAGAAGATGAAATAATAGCAATTATACAGCAAGATAATGAAGATAATCCTGAAAGCACAGCATATTTAGTAACAGATAAGTATGTTAGTAACGTAGCGCCAGAAACTTCTATAGAGACGTTTAGAAAAAATATGGAAGAAGGAATAACAGTATATGAAAATGCTACAAAGCAAAAGGAAGTAACAGATGGAATAATAAAAACAGGGATGGTATTAGAATATAACCAAAATGGTAGAACCTTTGATATAAGTGTGTTAGGAGATATAAACGGAGATGGAATATTAAATCAAATAGAATTAACAAGAGAGATAAGAGATATATTAGAAACAGAAAATTGGAAAATAGAAAAAGAAATAGAAAAATTAGCAGGAGATATAGAAAGAGATAAAAAAATAGATGAAAAAGATACAGAAGCTATAATAAATTATATAGTTTTTGGAAAATTAAATATAGGTGAATTTGAATTAGTAGAAAAACCAGAAATAGAAGTAACAGGAGAGGATTACGAAGAAGACAGATATAGAGGAAATGTAAATGTAAAAATAGCAGAGAAAAATGAAAAAACAAAAACACAAAAAACAGTTTATAAAGTAATAGGAAGTGAAGAAAAAGAATATAAAACAATAGATGCTCAAGAAGAATTAAAAATAGAAACAGATGGAGTATTTAAGGTAACTGCATATACATATGGTATAGAAGGAAATAAATCAAAAGGAAATAGTGTAATAATAATAAGAGAAGCTCCAACATATACTGTAAAATATTTGCCAGGTACACATGGAAAATTTAAAGAACAAGAAATTAGTGGATTACATAAAGGAGATATGACACCAGAATTTAAGGGAGATATATTAGGAAATCCAGGATATAAGTTTGCAGGATGGAGTGAAGAAATATCTGAAACAGTAGATGGAGATAAAGAATATACAGCAAATTGGGAGGCTATAGAATATAAAATAGAATATGTATTAAACGGAGGAAGTTTAGGAGAAGAAACAAATCCAGAAAGATATACAATAGAAACAGAAAGCTTTACATTAAATAATCCTAGTAAAGTAGGATATACATTTGGAGGTTGGACTGAAGTAAATGGTGGAGAACTAAAATCAGTAGTAACAATAGAGCAAGGAAGTATAGAAGATAAAACATATATAGCAAATTGGATACCAAATCCAGATACAAGATATACAGTAGAAATATATGAGATGAACTTAAATGGAGAATATATAAAGATAAATACAGAAGAAAAAACAGGAGAAACAGATACAGACGTATCAGTAAATGTAATATCAAAAGAAGGATTTACATATGAAGAAAATTTAAGTACTCCAAGAGGAACAATATCACCAGATGGAACTACAGTATTAAAAATATATTATAGTAGAAATAAATATAAGATAACAATAACTGGAGAAAATGGAATTGAAAGTGTAATAGGTGATAGAGAGTATTATTATGGAGAAGAGGTATCTATAGATGCTATAGTAAAACCAGGATATACATGGGATAAATGGACAAGTGATAATGACAATATACCAGAAAGTACAGATAAAGAATATAAAATTCCAATGCCAATTGGAGATACAACAATCACACCTAATACTAAGTTAAATAAATATGAAATAACATATGATTTAACAGGTGGAAATTTAGTGGAAGGTGTAGAAAACAAGACAGAATATACAGTTGAAACTGAAACATTTACATTAAATAATCCTACTAAAACAGGATATACATTTATAGGATGGACAGGAAGCAATGGAGAAAGTCCAGAAACAGCAGTAACAATAGAAAAAGGAAGTATAGGAAATAAAACATATAAAGCAAATTGGAAAGCTAATACAGATACAGCATATAAAATAGAAATATATCAAATGAATTTAAATGAGGAATATGTAAAAACTGAAGAAAGACAAAAAACAGGGGAAACAGATAAAATAGCAAAAGTAGTTCCTGAAATAAAAGAAGGATTTACGTATGAACCTTCATTAAGTAAAGTAGAAGCAAATATAGCACCAGATGGAAGCACAATATTAACAGTGTATTATAAAAGAAATAAATATACTGTTACATTAGAAAAAGGAGCTGGAATAGAAAATGTAAATGGTGCAGAAAGTTACTATTATGGAGCAACTGTAACAGTAAATGCAGAAGTAAAACCAGGGTACACATGGAATAAATGGACAAGTAATAGTCAAAAAGTTTCAGAAAGCACTAATAAAGAATATACAATAACAATGCCAGCTGAAGATATAACATTAACAGCAGGTGCAAAAATAAATATATATACAATAACATATGATTTAACAGGAGGAATATTACCAGAAGAAGTAACAAATCCAAATAAGTATTCTGTTGAAATGCCAGACATAGTATTAAATAATCCATTAAAGACAGGATATACATTTATAGGATGGACAGGAAGTAATGGAGAAAGTCCAGAAACAACAGTAACAATAGCAAAAGGAAGCATAGGAAATAAAACATATAAAGCAAATTGGATAGCAAATACAGATACAAAATATATAGTAGAAACATATGAAATGAATTTAAGTGGCGAATATATAAAAGTAAATACAGAAGAGAAAGTAGGAGAAACAGACAAAGAAGTATCAGCAGATATAATAACAAAAGAAGGATTTACATATGAAGAAACTATAAGTACTCCAAGTGGAATAATAGCACCAGATGGAAGTACAGTATTAAAAGTATATTATAGTAGAAATAAATATACAGTAATTATAAGTAAAGGAAACGGAATAGAAAGTGTAACTGAAACAGAGAACTACTATTATGGAGCAACTGTAACAATAGATGCAGAAACAAAACCAGGATATACATGGAGTAAATGGGAAAGTAACAGTGAGAAAGTTGCAGAAAGTACAGATAAAGAGTATACAATAACAGTACCAGCAGAAGATGTAACATTAATAGCAACTGCAACAGTAAATACATATACAATAACATATGATTTAGCAGGAGGAAATTTAGCAGAAGGAATAATAAATAAAGAAGAATACACAGTAGAAACAGAAAGCTTTACATTAAATAATCCAAGCAAAGTAGGATATATATTTACAGGATGGACAGGAAGTAATGGAGAGAGTCCAGAAACAACAGTAACAATAGCAAAAGGAAGTATAGGAAATAAAACATATAAAGCAAACTGGAGAGAAAGTTCAGGAATAACATATAAAGAGCAAACATATGAGATGGACTTAAGTGGAAACTATGTAAAAGCAAAAGAAGAGGAAAAAGACGGAACAACAGGTGAAAATATAAATATGAGTACAACAGCAAGGGAAGGATTTACATATGAAGAAGCATTAAGTACACCAAACGGAACAATATTAGCAGATGGAAGCGCAGTATTAAAAGTATATTATAGTAGAAATAAATATACAGTAACTATAAGTAAAGGAAACGGAATAGAAAGTGTAACAGAAACAGAAAGTTATTACTATGGAGCAACAGTAACAATAAATGCAGAAACAAAACCAGGATATACATGGAGTAAGTGGGAAAGTAACAGTGAAAAAGTTGCAGAAAGTACAGATAAAGAATACACAATAACAGTACCAGCAGAAGATGTAACATTAATAGCAACTGCAACAGTAAATACATATACAATAACATATGATTTAGCAGGAGGAAATTTAGCAGAAGGAATAATAAATAAAGAAGAATACACAGTAGAAACAGAAAGCTTTACATTAAATAATCCAAGCAAAGTAGGATATATATTTACAGGATGGACAGGAAGTAATGGAGAGAGTCCAGAAACAACAGTAACAATAGCAAAAGGAAGTATAGGAAATAAAACATATAAAGCAAACTGGAGAGAAAGTTCAGGAATAACATATAAAGAGCAAACATATGAGATGGACTTAAGTGGAAACTATGTAAAAGCAAAAGAAGAGGAAAAAGACGGAACAACAGGTGAAAATATAAATATGAGTACAACAGCAAGGGAAGGATTTACATATGAAGAAGCATTAAGTACACCAAACGGAACAATATTAGCAGATGGAAGCGCAGTATTAAAAGTATATTATAGTAGAAATAAATATACAGTAACTATAAGTAAAGGAAACGGAATAGAAAGTGTAACAGAAACAGAGAGTTACTATTATGGAGCAACTGTAACAATAGATGCAGAAACAAAACCAGGATATACATGGAGTAAATGGGAAAGTACCAGTGAGAAAGTTGCAGAAAGTGCAGATAAGGAATACACAATAACAGTACCAGCAGAAGATATAACATTAACAGCAACTGCAACAGTAAATATATATACAATAACATATGATTTAGCAGGAGGAAATTTACCAACAGGACAAATAAACCCAGTAGAGTACACAGTAGAAACAGAAAGCTTTACATTAAATAATCCAAGCAAAGTAGGATATACATTTATAGGATGGACAGGAAGCAATGGCGAACAACCAGAAACAATAGTAAGAATAGAACAAGGAAGTATAGGAAATAAAACATATGTTGCTAATTGGATAGTAAATGAATATACATTATCAATAAATCCAAATGGTGGACAATGGAATGGAGAAACTACAAATAGTACAATAACACAAAATTATGGAACTACTAAGATAGTACCTCCACCAACAAGAAAAGGATATACATTTACAGGATGGACATTAACAGGAAAAGGAGCAATCACAAAAACAACACCAATAACAACAGCAAATCAAACATATACATTTGGAGCAGGAAACTCTATATTAACAGCAAATTGGACAATAAATAAATACATATTATCAGTAGTAGCAGAAAATGGAGGAACAGTATCTGGAGATAGTGGAGAAATAGATTATGAAACAAGTGTAGAAGTAAAAGCTATGGCGAAAGCAGGGTACAAATTTACAGGTTGGTACGAAGGTGAAACTAAAGTATCAGATTTAGAAGATTATACATTTAATATGCCAGACAACAATAGATCATTAGTAGCAAAATTCAAAACAATACCATATACAATAACATATGATTTAGCAGGAGGTAGTTTAGAAACAGGAAAAACAAATCCAGTAGAGTATACAGTAGAAACAGAAACATTTACATTAAACAATCCTATTAAAACAGGATATACATTTACAGGTTGGACAGGAAGTAATGGAGAAACTGCAAACACAGTAATAACAATAGAAAAAGGAACGACAGGAAACAAATCATATACAGCAAATTGGATTTCTAATACAGATACAGCATACAAAGTAGAAGTATATGAAATGAATTTATTAGGAAATTATGAAAAAGTATCTGAGGTAATAAAAGCAGGGGAAACAAATAAAACAGTATCTGAAGATATAGTAACTAAAGAAGGGTTTAAATATGAAGCTAGTTTAAGTACTCAAACAGGAATAATAAAAGCAGATGGAAGTACAGTTTTGAGTATGTATTATAGCAGAAATAAGTACATATTAACAGTATTACAAGACACTGGAATTGAAAGTGTAACAGGAACTGGAACTTATTATTATGGTGCAAGTGTCAAAGCAAGTGTGACAGTAAAAAACGGATATACATGGAGTAAATGGGTAAGTAGTAGCACAAAAATTTCAGAAAGTACAGAGAAAGACTATACAATAATAATACCAGCAGAAAATGTAACATTAACTGCTAAAGCAACAATAAATACATATACAATAACATATGATTTAGCAGGAGGAAATTTAGCAACAGGTAAAACAAATCCAGTAGAGTACACAGTAGAAACAGAAAGCTTTACATTAAATAATCCAAGTAAAGTAGGATATACTTTCATAGGATGGACAGGAAGCAATGGAGAAATAGAACAAATAACTGTAACAATAGCAAAAGGAAGTACAGAAAATAAATCATATAAAGCAAATTGGAAAGCTAATACAGATACATCATATAAAATAGAAACATATCAAATGAATTTATTAGGAGACTATGAAAAAGTATCAGAAGTTTCAAAAGTTGGAGAAACAGATACAACAGTATCAGCAAATATAATAACAAAAGAAGGATTTACATATGAAGAAACTTTAAGTACTCCAAGCGGAACAATAGCACCAGATGGAAGTACAGTACTAAAAGTATATTATAGTAGAAATAAATATACATTAAGTATAACTAATGGAACAGGAACAGAAAATGCAATAGGAGCAGGAACGTATTATTATGGTGCAAGTATAAAAGCAAGTGTGACAGTAAAAAACGGATATACATGGAATAAATGGATAAGTAGTAGCACAAAAATTTCAGAAAGTACAGAGAAAGACTATACAATAACAATGCCAGCAGAAGATGTAACATTAACTGCTGAAGCAACAATAAATAAATACACAATAACATATGATTTAGCAGGAGGAGTGTTAGAAACAGGAAAAACAAATCCAGTAGAATATACAGTAGAAACAGAAAGCTTTACATTAAATAATCCAAGCAAAGTAGGATATACTTTCATAGGATGGACAGGAAGCAATGGAGAAACAGAACAAGTAACAGTAACAATAGCAAAAGGAAGTACAGAGAATAGAACATACAAAGCAAATTGGAAAGCTAACACTGATACAAGATATACAGTAGAAACATATGAAATGGATTTAAGTGGAGATTATGTAAAAATAAGTACAGAAGAAAAAGCAGGAGAGACAGATACATCAGTATCAATAGATGTACAAACAAAAGAAGGATTCACATATGAAGAAGCTTTGAGCAATGTAACAGGCATAATATCACCAAATGGAGATACAGTATTTAAAATATATTATAGTAGAAATAAATATGTATTATCAGTAAATCATGATAATGGAATTTCAAATGTTTCTGGTGCAGGAGAATATTATTATGGTGCAAACATAGTAGTTGATGCAACTGTTAAACCAGGATATACATGGAGTACATGGACAAGTAGTAACACATTATTAATTGCAGATTCAACTTCTAAAACATACAATATAACAATGCCAGTAGGAAATGTAACATTAACAGCTAAAACAACGATAATTACATATACAATAACTTATGATTTAACGGGTGGAGCTTTACCAGAAGGTGAAACAAATCCAACTGAATATACAGTGGAAACAGATAATATTATATTAAATGATCCAAGAAAAACGGGATATACATTTATAGGATGGACAGGAAGTAATGGTACAACAGCAAATAAAACAGTAACAATAGCAAAAGGAAGTACAGGAAATAAAACGTATACAGCAAATTGGAAAGAAAGTACAGGTACACAATATACAGAGCAAATATATCAAATGAACTTAAATGGCGATTATATAAAGGTAAAAGATGAAATAACAGAAGGTACAACTGGAGCTGGAGTTAGTATGAGTACAGTAGCACCAGAAGGATTTACATATGAGGAAAGTTTAAGCGTACCAACTGGAACTATATCAGCAGATGGAAGTACAGTATTAAAAGTATATTATAGTAGAAATAAATACACATTAAATGTAACTAGCGGAACAGGAATAGAGAATGTAACAGGAACAGGTAGCTATTATTATGGTGCAAGTGTACCATTAAGTGCAACAGTAAAAAACGGATATACATGGGATAAGTGGACAAGTAGTAGCACAAAAATTTCAGAAAGTACAGAGAAAGACTATACAATAACAATTCCAGCAGAAGATGTAACATTAACTGCTGAAGCAACAATAAATACATATACAATTACATATGATTTAGTAGGAGGAATGTTAGAAACAGGAAAAACAAATCCAGTAGAATATACTGTAGAAACTGATGATATAACATTAAATAATCCAATAAAAGAAGGATATACATTTACAGGCTGGACAGGAAGCAATGGAGCAACAGCAAATAAGGCTGTAACAATAGTGAAAGGTAGCACAGGAAATAAAACATACACAGCAAATTGGACAATAAATAAATATACATTATCAATAAATCCAAATGGAGGAAGCTTCAATGCAAGTACAGAAATTAGTACATTTGAACAAAATTATGGAACAACAAAGAAAATAGAAGTACCAATAAGAGAAGGTTACACATTTGCAGGTTGGACTTTAAATGGAAAAGGAAGTATAACAAAAGACAATCCAATAGATACAAAAGAACAAATATATACATATGGAGCAGGTGATGGTACATTAACAGCAAATTGGACAATAAACAAATATACATTAACAAGAACAGCAGAAACAGGAGGAACAGTATCAGGAAGCAGTGGAAATCTAGATTATGGAACAAACTGTACTATAATAGCAACTCCAAGTGCAGGATATAAATTTGCAGGATGGTATGAAGGTTCTACAAAAGTATCATCAGATGCAAGTTATACATTTGATATGCCATCTAAAGATTATACATTAGTAGCAAAATTCACGGTTATACAATATACAATAACATATGATTTAGTAGGAGAAAATTTAGCAACAGGAAAAACAAATCCAGTAGTATATACAGTAGAAACAGAAAGCTTTACATTAAATAATCCAATAAAAGAAGGATATACATTTGCAGGCTGGACAGGAAGTAATGGCAAAAATCCAGAAACAACAGTAACAATAGCCAAAGGAAGTACTGGAAACAAAACTTATACAGCCAATTGGAATATAAATAAATATACATTATCAATAAATCCAAATGGAGGAAGCTACAATGAAAGCACAACGATTAGTACATTTGAACAAAATTATGAAACAACAAGAACAATAGAAGTTCCAACAAGAGAAGGTTATACATTTGCAGGTTGGACTTTAACTGGAAAAGGAAAGATAACTACAAATACACCTATAGCAACTATGGAGCAAGTATATACATATGGAGCAGGTGATGGTACATTAATAGCAAATTGGAGTATAAATGAATATACATTAACAAGAAAAGCTGAAACAGGAGGAACAGTATCAGGAAGTAGTGGAAATCTAGATTATGGAACAAGTTGTACTATAATAGCAACTCCAAGTGCAGGGTATAATTTTGCAGGATGGTATGAAGGTTCTACAAGAGTATCCGCAGATGCAAGTTATACATTTAATATGCCAGCTAAAAACTATACATTAGTAGCTAAGTTTACAGCTATACAATATACGATAACATATGATTTAGCAGGCGGAAGTTTAGCAGAAGGAATAACAAATAAAGAAGAATACACAGTGGAAACAGAAAGCTTTACATTAAATAATCCAAGTAAAGTAGGATATACTTTCATAGGATGGACAGGAAGCAATGGAACAACTGCAAATAAAACAGTAACAATAGCAAAAGGAAGTACAGGAAATAAAACATATACAGCAAATTGGAGTAAAAATTCATATACATTAACAATACATCATTATCTTGAAAATGCAGGAGATAATAAATATTCTAAGGTAGCAGAAAGAACTGCAACTCTAGAGTATGGATCATTAATAACATTAGCAGATTATAAAATTACAGTAACATATGGAACATATAGTTTTGGATCTTTAACATGTTCTGATTCTGCAACAGAAGAAGAAAACGCTGTAACTACTACAACTATGGAAACAGGAGCAGAAATAGCATTATATTATAGTAGAAGTAAATATGAATTAACATTAGATAAAAATGAGTACATATTAGAGGTAAATGGAGCAGGAACATATAAAGTAGGACAACAAGTAAATATAAGTGCAACATTGAAAATAGCTGATACAGGATATACTAATACATTTGTTAAATGGACAGAAAACGATGAAGAAAAATATCCTGATCAAGAAAAAGAATTTACAATGCCAGCAAGAGATGTAACTTTGAAAGCTATAGGAACCACTACTATAAATAAGTATCCAGTAACATACATAGATAAAACACAAGTTACAGATGAAAGTGGAAATATTGTAGATAAAGTATTAGGAAGTGAAACAAAGGATAAAGATTATGGAACTACCGTACGTGGAAATGAATTAGGTAGTGATAGTCTTACCGGAACATATTATACAGGATACTATTATGTAGAAGATACACAAAAAGTAGTGACTACAGAAGGAGCAACAGTATATAGAATATTTAAATTACATCCAACTATGAGTATAAGTATAAATAATAGTAAAGTAAATTTATTTGATGATATAACAACAGAATTTATAACAACTGTTACTGCAACTCCAGGAGATACATTTAATTACAAGTGGGAATATTGTGAAGATACTAGCGCTGAGAATGCAACATATGAACCAATAGGAAAAACAGGATCATCATATTCGATTGCCACAACACAAATGACTGAAAATGGATTAGGAACATCATATTTAGGTGGATATTATAAATGTACTGTAACTAATGCAGAAGGAAAAACTGTAGATGTAACTGGAACGCAAACAGTATTATATACAATAAACTCAGAAGACCAGATGAAAAATTTTGCAAAAAGAGTAAATAATCAAAGTATAACATTTAAAACTTTGCAAAATAACGGAGGAGAAGTATCATTAATAAATAATGTATCAATAAATGATCCTTGGGAGACAGTAGGAAGAAATACAACACGAACATTTAAGGGAACTTTTAATGGTAATAATAAAACAGTAACTTTTAATAATATAAAAAATCTGGATTCTTCTCGTGCACGGAGTATTTGGAGTGGTTGATGAAAAAGGAATAATAAATAAACTAAATGTAACAGG
Source organism: uncultured Clostridia bacterium (assembly GCA_934167495.1). Taxonomy (GTDB): domain Bacteria; phylum Bacillota; class Clostridia; order TANB77; family CAG-508; genus CAKPKP01. The sequence continues at coordinate 83,822 of CAKPKP010000003.1, read as the reverse complement.
TACAATATTAGGAAATAATACAGTAGGATATGCTAGAAATGCTGGAACAATATGTGCAAACTTATTTGGAGGTTCACAAATAAACGATTGTACAAGTAGTGCTAATATTTCAGGTTCATTTATAGTAGGTGGAATTGCTGGTTGGTCAGTAAATAGTTATATAAATAATTGTACAAACACAGGTACAGTAACTTCAATAGTTAATGAAAAAGATTGTTGGGAAAGTACCGATGATGATGGTGTTAAGAAAAAAAATGCTGCTTCAAGTGTTGGAGGAATAGTAGGAAGTATTGCTGGAGGAAGTGTGAAAAACTGTAACAATGAAGGTGCAATAAATGCAACAAACGAATCTAATACAGATAACATAATGGCTTCAATGGGAATAGGAGGAGTAATAGGTTGGGTAAGACAAAATGCAATAATAAATTCATGTAATAATTTTGGTAATATAAATTCAGTAAAGGAGGATGGAGCTAAATATGGTAACTATGTAAGTGGTATTGTTGGCTCAACAAATTATGGACAAATATATAATTCTCAAAATGCAGGAAGTTTGAATGGAAGTGCAACATGTTTATATATTTCAGGAATCACGAATGTTACGAGTGATGAGGATAACGAAATTAAAGGTACATTATATTCAAAGTCAAATTTCTATAAGACTTCAACAGCAGAACACGGTTTATACATATTTAAAGATTGTACTGTATATGGAGGTACACCAGATAATTATGGAACTTGGGTATATACAGCAACAGAAAATGGACCTAAAGAGTATGGAACACAAGGAAAAGATACTATTCCCTAAAGAATAGAGTATAAAATTAGAAAAATGTAAACAAAAAAATATAGAAATTTAACAAAATCTAAAAAGCTATATTTCCGTAAATAAAAATGGGAATGTAGCTTTTTTGTTACCATTTACTTATTAATATAAAAATATATAATAAAAATAGAATTATATATTTAAGGTGAGAAGATGGAAAAAATAAGAAGAGAAAAAAGAATATATAACTTAATAATCATTTTAGTAGCATTATTATTTATTTTTGCATTTCCAAATAAAGTAGAAGCAAAACTAGAAAATGAAGATGAAATAATAGCAAGAGTGCAAAAAGATAATGATGACAATCCAGAAAGTACGGCATATTTGGTAACAGACGAATATGTTAGTAATGTAGCGCCAGAAACTAGTATAGAAACATTTAGAAAAAACATAGAAAATGGTGTAACAGTATACGAAAATGTTACAAAGCAAAAAGAAGTAACAGAAGGAATAATAAAAACTGGAATGATGCTAGAATATAATCAAAATGGCAGAACCTTTGATATAAGTGTGTTAGGAGATATAAACGGAGATGGAATATTAAATCAAATAGAGCTAACAAGAGAAATAAGAGACATACTAAAAACAGAAAATTGGAAAATAGAAAAAGAAATAGAAAAATTAGCAGGAGACATAGAAAGAGATAGAAAAATAGATGAGAAAGATACAGAAGCAATAATAAATTATATAGTTTTTGAAAAATTTAAAATAGATGATTTTGAGTTAGTTCAAAAACCACAAATAGATATTTTAGGAGGAGATTATAAAGAAGATAGATATAGAGGAAATGTAAGCGTAAAGATAATAGAAAAAAATGATAAGACAAAAACACAAAAAACAGTTTACAAAGTAATTGGAAGTGAAGAGAAAAAGTACAAAGAAATAAGTGGTGAAGAAGAATTAAAAATAGAAACAGATGGAGTATTTAAGGTAACAGCGTATACATATGGAATAGAAGGCAACAAGTCAAAAGGCAAAAGTGTATTGATAATAAGAGAAAAACCAACTTATACAATAAAATATTCTGGTGGAACTCAAGGAACATTTGAGGAACAAATAACAGATAAACTATACGAAGGAGATGAAACTCCAAAATTCACAGGAGAGATAATAGGAAATCCTGGGTACAAATTTATAGGATGGAGTGAAGAAATATCTGAATTTGTAACTGGAGATAAAGAATATGTAGCTAAATGGGAACCAATAGAATATAAAATAGAATATGAATTAAATGGAGGAATTTTAGAAGAAAAAACAAATCCAGAAATATATACTGTGGAGACTGAAACATTTACATTAAATAATCCAAGCAAAAAAGGATATACATTTATAGGTTGGACAGAAAATGATGAGGAAGAACCTAAGTTAGAAGTAACAATAGAAAAAGGTACAATAAAAGATAAAAAATATAAAGCAAATTGGAAAATAGATGTATATACAATAACATATGATTTAGTTTTTGGAAAATTAGATGAAGGAATAATAAATAAAGAAGAATATACAGTAGAAACAGAAAGCTTTACATTAAATAATCCGACTAGAATAGGATATACGTTTGAAGGATGGACAGGAAGTAATGGAGAAATGCCTAATAAAACAGTAACAATAGAAAAAGGAACAACAGGAAATAAAACGTTTACAGCAAATTGGATAGCAAATGAAGATACCAAATATTTAATAGAAATATATGAAATGGACTTAAATGGAGAATATATAAAAATATCTTCAGAAGAAAAGCAAGGAACAACAGATACATTAGCAAAAGTTGAAAAAGAAAGTAAAAAAGGATTTACATATGATGAATCTTTAAGCAAAATAGAAGCAAATATAGAACCAGATGGAAGTACAGTTTTAAAGATATATTATAGTAGAAATAAATATAAACTAACAACAGATATAGGTGAAGGAATTTATGAAGTAGAGGGTGGAAATATTTACTATTATGATGCAGATATAAAAATAAATGCTGTTGTGAAGAATGGATATACATGGAAGAATTGGATAAGCAGTGATGCAGAATTAATACCAAATTCAGATATTCAAAATTATAATATAAAAATGCCAGACTCAGACATAACATTAACAGCAGAAGCAACATTAAATATATATACAATAACTTATGATTTAGTAAATGGTAAATTAGAGGAAGGTGTAACAAACCCAGTAGAATATACAGTAGAAACAGAAAACTTTACATTAAATAATCCAATAAGAATAGGATATACATTTGAAGGTTGGACAGGAAGTAATGGAGAAACACCTAATAAAATAGTAACAATAGAAAAAGGGACAACGGAAAATAAAACATTTATAGCAAATTGGATATCAAATAAGGATACTAAATATACAGTTGAAGTATATGAAATGAACTTTGATGGAGAATACATAAAGGTATCTTCAAAAGAAGAAAAAGGAGAAACAGACACAATAGCTAAAATAGAACCAGAAGAAAAAGAAGGCTTTTCTTATGAAGCAGGCTTAAGTGTGGCGGAACATAATATAGAACCAGACGGTAGTACAGTTCTAAAAATGTATTATAGTAGAAATACATATAATTTAATTGTAAAGCATTATATTGAAAATGCAGATAATGATGAATATACTTTAGTAACAACAACAACGAATACAATGAAATATGGAGAATTAATAACTTTATCTGATTATAAGATAAAAATAACAGATGCAACATACAATTATGGTTCTTTAATAGATTCAAAAAATGGTGGAACAGCAGTAACAACAACTACTATGGGAACAGGAGCAACAATAGCTTTATACTATAATAGAGATAGATATAAATTGACTTTAAATAAAGGTGATTATATATCAGAAGTAATTGGTGAAGGAACATACAAAATAGGTCAAACAGTAAGAATAAATGCAATATTAGTACCAGCCAATACAGGTTATACGAATTCATTTGTTAAATGGGAAAGTAGTAATGAAGAATTAATGCAGAATATAAATGTACAAAATACAGAAATAATAATTCCAAGAGGAGATATTACATTAACAGCTCAAGGAAAAACAGAAATAAATTATTATAAATTAACAATAAATCATTATTTAGAAAACGCAAATGATTCAAATTATATCTGTGTCAAAACAACAGAAGCAACATTAGCATATGGTACACAGATAAATTATGAAAGTTATAAAGAGAATATAGAGAATGGAACATATATTAATGGAGATGGTCCTACTGTAATTGAAAATGAAAGCATAATTAATTTATATTATATTAGAAATAAGTATAATGTAACATTAACTGCAGGAGACTACATAGCATTAGCAAGTGGCACAGGAGCATATAAGGTAGGTCAAAATGTAAGTGTGTCAGCTACATTAAAAGGAAATGAGTCAGGATATACAAATTATTGGAGTGGATGGAGTGGAACATATACCTCAAGTGATAATCCATTTGCATTTGTAATGCCAGCAGGAGATGTAAGTTTAACAGCAAATGGAACAAGAACGGCAAACCCATATACATTAACAGTAAATCCAAATGGCGGAATATGGGGAGGAGTAACAACTAATAGTACATTTACACAAAATTATGGAACGGTTAAATCAATATCTGCACCAGCAAGAAATGGTTATACATTTACAGGATGGACTTTATACGGCGCAGGAACAATAACTAAAACATTACCTATTGTAAGTTCATACCAAACATTTACATATGGAGCAGGTAATTCAACTATAATTGCTGGATGGAATGTAAATAATTACACATTAACAAGAACAGCAGAAACAGGAGGAAGCGTATCAGGAAGTAGTGGAAATATAGCATATGGAACAAGTTGTACAGTAACAGCTACAGCAAGTAATGGATATAGTTTTGCTGGATGGTATGAAGGTAGTACAATAGTATCAACAAATGCAAGCTATACATTTACAATGCCAGCAAATAATAGGACATTAGTAGCAAAATTTAATGTAAGATACTATACATTAACAAGAATAGCAGAAACAGGAGGAAGCGTATCAGGAAGCAGTGGAAGTATAGCATATGGAACAAGTTGTACAGTAACAGCTACAGCAAGTAATGGATATCGTTTTGCAGGGTGGTATGAAGGTTCTACAATAGTATCAACAAATGCAAGTTATACATTTACAATGCCAGCAAATAATAGGACGTTAGTAGCAAAATTTAATATAATTCAATATACAATATCCTATAATGCTAATGGAGGTAGTGGTGCACCAGCAAGTCAAACTAAGAATTATGGAACAGCAATAACATTGAGTACAACAATTCCTACAAGAACAGACTATATTTTCTTAGGATGGTCAACTTCTTCAAATGCAACTTCAGCTACATATAAAGCAGGAGCTACATATTCAGCAGAAGGAAATCAAACTTTATATGCTATATGGAAGAGTTCAGTAATAACATTTAGTAAAGGTACATCAATAAATATTTATGGTCCAAATTCAACTAGTGGTAAGACAGTTGAAAGTACAAGTGCAATAATACCAGCAGGAGCAAAGGTAACTTTCGGTGGATGGATATATGGTTTAAATACTGGAGTGGGTGGATCGTATACTATAAATTTCAATAATCAAACAGTGAAAACTGAAACTAAATATAATTGTTATAATCCTAGTTATGCTATAGATTTTAGTTATACTACAAGTGCAGAGGAAACTTTATCAATAAGTGCATGGGCTAATTCTATAGAGCAAGATTATCAAGGGTTAGTAATATCAAAAGGACATACATATATATATATAAAATCAATAGTGGATAATGAAACAGGAGTACAATATACTTTAAAATGATATAAAACAAAAGGATGTGCATTAGACGGAGATTTTTGATAAGTTTTTTTCAAAAAATTGAATTTTGGAAAAGCTGTCAAAAATCTCCGTCCTCGTTGACACAGACACATTAATATTGATATGCATAAAAATTACAATATAGGAAAAAATACCTTTAAAACTATATTAAGGAGAGAATTATAGTGAAGGTATATAAATCATTAGATATAAAAGGCGCAACTTTAGATAGGTATCAATTAGAATCATATTTGAAAAAAATAGCATCAGAACATGTTGTTAAGAATAGTTCAGATAAAAACACATATCCAATTCCAAATATGAAAGAGAATTTTAATATAATTACTGAAACATATAGATTATTAAATAAACATATAAAGCTTGGTATACCAATACATGCAGCGGGCGAATGGTTATTAGATAATTATTATATAATTGAAGAGAATTATAAAACGATAGAAAAAGAAATGACTTTAAAAAAATATAAAAAGCTAATAGGATTGTCTACTGGAAGATATAAAGGATTTGCAAGAATATATGTACTTGCTTCTGAAATCGTTGCATACACAGATGGAAAGATCGATAGTGAAACCATAGAATTAGCAATAAGCACATATCAAGAGAAAAAGCTTTTAAGTATGGAAGAAATATGGAATATAGGTGTATTCTTAAAAATTGCAATAATTCAAAATATAAAAGATGTGTGTGAAAAAATATATGCTTCTCAAATGCAAAAAGTAAAAGTAGAAAGCATGATGGAAAGATTAATAGAAAGAAAAAGCAAAAATGAGCAAGTATTTAATGTTAATTCTAAAATAAAAAGTATTAGTTATAGAGAGTTAAAATATCCTTTTATAGAGTATATGTCTTATAGATTAAAAAAATATGGGAAACAAGCAATAACATATCAAAATATATTAGAAGAACAAGTATATAAAATGGGGCTTACTGTTTCAGAAGTTATAGCAAGAGAACACTTTTATATAGCAACATTAAAGCTTACAATAGGAAATTGTATTAAAAGTATAAAAGAAATAAATAGAATAAATTTTGGAGAATTATTTAACACAATAAGTGGTACAGAGGAAATATTAAGAAATGATCCAGCAGATGTATATAGCAAAATGACTCAAGATTCTAAAATGTATTATAGAAAAATAATTGAAGAGATGTCAAAAAAGACGAAAATATCAGAAATATATATTGCAGAAAAAGCGTTAAATCTTGCACTTGAATATAAAGATGCAACAGATTTAGAAGAAAGAAAAAAATCACATATAGGATATTATTTAATTGATAACGGAAAAAATAAACTATGGGAAGTACTTACTGGAAATCAATCAAAAATATTAACGGCTACTCAAAAATCAAAAATATATATGTCTAGTTTTTTTGCTTTTTCCTTTTTAGGTTCTTTTGCATTAAGTACATTTATTTATGCTAAAACATTAAATATATGGTTATATATAGTTAGTTTTTTAATACTTTTGGTTCCTATATCTGAAATATATATTCAAATAGTAAATTATATTTTAGGTAAAATTGTAAAACCAAAAACTATACCAAAAATAGATTACGAAAAAGGGGTTACTCCTGAAAATAGTACATTTATAGTTATACCAACAATACTTAAAAGTAAAGAAAAAGTAAAAGAATATATAAAGAAATTAGAGGTATATTATTTAGCAAATAAAAGTGATAATTTGTATTTTGCACTACTTGGAGATTGCACAATGAGTGATAAGAAAGATGAACCATATGACGAAGAAATTATACAAACAGGATTAGAGGAAATAAAGAAGTTAAATGAAAAATACAAAAATGAAAACTTTCCATTATTTCATTTCTTATATAGAGAGAGGTTATGGAATTCTGGTGAGAGTGCTTATATAGGTTGGGAGAGAAAAAGAGGTCTACTATTTTCTTTTAATGAATATTTAAAAGGAAAAATAGAAAATAATTTTAAATGTAATACAATAGAAATTTATAAAGATAAAATGCCTAATATTAAGTATGTAATAACTTTAGATGCAGACACAAGTTTAGTTTTGAATTCTGCTTTTGAACTTATTGGAGCTATGTCACATATATTAAATTTACCAGTGATTGATGAAAAAACGAATACCGTTGTAGATGGTTATGGAATTATGCAACCTAGAGTTGGAATTGATTTAAACACATATTCTAGGAGTTTATTTGTACAATTATTTGCTATGCAAGGTGGTGTAGATTCCTACACAAATGCGATATTTGATGTTTATCAAGATAATTTTTCAGAAGGAATATTTGCAGGTAAAGGTATTTATGATGTTAGCATATATAATAGAGTTTTAGAAAAAGAAATACCAGAAAATACTGTATTAAGTCATGACTTATTAGAAGGAAGCTTTTTAAGATGTGGACTATTAAGTGATGTAATGTTATTAGATGGTTATCCAACAAAATATAGTGCATATATGCTTAGAAATCATAGATGGATAAGAGGAGATTGGCAAATAATAAAATGGCTTAAATCTAATAGACTTAATGAATTATCAAAATTTAAAATATTTGATAATTTAAGAAGAAGTATAGTTAATTTATTAGGTTTTATATGTTTTATATTTGGACTGCTTTTAATTCAATTTAATAAAGAATTAGGAATTTTAACAGTAATTATTGGAAGTTCATCAATTGTAATTTCCAATATAATAGATGTATTGAATTACATTATCTTTAAAGAAAGTAATGTAGAAGGTGCAGTTTATGCACATAAAAAATTCTCTGGAGAAGTAAGTGGAGTAAAAGCAAGTATAATAAGGGGAATTTTAGTAATTTCTTTTTTACCTTATGAAATAAAAAATAATATAGATGCAATAATAAAAAGTTTATATAGAATGAGAAAAAAGAAAAAATTACTAGAATGGACTACTTCAGAGGATGCAGAGAAAATGCTAAAAACTGATCTATTTTCATATTTAAATTTAATGAAAATAAATATTGTTTTAGGAATTTTAATAATATTATTTGCTATATGCATTGGAATAAATGGATTATTATCAAATTGTGTAATACTAAATTCTTTAATGATAATTGTAGGAATACTTTGGTGTATTTCACCTATACTTGCATATTATGTAAGTAAAGAAAATACTGAAAAAATAACTGTTTCAGATGATGATAAAAATTATGTCCTAGAAATAGGAAGAAAAATATGGAAGTTTTTTGACGATAATATAACAAAGGAAAATAATTATTTAATTCCAGATAATTACCAAGAAGATAGAAAAGAAAAATTAGTAAATAGAACATCTTCAACTAATATAGGACTTGAATTGCTTGCAATAATCTCTGCTTATGATTTAGGATATATATCTATTGAAAAAGCCGAAGAATTAATAATAAATGTAGTTAATATTATTAAAATATTATCAAAATGGAATGGTCATTTGTACAATTGGTACAATATAAAAACGTTAGAACCACTTAGACCTCAGTATGTTTCAACTGTTGATAGTGGTAACTTCGTTGGATATTTGTATGTTTTAAAACAATTTTTGATAGAAAATAATTTAAATCAAAATATAATAAATGATGTAGATTATTTAATAAATGAAACTGATTTTTCAAAATTATATAGTACTAAAAATAGATTGTTTTCAATTGGATTTAGTTTAGAAGAGAATAAATTAACAGATTCTTATTATGATTTTTTAGCTTCAGAAGCTAGACAAGCTAGTTTTATAGCAATTGCAAAAAAAGATGTACCAGCTAAACATTGGAACAATTTAAGTAGAACATTAACTACATTAAAACAATATAAAGGTTTAATTTCTTGGTCTGGTACAGCTTTTGAGTACTTGATGCCAAATATTAATATAAAAAGATATAAAGGAAGTTTGTTAGATGAAGCTAGTAAATTCTTAATATTAAGCCAGATAGAATATAGTAAAAAACTTGGAATACCTTGGGGAATATCTGAATCTGCATTTAATTTAAAAGATTTAAATTCAAATTATCAATATAAGGCTTTTGGTATACCTTGGTTAGGTCTAAAAAGAGGATTAGCGGATGATATGGTAATATCACCATATAGTACGTTTTTATCAATGATGGACGTTCCAAAACACGCGATAAATAATTTAAGATTATTGGAAAAAGAAGGCCTTTACGATAAATATGGATTCTATGAATCAATAGATTATACTCCATCTAGATTAAAAACTGATGAAGTAAGTAGTGTTGTTAAAACGTATATGGCACATCATCAAGGATTAAGTTTGTTATCTATAAATAACTTCTTAAAGGATAATATATTGCAAAAAAGATTTTATAATAATCCAGAGATAGAGGCAATAGATATTCTTTTACAAGAAAGAATGCCAGCTAAAATGATAATCACTAAAGAGAAAAAAGAGAAAATAGAAAAACCAAAGATTGTAAGTGACGGAAATTATATAGAGAGAGTATATCAAAAAACAGGAACATTGCCAATTAATATTGATTTCCTATCAAATGATAATTATCAAATTTGTATAGATGAAAATGGAGAAGGATATAGTAAATATAAAAATAAACTTGTGACCAGTTATAAAGAAACATCTGAATTAAATCAAGGAGTATTTTTCTATATAAAGAATACAAGAACTAAAAAAATATGGCAAGGGTATGGAAGTCAAAAAATTATATTTGCTCCAGATAAAGCAAAATTTACAAGAATAGATGGAAATCTTGAAACTTCTACATCTATTACAATAGATGCGAAAAGTTCAACAGAGATAAGAAGATTAGAAGTGAAAAATAATGGAAATAATGAGGAAATATTAGAAATTACTAGTAGCTTCGAACCAATATTATCATCTGAAAGCCAAGATTATGCTCACCCTGCATTTAATAAATTGTTTTTAAAATTTGACTATCAAGATGATAATATAATTGTTGAAAGAAAGAATAGAGGATCTGGCAAAAAAATATATTTAGCAACAACTTTATACACAGAAAGTGAATGTATTGGGGATTTAGAATATGAAATTGATAAAGAAAAGTTTTTAGGAAGAGAGAATATTTTAGTACCAATTGAAGTTCAAGAATCCAAAACTTTTTCGAAGGCACTTGGAACAGTTGTTGATTCAATAGTTGCAATGAAGAGAATAGTTAAAGTAATGCCTGGTGATAAAATTGCTTTGAATTTAATAATTAGTGTTTCAGAGGATAAAGAAGAGGCTAAAGAAAATTTGGAATCTTTGAAACATGAAGGAGAGATATCAAAAACATTTGAACTTTCAAGAACAAGAGCAGAAGAAGAGTTAAAATATTTGGGTGTATCTGGTAAAATGCAAGCTTTATATCAAGAAGTATTGGGATATATATTATTTATGAATCCTCTTAAGAGTGTTCAATATAAAAATATAAAAATAAAAAAATATGAAATGGATTCATTATGGAAGTTTGGAATATCTGGAGATGACCCTATAATATTAGCTAAAGTAAGAAATATAGAAGATATGTATCTTGTAGAAGAATTACTTTCTATGTTTGAATATTATAAAGCTAAAAATATTAAAATAGATTTAGTAATTTTAAATGAAGAGAAAAATGTTTATGAGCAATATGTAAAAGAGGGAATTATTTCAAGTATATTAAATAGACAATTAGATTATATGAAAAATAATGGTATATATTTAATTAATAGCAATGAAGTAGAGCCTCAAGATTTGGATTGTATTGAATTAAATAGCAAGATAGTATTTGATGCTAAAAAAGGTGGAGTAAAAAATATAATTCATGACTTAGAAGAAAGGTATCTAGATACTAAAAAGCATATAGGGGATATTGAATACAAAGAGAAAAATTTAGAGAAAATAATAATAAATGAAAATAAAGATGAACTTTTATATAATAATAGTTATGGCGGTTTTAGTAGTGATGGAAAAGAATATTTAATTACAGTAAATAGAGATAAAAAATTGCCAACTGTTTGGAGTAATATCATATCAAATGATAAATTTGGAAGTCTTGTTACAGAAAATATGGGTGGTTTTGTTTGGAGTGAAAACAGTAGATTAAATAGAATAACATCATGGATTAATAAAGCTACAGAAAATATCCCTTCTGAAATAATTTATATAAAAAATTTTAATACAAATGAAACTTGGACTTTAAATAGCAGTATAGATGCAAATAGTAATAATTATGACGTAAAATATGGTTTTGGTTATGCTGAATACAAGAATTTATACAATGGTTTATTTATTACTTCAGAGGTATTTGTACCATTAGAAAATAAAATTAAGATTACAAAAATTAATATAAAAAATACAGAGCATGAAGAAAAAAATTTAAAATTAATATATTATTTAAAACCTGTTTTGGGAGAAGATGAAATTAAAACAAATGGAAAATTATTGGTGAAAAAAGATGGAAATCTTGTTACAGTTGAAAATTTAGTTAAAGACGAGTTTAATAATATTTGTTATGTTTCAAGTAGTGAAAATATTTTATCATATACGGGAAATAAAGATTCATTTTTGGGAAGCGGAAATATAATTGTTCCAGAAGCGATAAATAAAGTTTCATTAGATAATGAATCAAATATTGGACAAAATTCATGTGTTGCAATAGAAATTAATGTAACAATAAAATCATATGAAAATAAAGTGATTTCATTATTATTAGGAAAGGAAAATAATGTACTTGAAGCTAAAAATACGGCATACAAGTATAGTAATATTTTAAATTGTGATGAGGAATTAAGAAATGTAAAGAAATTTTGGAATGATAAAACTAGCATCATAAAGGTAAAAACACCAATTGATTCAATAAATATTATGCTAAATGGTTGGGCAATTTATCAGACTATAGTATGTAGATTATTGGCAAGGTCAGCATATTATCAATCTGGTGGAGCAATAGGATATAGAGATCAACTTCAAGATACACTTGGAATGAAATATATAGATATAAATCTTATGAAAAATCAAATAATAAAAGCTGCACATCATCAATTTAAAGAAGGAGATGTAGAGCATTGGTGGCATGAAGAAACTAAAAAAGGAATAAGAACAAGATTTTCAGATGATTTATTATGGCTTGTTTATACTGTTTGTGAATATATAGATTATACTGATGATTATAGCATTTTAAATATAGAATCGGAGTATTTAGAAGGTGATGCTTTAAAACCAGGAGAAGATGAGAGATATGATTCATATAAACCAGGAAATGTAAAAGAAAATATTTATAAACATTGTATAAGAGCAATAGACAGAATGAGTAATTTTGGAGAAAATGGATTCCCTAAAATTGGTTCAGGTGATTGGAATGATGGGTTTAGCACTGTTGGAAATAAAGGGAGAGGAGAAAGTGTATGGCTTGCATTTTTCTTGTATGATATATTAACAAAATTTATACCAATTTGTGAAAGAATGTGTGATGAAGTAAGTGTTAAAAAATATGCAGAAATAAGAGAAAACTTAAAGAAAACATTGAATACAAATGGATGGGATGGAAGATGGTATAAAAGAGCTATAACAGATTCAGGAGACGTTTTAGGAAGTATAGAAAATGAAGAATGTAGAATAGATAGCATATCTCAGAGTTGGAGCGTAATTTCAAATGCAGGAGATAATGATAAAAAGTATATTTCTATGGAATCAGCAGAAATGCATTTAGTAGATAAAGAAAATGGATTAATAAAATTGTTAGATCCAGCTTTTGAAAAAAGTAAATTAGAACCTGGATATATAAAAGCATATCCTGCTGGTATAAGAGAAAATGGTGGTCAATACACACATGCTGCAATATGGTTCATTTTGGCTGAAACATTATTAGGATTTGGCGATAAAGCTGTAGAATATTATAAAATGATAACTCCTATAGAACATTCAAAAACTAAGGATTTAGCTAAAAAATACAAAATAGAGCCATATGTATTACCAGGAGATGTTTACACAGCAACTAATTTGGAAGGAAGAGGTGGCTGGAGTTGGTATACTGGTTCTAGTAGTTGGTATTATAAAATAGGAATTGAAAATATTTTAGGTTTAAAAATAAAAAAAGGAATTTTAAAAATTGAACCATGTATAGCGAAGGAATGGAAAGAGTATGAAATTCAGTACAGATATATAGATACAATATATAATATAATAGTTAGAAATCCAGAATCTAAGCAAACAGGAGTAAGTAAATTTATATATAATGATCAAGAAATAGCAGAAAAAGAAATTAAGTTACAAAATAATGGAAAAATTAACAAAATAGAAATAATAATGTAAAAAAAATGTTAAAAAAGTAAAAAAAAACTTGTACAAATTTTAAATATATGATATAAAATAAGCAAATATATAAGAGAGGCGGTATTACAGGTGGAGAATGAAGTTGTAGACAAAGAAAAAAAGACTATACTTGTTGTAGATGATGAAGAAAGCATAAAAGAATTATTAGTATACAATCTACAAAAAGAAGGATATAATACAATTCAAGCTAGTGATGGTTTAACAGCTGTTGATATGGCTTTAAACGAAAAACCAGATTTAATTTTATTAGATGTAATGTTACCAAAGATGGATGGTATATCTGTATGTAAAAGAATAAGATATGCATTAAATATTTCTAATATACCAATTATTATGATTTCTGCAAAAGATACAGAATCAGATAAAATAGTTGGATTAGAAATTGGAGCAGATGATTATATTACAAAACCATTTAAAATAAGAGAAGTAATGGCTAGAATAAAAGCCAATTTAAGAAAAGCTGAATTGAATACTTCAAAAGATAATTATACAACAAGTAAAAAAGAAAATAATTCAGATAAATTAAAAGTTGGAGAATTAGAATTAGATTTAACAAAATTTGAAGCAAGAGTTAAAGGTCAAGTTATAAATTTAACTATAAAAGAATTCGAAGTGTTGAAATATTTATGCTCTCAACCAGGTCAAATAGTTACAAGAGAAAATTTATTAAAAAAAGTTTGGGGATATGATGATTACGTTGGAGCAATAAGAACAGTAGATGTTACAATTAACAGAATTAGAGACAAAATAGAAAAAGATAAAGCAAATCCAAAAATCTTAATAACAAAAAGAGGAGTAGGATATTACGTTATAGGCTAAAATACGGTTATAAAGTTTTTAGAAAATAAAAATTGTTAAATGCTTGGGCGGAATGGTATTCCGCCCAATTTTACATTTATATTTCAATTTTGTTATTTGCTTGAATAAATATTTTATTTGAAATATAATGATAAATAAAAGGAGAGACTATGCTAAAAGACATAAAAATACGAATAATATTAGTTTTTATTATAATAGGAATAATTGTAATTGCATCATTAGGAATAGGATTTTGCTATAGATTAGCAGATTTGAATAACTTAATAAATGCAAGTGATGTAAATATTCAAGAATTGCAAACAGCTATATCTACTCAAGTATCTAATGCACAAATAATGATTTTTATTGGAATAGCAGTATTTTTTTTACTATCAATTACTATTGGATGGATATGTTTAAAGTCAATATTAGCTCCAATATCAAAATTAATAAGAAGCGCAGAAATAATTGCAAAAGGTGAAGAACTAGATATAAAATATCTTGGCGATGGAAACGAAAATGATGAAATTGATGATTTTGTTACAACTTTTAGTACAATGAATGCTGAACTTAAAGAAAATTTAAACGAAGTAACAAGACAAAAAAAGCAAATAGAAACAATACTGCTTCATATGACAGATGGCGTTATAGCTTTTAATATAGAAGGAAAAATAATTCATATAAATCCTGCTGCTAAATCTTTTTTAGAGATTACAGATGAAGATAATACTTTTGAAAAGATTTTTGAAAAATTAAATGTTGATATTAATATGGAAAAAATAATATATCTTGAAAATTGGACTTCATCAGAACAAAAGATTCATATAAATGATAAAACTTTTAACTTGTTTTTTGCATCATTTAAAAATGAAAATGATAGACCAGCAGGTGTTATAGTTGTTATTCAAGATATTACAGAACATGTAAAACTTGATGAAATGAGAAAAGAATTTGTTGCAGATGTTTCTCATGAATTAAAAACACCAATAACTTCAATAATGGGATATGCAGATACTTTATTAGAAGACGAAGATGTTGATGAAAATTTAAGGACAAAATTCTTAGGAAGAATTTCATCTGAAGCAAAAAGAATGGCAAGACTAGTTAGTGATTTATTAACATTATCTAGATATGATACTAATATGGCTATTGTAAATAAAACTGAATTTGATTTAGGTGAGTTAGTAAAAGATATTAATGATAGATTAATGTTAGAAGTAGAAAAGAAAAAACAAAATGTTGAATGTTTTGTTACAGCAGATGTTCCACTAGTTTATGCAGATAAAAATGGAATAGAAAGAGTAATTTTAAATATATTGACAAATAGTATTAAATATACACCAGACAATGGTAGTATTAAAATATATGTTGGATTTGTATACAATGATGCTTATGTTAAAATAAAAGATTCTGGAATAGGAATTCCAGAAGAAGATTTACAAAAAATCTTTGAAAGATTTTATAGAGTTGATAAGGCTAGAACTAGAGAAATGGGTGGAACTGGATTAGGTTTATCAATAGCAAAAGAAATTTTGGACAAAAATGATTCAAGAATAGATATAAAGAGTGAATTTGGAAAAGGAACAGAAGTTGTAATAAGAATTCCAACAAAACAAAAACATGAAAAAGAAGAAAATACAGATGAAGAAATTTAAATTTTTTTGAAGAGCAAATTAGCTCGTGGGAGGTACAATGAAAAAGTTTTTATTAAATGTTATATTATTTTTAAATGTAATCTTATTACCAAACTTTGCTTTTTGTACAGAAAATACTAATGATAGTAATTCTGTAATTAAATATTTTTTAATAGGTGTTGGAATTATCTTTATAGTATTTATTTTATATATTGCATACAAATTAGATAATACTATGTCTAATGTTCCAGCAAAGAAAATAAAAAATAAAAAGGTAAAAAAAGTAGAAAAAATAAATACTGAAATAGAAGAAAAGCAAGAATTTGAAGATACAAGATATGATAATGAAAATGAAGACACAGATGAATATGAAGATAATATTGATTACACAGAAGATATTAAAAAACTTGAAGAAATAGAAGAAAATGACGATATTCACGAGTATAATGAAAATGTAGAAAATACTATAATGAATGATATAAAAAGCCAGGAAATAGAAGAAACGCCAGCAACTTTTATAGATGAATTAAAAAAATTCGTAAAGAAAAAAGAAAATAAAGAACCAGTTAATGAAGTTATAGAACCAAAAGAAAATAGTAAACCTTTTATTGATTTTGTAGAACCAGAAGAAAGTAGTTTTACATTTACTACAGCTGAATCTTTGAAGGCAGAAAAAGAGAATGAAAAAGAAGAAACTGTTGTAGAAATAAAAGAAGATGACGATTCAGAAGAAGATTTTTTAACACAAATGAATGCTAATATAGCAAAAGCAGAAGAGAAAAAAGAAAAAAAAGCAGAAGAGAAAGCAAAAACTTCAAAAACAAAGAAAACTGCTACAAAGAAGACAACAACTAAAAAAACAACTACAAAGAAAACTACATCTAAAAAGAAAGATGAAAGTAAAGAAGAAAAGCAAAAAGAAAAAAACACAAAAAAGACAGCAACTCGTAAGAAAAAAACTGAATAATTATACAAAAATATTTTAATGTTTGATTGATAATATTTTGTTACTGTGTTATAATTGAAAAGCGTTAAAAATACTAAGGATTAGCTAATAATAAAATTGTAGAAATTATCTACAATATAAATTTTCTTGTTAAGAAGGGATAAATTAATGAACATAAATTATAAAGAAATATTAGAATGGGTATATTGTATAATAATAGCAGTTGTTTTAGCTTTGCTTGTTAGATATTTTCTAGGAACACCAACCATAGTAAAACAAGTTTCTATGTATCCAACTTTAGTAGAAGGTCAAAGATTAATACTAAATAGATGGGAAAGAACAACAGGTAAAAATTATAAAAAAGGCGATATAATAACTTTTGAAGCACCTACAAATAAAAATGTAGAAAGTAATGAAAATCCAGTAGCATCATATGATTATGAACCTAAAGGAATATTTGGGAAATTTGTATATTATGTTTTAGAATTAAATAAAACAAGCTACATAAAAAGAGTAATTGCATTAGAAGGAGACCATGTAGAAATTAAAGATGGAAAAGTTTATATAAATGGTGAAGAGCAAAAAGAAGAATACTTGTCATCAGATGTAGTAACAAGTTCTTCTGGATTAACTGATTTTATAGTACCAGAAGGATATATATTTGCAATGGGAGACAACAGACCAAGAAGTACAGATTGTAGAGCTTTTGGATGCATCCCAGTTGATAAAGTTGAAGGAGTTGTAACATTAAGATTTTGGCCATTAAATTTATTTGGACCAGTAGATTAGGTGATATAATTGAATTTTGATAATATTATAGGTAATGATAAAATAAAATTAGATTTAAATAAAATAATTCAAACAAATAATGTTTTACATAGTTACATGTTTGTAGGACAAGAGGGGATTGGTAAAAAATTATTTGCAATTGAATTTGCCAAAAAAATTCTTTGTATAAATAAAGAATTTAAAGATTGTAGTTCTTGTATAAAGTTTGATAGTAAAAATCATCCTGATTTTTTTATAATAAATGAAGAAGGAGAAACTATTAAAGTAGAACAAATTAGAAATTTGGTCGATAAAATTAATGAAAAACCTATAGTATCTGAAAGAAAAGTATATATAATAAACGATAGCGAAAAGATGACAGTTGATGCAGCAAATTGTTTATTAAAAACATTAGAAGAACCACCAGAATATGCAGTTTTAATATTAATAGTATCAAATGAAAGCATGCTTTTAAATACAATAAAATCACGTTGTATAAAAATTAAGTTTTCACAAATTTCAAATGAAGCATTAGAAGAATATTTAAAGAAAAATTATAATGTGGATGAAGTGAGCAAAAATTTATTAACATTATGTGATGGAAGTATTGGAAAAGCACTAAATGCACTAGAGAAAAAAGAAATATATAAACAAATAGATGATTTTGTGGATAGTCTTGAAACAAAAGATTTTATAGAAATTTTAAATAATAGTAAGTTTATATATGATAAAGAAAATATAAATCAAATATTAGATTATATGATAGTTTGTTTTTATGGAAAAATAGAGAAAAATCATAAATTTATGAATTGTATAAATTATGTTTCTGATTCTATGAGAAGATTGAAACTAAATAGTAATTTTGATATGACAATAGATAACTTATTGCTTAATGTATGGGAGGGGCTAAGACAATGAAAAATATAGTAGGAGTTAGATTTAAAAAGCCAGGAAAAATATATTATTTTGATCCAGGTGAGTTAGAGATAAAGAAAGATGAGAAAGTAATAGTAGAAACAGCATTAGGTGATGAATATGGTGATGTTGTAATACCAAACAGAGTAATAAATGAAGAAAATTTAACAGAACCTTTAAAAAAAGTTATAAGAATTGCAACAGAGAAAGACAAAAAAATGTATGATGAGTACAAAGCTAAAGAGAAAGAAGCTTTGGAAATATGTTTACAAAAAGTTAAAAAGCATAAATTAGACATGAAAATAACAGATGTTGAATATAAATTTGATGGAACAAAATTAACTTTCTTCTTTACTGCTGATGGAAGAATTGATTTTAGAGAATTAGTAAAAGATTTAGCATCAGTATTTAGAACAAGAATTGAATTAAGACAAATTGGCGTTAGAGATGAAGTAAGAAGATTAGGTGGTAATGGAGTTTGTGGAAGAGAATTATGTTGTTGTTCATTTTTAGGCTCATTTGAAACTGTATCAATAAAAATGGCAAAAGAGCAAAATATTTCTTTAAATCCATCAAAAATTTCAGGAAATTGTGGAAGATTAATGTGTTGTTTAAAATATGAACAAGAAGTATATGAAGAAAAACTAAAAAGACTTCCCAAAATAGGTGCAATAGTAAAAACATCAGAGGGAACAGGAGAAGTTTGCGGAGTAGAAACTTTAAAGGAAATAATTAAAGTAAAATATAAAGATAATGACGATACATTTTTTAGAAAACATGAAATGAAAGATGTTGTAATAATTAAGGATGCAGAAGATGATTCAGATAGCATTGACGTCGAAAATGCTGAAGATTTAAAAGAACTAGAGAAACTAGAAAAATTAGAAAAACTAGAAAAAAATACAGATGAAAATATTTAATGAGGGGTAATAAAAATGAAAAAACTTATAACTAATGCAGTTGTTTTAGATATGACTACAGAAAAACCAAATCCAAGAAAAGCTGATATATTAATAAATGATAATATCATTGAAAGAATAGATACAGTTATTGATAATGTAGAAGTAGATGAAAAAATAAATGCTAAAAATATGATAGTTATGCCTGGATTAGTAAATACCCATACACATGTAGCAATGAGTATTTTTAGAGGGTATAAAGATGATAGAAAGCTTATGGATTGGCTTGAAAATGCAATTTTCCCAGTTGAAGATAAGTTAGAACCAGAAGATATTTATTGGAATTCATACTTATCTTGTTTAGAGATGATTAAATCAGGAACAACAACATTCAACGATATGTATTTTGGAATGGATAAAATCATAGATGTTGTAGAGAAAACAGGACTTAGAGCTGTTGTAGCTTGGTGTATAACAGACAATTCAATAAGAGACAAAGTAGAAAGAACAAGAGAATTCTGTAAAAAATATAACGGAAAAAAAGATAGTAGAATTAAAGTTTATGTTTCAGCACATGCCCCTTATAGTTGTAACCCAGGAACAATACAAATGTGTGTTGATTTAGCAAAAGAGTTAAACACAGGAATACACATACATTTATCTGAAACTTTGGCAGAAGAAAAAACAATTCAAGAAAGATATGGTCAAAGTGCTACAGAATATCTAAAAGATTTAGATGTATTTGATATACCAGTTGTTTTAGCACATGGTATATATATATCAGATAGTGATATAGAGATTTTAAAACATGCAAAAGGTGGTATATCTCATAATCCTATAAGTAATTGTAAATTATCATCAGGAATATGTAATGTTGTAAAATTAAGAGAAAATGGAATAAATGTAGGTCTTGGAACAGATGGAATAGGAAGCACAACAACTCTTGATATGTTTGAAGAAATGAAAACAGCAGCATACTTACAAAAAGTAAATACTATGGAACCAACAGCGATTAATGCTTATGAAATTTTAAAAATGGCAACAATAGAAGGTGCAAAAGTATTAGGCTTAGATGATGAAATAGGAACAATAGAAGTTGGAAAAAAGGCAGATTTAATTTTAATAAGATCTGATAAATTACATCTTTGCCCAGAAAATGATATTTGCACAAACTTAGTGTATTCAGCAAATGGAGCAGATGTAGATACTGTTATTATAGATGGTAATACTATAATGCAAAATAGAAAAATATTAAATTTAGATGAAAAAGCAGTTATGAAAAATGTAAAGCAAATAGCAAAAAGATTATTATAAAAAATAAAAAGTGAAAGGAGGTGCTAAAAATGGCATATAAAATTACTGATAAATGTATAAGTTGCGGAGCTTGTGCAGGAGCATGTCCAGTAGAATGTATTTCTCAAGGTGATACAAAATACGTAATAGATAAAGAAAGATGTATAGAATGTGGAACATGCGCTGGAGTTTGCCCTGTCGAGGCACCAGAATGTGAATAGGTAAAATTTTATTAAAAAAACAAAAAACGAGGTTGAATATTCAACCTCGTTTTTTGTTGTTATCTAATAGGAAATTTTTCTGAAAATTTTATTAGATAAATATTTTGTACAGAAATTTGCTATATGCAAATTCCGCACACGAACAATTAGACATGGGCTGAACTCTATAGTTTAAAATATAGAAAAATTTAATCAGCTCACTATTTGTTCTATTATAGGAAAGTTCGTTGAACTTCCTATAATAGAAATATATTGCACAGAAATTTGCTTTGCAAATTTCGCGCACGAACAAAGACGCGGACTTCAAAATGTTTTAATAAGTACAAAAGTTATTAATGTCCGCTTTTGTTCTAGTCTCTATTTGTTATTTCTTCTAAATCTAATAATTCTTGCCATCTTGCATCTACTTCTTTTTGGAAGTCTTCAATCATCCATTCATTTCCAGGTTTAAACATGTGTTTAAATCTTTTTTGTGGTCTTAAAAATTCCTCTATAGGCAATTTTTTAGCTGGTTTATATGTTATTTTATATTTACCTTCTACAACTTCATATAAAGGCCAATAACAAGTATCTACAGCTAATTTATTAATAGTCATTAAATCTTCAGTATTGTAACCCCATCCTCTTGGACATGGTGTTAAGATATTTAAAAATGTAGGACCTTTTGTATATATAGCTTTTTCAGCCTTTTCATATAAATCTTTAAAGTTGTTAGTGGCTATAGTTTGTGCTAAGTAAGGTAAATGATGTTCAGCCATTATTTTACTTAAATCTTTTCTTGGTTGTAATTTACCATATGATTTTGTTCCAGTTGGAGAAGTAGTAGTATCTGCAAATTTAGGCGTTGCAGAAGAACGTTGAATACCAGTATTCATGTATGCTCCATTATCATAACAAACATATAGTAAATCATGTCTTCTTTCCATACTTCCAGATAAACTTTGAAGTCCTATATCGTAAGTTCCACCATCACCACCAAAAGCTATAAATTTAGTTATTTCGTTTTCTGGTAATTTACCTTGTTTTTTTAATGAATTATATGCAGCTTCAACTCCAGATAAAGTTGCACCAGCACATTCAAAAGCTGTATGTATAAAAGAATCTTCCCATGCTGTATATGGATATATAAAAGTAGAAACTTCTAAACAACCTGTTGCACTACAAATAACTGCGTGATCTTCAGGTTTTAAAGCTCTAAGTACCATTCTAATACTTGCTGGAGCACCACAACCAGCACACATTCTATGACCACTAGTTAATCTAGAAGGTCTATTTGCCATAATTTCTTTTAAATTGTATGCCATTATTTTTACCCCCTTACACCTAAAAATCTATATGGATTGTTGATATTTCCAGTTTTAACAATTTCTTGTAAATCGTTATATACGCTTTCAATATCTTCGGCTTTTGTATCTCTACCACCAATACCATAAACATAGTTTACAGCAGGTATATGAATATTACTTGTATACATTCCAGAAACAACATCTTCATATAATGCACCACCAGCAGCGTTTAAAGAGTCTGCTTTGTCTAGTATAGCTACAGCTTTTACATTTTTTAAAGCATTTGCTATTTCAGAAGCAGGGAATGGTCTATACATACGAACTTTTAATAGTCCCGCTTTTATTCCAGATTCTCTTAATTTATCTACAACGAATTTTGTTGTTCCAGCTGTAGAATTCATACAAACAATTGCAATTTCACAGTCATCTAATTTATATTCTTCAAAGAAACCATACTTTCTACCAGTAAGTTTTTCAAATTCTTTAGATACTTCAAGAATAACATTTTTTGCATTTCTCATAGCTAGTGATTGTTGAACTTTATGCTCAAATAAGTATGCTTGTAAATCTAAAGGTCCAACAGCAATTGGTTCTTTTTTATTTAATAAATAGTGTTCAGGTTTATATGTTCCAACAAATTCTTTAACTTTTTCATCTTCTAAAAGTTCTATATTTTCTATAGAATGAGAAGTTATGAATCCATCTTGACATACCATAAGTGGTAATAGAACGTCTTTATTTTCAGCTATTTTATGAGCCATAAGTAAATTATCATAAGCTTCTTGATTGTTTTCTGAGAAAAGTTGAATCCAACCACTATCACGTACGCCCATCGCATCTGAATGGTCATTGTGAATATTTAAAGGCCCTGATACAGCTCTGTTTACAAGAGACATTACTATAGGTAGCCTTAAACTTGAAGCTATATATACCATTTCCCACATTAAAGATAAACCATTTGAAGAAGTTGCAGTCATTGCTCTTGCTCCAGCAGCTTCTGCACCAATACATGCACTCATTGCACTATGTTCACTTTCAACAGCAATAAATTCTGTGTCTACTTGACCGTTACTTACAAATGTAGAAAAATATTGAGGTATTTCTGTTGATGGTGTTATAGGGAATGCAGCTACTACATCTGGATTTATTTGTTTCATTGCTATAGCAGCAGCTTCATTACCGCTTAATCTTTCTCTAATTCCCATAATATAATCATCCTTTCATTTCTATTGCTTTGAAAGGACAAACTTTAGCACAAATGCCACATCCTTTACAAGCGTTATAATCAAATTCTGTTCTGTTCATATCTTTATTAACAGGTATTGCATCATCTGGGCATACTGGAAAGCATAAACCACATTGTTTGCACAATTCTTGTTTCCAAATAGGAGTTACAGAACGCCAGTCACCTGTTTTAAATTCTTTTGCATTACCAGCAGTATATATATTTCCACCAATAGTTAAATCCTGTAATGGTGTTTTTGAATTTATATTTTCTTCTGTCAT
Source organism: uncultured Clostridia bacterium (assembly GCA_934167495.1). Classification (GTDB taxonomy): domain Bacteria; phylum Bacillota; class Clostridia; order TANB77; family CAG-508; genus CAKPKP01. The sequence continues at coordinate 59,672 of CAKPKP010000003.1, read as the reverse complement.
AAAATCAATCCTTTCTTAAATTTTTTCAACTTCTTTTAAAGCCATTTCTAATGCTTTCATATTTCCTTCTATAACTTCAGGTTTTTTAGCAAACTTATGCTTAAAAGAACCTATCATATCATCTAAAAATTCTTGTTCAGACATAACTTTACTTACTTTAACAACAGCTGCAAGCATAGGAGTGTTAGGAAAGTATTTTCCTAGAGTTTCCATAGAAACTTTTCTTGCGTCTATTTTATATATTTCACCTTTGTATCCATTTAAAACTTTTCTTAAATATTCTGCATCTTTAGTTGTGTTAATAATAATTGCACCAGTATCTTTTAAACCAGCAACTACATCAACTGTTTCAAGAAGTGTATCATCTACAACAACTACATAGTCTGGATGATAAATGTTACTATGAATTGTAATTGGCTCATCACTTATACGATTATAAGCTGTAATAGGAGCGCCCATTCTTTCAGGACCATATTCAGGAAATCCTTGGATGTACTTTCCAGTATTAAATGCAGCATCTGCAAGTAAAAGAGAAGCTGTTTTAGCACCTTGACCGCCTCTACCGTGCCATCTAATTTCAATTAAATTACTCATGTTTAACCTCCTTATAATATATTAAAGCCATAGCTTAGTATATAATTTTAAAATATCAATGTCAACATTATCTATTAATCATAGATGGAGTTATTTCATAAGCTATATTGTTTTTTGTAATAGCAATAACTCCAATATAATTGGTAGAATCTGTTTTAGTAACATCAACATTAATAAAATAATCAATATTATCTATTTCAATGTCTCCATCTATAGAAAACTTACCTGAATTAAAACTTTTTTCAATATCTACATATTGAGCAGTATTGTCTGTATATATTATAAATAATACAGGATAATCTGTTAGAGAATTAAAATGACCAATAAATACATTTTTTATATCTTTGTTTATTTTAGATACTAAATATTCTTCATCTAAATTTACATTCATAGAATCAAATAAAATAATGTCTTTGGCAGCTGGACTTATTTTTACATATAAATTATTGTTTATTAAGTTTGTAGATAAGAAAGTAGAATAAGTATAAGAAACATCTTTATAAGTATTACCATTACTATTTACTACATTATTAATATAAGAATTGTTATTGCTTGGAATAGGTGTAGCCGTAATAACTGTAGCAAATTCTCTAAATTCTGTATCTGAACTATTATTTTTATTATTAAAAACAATTTTTAGAGTTAATAATATTAAAATTAAAATAATTAAAGCTAATAATAAAAACTTTTTATTCAATTTTTTATTTGTTTTTTTCATTTATAATCCTCTCAAATATTAAATTCAAAAATATTATATAAGAAATTTTGAAAAAAATCTACATATATATAAAAATAAATGATAAAATTTAAAACTAATATTTATAAAAATTGTTAGATATGTATTTTTAAAAATCTTAGCGGAAATAGGAATTATATAAAAAATATTACAAAAATATTACAAAAAATTTTCATATACATTGACTTTTGACGAAAAAGAATATAATATATATAGAGTTATAGAATATTTACTGTTTAGTAGTGATTTTAAGGAGGAAACTAATTTATGGGTGAGGTTATAGTTATAACATCAGGAAAAGGTGGCGTTGGAAAAACAACAACAACAGCAAATTTAGGTTCTGCATTAGCTTTAGAAGGAAAGAAAGTAGCTTTAATAGATACAGATATAGGATTAAGAAACTTAGATGTTGTTATGGGATTAGAGAACAGAATAGTATATGACTTAGTAGATGTTGTAGAAGAGAAATGTAAATTAAGACAAGCTTTAATTAAAGATAAAAGATTTAAAGAATTATTTTTACTTCCAGCTGCTCAAACAAAGGATAAATCCGCTGTAAATGAAAAACAAATGAGAGAACTAACTAAAAAGTTAAAAGAGGAATTTGATTACATATTAATAGATTGCCCAGCTGGAATAGAGCAAGGCTTCAAAAATGCTATAGCTGGTGCAGATAGGGCTATAGTTGTTACTACTGCCGAAATCTCAGCAATCAGAGATGCAGATAGAATAATAGGGTTATTAGAGTCATCAGAAATAAAAAATCCAGAGTTAGTAGTAAATAGAATAAGACCATCAATGGTAAAAAAAGGCGAAATGATGGATGTTGATGATATAGTTGACTTGCTTTCAATTGATTTAATAGGTGTTGTTCCAGATGACGAATATATAATAACACAAACTAATAAAGGTGAACCTGTAATATCTAATAAAAAAGCTCCTTCTGGAAAAGCTTATATGGAAATTTCAAGAAGAATATTAGGAGAAAACATTGAAGTTACAGTTCCAGGAAGAGAAAAAGGATTTTTAGCAGCTTTAAAAAGATTATTTGGTAAAGGTTAAAAATAGTTGGAGGTAAAAAATGTTCGAGGTAATAAGCAATTTTTTCAAAAAGTTAATGAAAACAGAACAACAAGAAGATAATTCTTCAAAAGATACAGCAAAAGAAAGATTACACTTAGTTTTAATGCAAGATAGAGCAAATGTGTCAGTAGACTTTTTGGAAATGATGAAACAAGAAATAATAGATGTTATAAAAAAATATATTGTAGTAGATGAAGGTTCTATAGATGTTAGACTTACTAATCAACCAAATAGTGATGGAACAACAGGCGCACCATCTTTATATGCTAATATACCAATAGTTAATATAAAAAATGATGTAAAAGGCGAAAAAATGAGAGAAGCAGAAGAAAGTAAAAAGCAAAACGAAGAAAAAGAGAAAGTAGAAGAAAATCAAAAAGCGGAAGAAAAGAATGAAAATAAGCCAGAAAATGAATCAGAAGCGAAAAATGAAGAAGTAAAATCAGTTAGTGAAAATGCACAAAAATCAGATGATTCAGTGAATACAGAAAGTACAAAAGACAATAATAATGTAGAGGAGAATAAATGAAAAAAAGGTTTTTTAAAAACACAGAATGGGAAGTACTTATTTATAGTATAATATTATTTGCTATAGGCGCATTGGCATTGTTTTCAGCAACACAAAGTTCAGAATATGAAGAGTTTAAGAAACAAATGCAATGGTTTGCAATAAGCATACCAATTTTAATAGTTGTAGCAGTAATAGATTATAATACTATTACGAATTTTTCACCATTCTTTTATTTTATTATTATAGGATTATTGTTTGGAGTTTTATTTACAGAAGAGATTAATGGTGCAACAAGCTGGTATAATATAGGGTTCTTCTCATTCCAACCATCTGAAATTGCAAAAGTAGTAATAATATTATTTTTAGCCTATCTTATTAATAAGATTCAAACAAATGGAAGAGAGGAAATAAATAAACCTTGGAAATTGTTGATGGTATTTATTGCAATAGGAATACCAGTTGCATTAATTTTGAAACAGCCAGATAATGGAACAGCTATAGCCTTTTTAATGGCGTTAATGTTTATACTTTTTTCAGCAGGAATAGATAAGAAATATATAATTGTTGCTGTTATTCTTGCAAGTATAGCTTTACCTATAATATATAAATATTATTTGCCAGAATATGCAATAAACAGAATTAAAGTATTTTTAGATCCTACAATAGATCCAAGAGGTATAGGATATAATATAATTCAATCTAAATTAGCAATAGGTGCAGGTCAAGTTTTAGGAATGGGAATGTTTAAAGGAAATCAAACTCAATTAGGATTTTTGTATCCAAAAACTACAGACTTTATATTTTCAGTAATAGGAGAAGAATTTGGATTTATTGCTACAGGTGGAATTGTTATATTATATGTATTGTTAATAACAAAAGCTATTTATATTGCAAAAACGGCTAAAGATAATGTAGGTTCATATATATCAATAGGAATAGCAGGAGTGTTATTCTTCCATATGACAGAAAATATAGGAATGACAATAGGTTTATTACCTATAACAGGTGTACCACTTCCTTTTGTAAGCTATGGAGGAAGTTCATTACTTACTAATTTTATATTTATAGGATTGTTATTAAACATAAGTTCAAAACGTCAAAAAGCAATATTTATCGAATAAATAGAGGTAGAAATGTATTTAAAAGAATTAGAAATAGGAAATGTAAAATTGAAAAATAATATAATATTAGCTCCAATGGCAGGAATTACAGACCTGCCATTTAGAATTATATGCAAAAAATATAATCCTGGTTTAGTTTGCACAGAAATGGTAAGCAGTAGAGCAATATATTATGATGATGAAAGAACTAAAAAAATGGTAAATATTAATGAAGAAGAAAGACCTGTTTCTATTCAGATATTTGGAAATGAACCAGATATAATGGGAAAATCAGCAGAAATATTAAGCTCAAAGGCTGATATTATAGATATAAACATGGGATGTCCAGCACCAAAGGTTGTAAAAAATGGAGATGGAAGTTCATTGCTATTAAATTTACCACTTGCAGAAGAGATAATAAAACAGGTTGTAAAGATGTCAAAAGTTCCTGTTACAGTAAAAATGAGAAAAGGATACACATCTGATAATATAGTGGCACAAGAATTAGCACAAATAGCAGAAGGAGCAGGAGTTTCAGCGATAACTATTCATGGAAGAAGTAGAGATGAATTTTATAGTGGAAAAGCAGATTTAGAAATAATAAAAAAAGTCAAGGAGACGGTAAAAATCCCTGTAATAGGAAATGGTGATATATATACAGAGGAAGATGCTTTAAGAATGTTTGAATATACCGGAGTTGATGGAATAATGTGTGGAAGAGGAACATTAGGAAATCCATGGCTTTTTAAAAAGATTATTTATTATTTAGAAAATGGTACAAAATTAGAAGAAGTAAGTAATGAGGAAAAATTAAAAATAATTTTAGAACATTTAGATTTAGTTATTCAAGAGAAAGGTGAGTATACAGCAGTTCGAGAAATGAGAAAGCATATAGCGTGGTACATTAAAGGACAAAAAGATGCAACTAAGATAAGAGAAAGAATTAATGAAATAGAGGATAAGGATGAATTACGACAAGTCCTAATAGAATACTACCAAGCATTATAGAATAAAATGATAGAGAATAGTAATTATGCTATTCTCTATTTTTTTTATTTAATAAGAAGTTTGAAAAAAATGCCTATTAGATAAAGAGTTTATTACACAGAAAAATTTAAAGTTACCTATACTCAAAATTTATTCTATGGTTAGGAGAGTGTTTTATGAAATTAAAAAAGGTTACAGTTATATTAGTTCTAATTTTTATTTTTATAATTTTATTAATTTGTAATTATAAAAAAATAAATTTTGGTAATAATATTATTAGTAAATCAACAGAAGATATTGCAACAGATATTTTAAATACAAAATCTTACACAGCTGTTATAAATGTAATAGTAAATAGCAATAAAAATACAAACGAATATAAATTAAAACAAGAATGGAAAGATGGAAAATTTACGCAAGAAGTTATAGAGAATGAAGAAATAGGAAAAGTAAAAATTGAATTTGATGGAAATAATTTGAGTATAAAAAATGCTAATTTAAATTTAGAAAAAATTTATGAAAATTATGAATGGGTTGCAAATAATTATTTATTTTTAAATACATTCATAGAAGATTATAAAAATTCCAATGATTCTAAATGTTATGAAGAGAAGAATTATATAATATTAGAAACAAGCGTAACAAATGTAAAAAATAAGTACATATATACAAAAAAAATATATGTAAAAAAAGAATCTGGTAAAATTGAAAAAATGGAGTTGTTAGATAGTAAGCAAAAGGGGACAATATACATATTATATAATGAGATAGAATTAAGTAAGTAAGATATTTAAAATATTGAAATAATAAAAATTCTAGATATAGAAATTATTGGGAGTGAAAGAAATGATGATAAAAAGGGGAGATATGTTTTATGCTGATTTAAGTCCTGTAGTTGGCTCTGAGCAAGGAGGTATAAGACCAGTACTTATTATACAAAACGATACTGGTAATAAGTATAGTCCAACTGTAATTGCAGCTGCTATAACTTCACAAACAGGAAAAAACAAATTACCTACCCATATAGAAATTGGTTCAGAAAATGTAGGATTAAAATCAGATTCAGTAGTGCTTGCAGAACAAATCCGTACAATAGATAAAAGTAGGTTAAAAGAAAAAATTGGACATATAGATGATAAAAAAATTATGAATAAGGTAAATGATGCAATAGGAATAAGTTTCGGATTAGAAGAATAAAATTTAAAAAATGTATTGACAAACTGATACTAAGCAAGTATAATAATACTTGCTTAGTTTTAACAATGAAGCAATTAAAATATGGCGAGATAGCTCAGCTGGCTAGAGCATTCGGTTCATACCCGACAGGTCGGTGGTTCGAATCCACTTCTCGCTACCAAAACTCCTAGTAATAGGAGTTTTTCTATTATATAAAAGAAATTTGCTTTGCAAATTTCGCGCACGAACAATTAAACATGGGCTGAACGATACGATTTAAAATGTAGCGTTCAGCCCACTATTGTTCTATGATAGGAAAGGTTTCTGAACTTCCTATCATAGAAATATATTGCACAGAAATTTGCTTTGCAAATTTCGCACACGAACAAAGACGCGGACTTCAAAATGTTTTAATAAGTGCAAAAGTTATTAATGTCCGCTTTTGTTCTTTATTCTGGTTTAATTTTTTCTTTTTCTTTATAGCCTTTGGCTTTTCTGGAGTTCTAATTGGTGTTGGAATTATAACTTTTTTCTTAGTACCTGTATTTTTAGGCCTAAGATTTGCAATATGATCTTCTACAGGAGAGATATTTAAGTTAGAACCATCTCCAGGTATTACTTCTATTTCTCTATGCATAATTTCACCTCTTAATATAAAATCAATTTAATTTTAACATATAAAAATAAAACTGTAAAGAGAAATAATATACATGTTTGATTATAAAATTAAGTAGTTTTACATAAAAATCTTATTGACACTTGAAAATATCTATGTGATAATGTAAAATAATGAATATTAGGAGAAAAATTATGGAATTTGAAAAAGCACAATCTGTAATTGAAACTATGTTATTTGCAGCAGGGAGAGTTGTAAAAATTAACGAACTAATAAATGTTGTAGAACTTGGTGCAGAAGATATAGCTAAAATTATAGAAACAATAAGATTAGAATATGAAGAAAAAAACAAAGGAATAGAAATAATAAAAGTAAATGATGGATACCAAATGTGTACAAAAAAAGAATTTTACGAATATGTGTATCCATTGTTTGATAATAGGGCAAAACCAACTATTTCTAATGCAGCTATGGAGACATTAGCTATAATTGCATATAATCCAAAGATAACAAGATCAGAAATCGAAGCCGTAAGAGGTGTTTCGGTAGATGGTACTATATATAAATTATTAGAATATAACTTAATAGAAGAAGCTGGAAAATTAGATGCACCAGGAAGACCCACTTTATATAGAACTACTTCAAACTTTTTAAAAATGTTTGGAATGTCATCACTAGATGAGCTTCCGGAATTACCAAAATATAAGTTAGATGAAAATGAACAAATAGTATTAGAAGAATTTGAATCCACAAATACTGAACAAAATGTGGATAATAATGAAGAATTAGAAGAAAAGGAGAATTAATATGAAATTATCACAAGCAGGAATAGGAAATATAAAATTAAATGTTACAGACCCAATGTATCCAGCACAAGAAATTTTATTACAATCAGGTCAAATAACACAATTTGGAACAGGAATATATGCATACAATAATGTTCCATTATTATTAAGAAGAAATGTAGAAAAAATAATAACAGAAACCTTAAATAAATATGGTTGTATTGAGATTTTACTACCAACTTTACAACAAGAATCAATGTGGAAGGCATCTGGAAGATATGATAAATATGTTGAAGAAGGTGTAATGCTTACAGTAGAAACAGATAAAGGAAATTATTGTTTAGCTCCTACTGCTGAAGAAGCTGTTGTAGAGTTTGCAAGAGAAAAATTAAAATCATATAAAAATTTACCAACAACATTTTATCAAATTGGAGAAAAGTATAGAAATGAAATAAGAACAAGAGGATATTTACTAAGAGGAAAAACTTTCCCAATGATGGATGCTTATAGTTTTAACAAAGGCCCAGAAGATTTAATAGAAACATATCAAAATATGAGAAATGCTTATATTGAGATATTTGATAAATTAGGATTAGATGTAATTCCAGTAGCAGCAGATAGTGGAAATATAGGTGGAAAAAAATCAGAAGAGTTTATGCTTTTATCTGAAATTGGTGAAGATACTATTTTATATGATCCAGCAACCAAAACTGCTTTAAATACAGAAATATTGGAAAAAGAAAATTATGAACAATATTTAAAAGAAGAATATGGAATAACAGATATAAGCAAATTAGAAAAGAGAAAATCAATAGAATTAGGTCATATATTCCAATTAGGTACAAAATATTCTGAAATAATGAATGCAACATATACAAGTCAAGATGGTCAAGAATTACCATTTTATATGGGATGTTATGGAATAGGAGTAAGTAGAACTGTTGCAGCAATATATGAAAATTCAGTAGTAACAGATAAAAGCGATAAAGTAAATGGATTTGTTTTAAATGAAAATATAGCACCATATAAATTTCAAATAATTCCAAAAATGGATAATGAAGATAAAGTAAAACAAGCTGAAGATATATATATGTTGCTAAAACAAAATGGAATTGATTCAATTTTAGATGATAGAGAATCTGGAACATTAGGTTCAAAAATAAAAGACTGTAGAGTATTTGGAACACCATATATGATAGTTTTAGGTGATAAAGTAGAAGAAGGTAAATTAGAATTAGAAAATGTAAAAACAGGAGAAAAAGAAATAATAACTATAGAAGAACTTATCACTAAGTTTGTAAAGAAATAAATTGACTATTTATGTAAACAGTGTTATAATATTAAATAGAAGGTTTTTTTAGGACCACCTTCCGATATAAGTTTTCGGAGGGGCTCCTCCAAAATTTATATTGAAATCATTATTTATTTTGGAGGTAAGAATATGTATTTGGATGAAGAGATTTTAAAGAAACTTAAGGAGGAAAAGAACCAGGCTGAGGCGGATGCAAAGAAAACTTTCGAAGAAAAAATTTTTCCTGAGGAAAAGGAGAAACTGAAAAAGTTTTTTACAGATAATTTAACTCAGCTTCTGGTGGACAAATTACATGCAGAGTGCGAAAAAGCTGCCCAAAAAGGCTTCTTTGTAAATCCTGTAGTAAAAGTCAATATAAGCAGGATGAAAGAGTTTGTGGTAAAAATTTGTTTAAGTGATGACTCTTTCACTTGTCCAAGACATAGGATAAGCTCAGCAGAAGCTTTTGATATTTATGCGGCGGAAAAACTGATAGCAGATGCATGTGCTGAACTTTCACTTAGGTACACATCGGGCTGTGATGTTGCTGAAATCAAAACGGGAGTCATAGAGATTGATTTAAGGTAAGCACATTTCTACCCAAATACTATTAAAGCGATTACATGTTATGTAGTCGCTTTTCTATTATATTATAGGAAAGTTCTCTGAACTTCCTATAATATAAATACTTTGTACAGAAATTTGCTTTGCAAATTTCGCACACGAACAATTAAACGTGGGCTGAACGTTACAATTTAAAATGTAGAAAAATTTAATCAGACCACTATTGTTCTAGAAATACTTCGCATGCGAACAATTAAACATGGGATGAACTCTGTAATTTTAAATATAGAGTTCATCCCACTATTGTTTTATACAAAATAAATAACTAAACAGATAATTTTTTAATTTTTTTAACTTCTTTATATAAATTTTCTATTTGTGTTTTTCGTGTTTTATATGCTTCTTGAAGTTCTTCTAATATAGCTGGACATTCATCAACTGTTTCTGTTCTTTGAAGATATACTTCAGTGTACTGCTTAAAATATTCTCTTTTTTCATCTGATTTTGCCTCAACCATTTTTTTATAAAATTTATTGGCTTCTTGCATACGTTTTATTTCAGATTTTAAATAATTTAAATAATCAGTTCTAGCAGAAATTTCATACTCAGTATCATCTATAACAACTTTAATTAAAGCTTTAACAATTTTTTTATCAACTTTACCAACATTATGATGTGGAGAAGGTTTAGCATGCTCTATAATTATGTTTAATGCATCAACAATTCCTACGTGAGATTTGTATTGCCTTTTTGCTGTAATAGCTTCAAATTCATCAGCAACCCTAATAATTTGAGCTTCATATGGAATTTCTTTGCCAGAAATACCGTTAGGATATCCACTGCCATCAAGACCTTCATGATGATAATAAGCTCCTGCGTGGTATGGTCTTAATTGTAAATCTTTCATACACATATTATAACCAATAGTAGTATGAGTTTTCATAACTTCAAATTCTTCATCAGTAAGTCTAGAAGTTTTTTGTAAAATACTTGGTGGAATAAAAATTTTTCCTATATCATGCAAATATGCACAAATTGTACAATAAATAGTAAATCCCTCGTCAAGTTTTAAATATTGGCAAAGGTTACAAGTAATAGTTGCAACATTTTCAGAGTGCCTTCTTGTAAATGCATCTAATCCATCTAACATTGCTAATTGATAACGCATACGTTCATTTAAGTCATAAGACTTTAAATTCATAGTACTATAAAAATCAAAAAGTTCCTTTTTTAAAAAACTCATATGAATACCTAAAATCCTCTCAAAAAATTCTTTACAAAGTATTTATATAATAGGAAATTCTAAAAACAACCCTATTATATAAAAATAATATCACTAAATAAAAAAATAAAAAAGTATTTTTGAAAAATAAAATAAAAATAGTTAGTGTTTCATAGGTTTAAAATGAAAAAAACTCTTGCGAAAAATGTAAATATAATATATGATTAAAGCAAATTAAAAAGCAAGAAGGAAAAAAATATGTATTTAAAAAAACTAGAATTACAAGGATTTAAATCATTTGCTGATAAAACTACTTTAGAATTTATGCCAGGTATAACAACTGTAATAGGGCCAAATGGTTCTGGGAAAAGTAATATATCTGATAGTATTCGTTGGGTACTTGGTGAACAAAGTATGAAATCTTTAAGAGGTTCAAAATCAGAAGATATAATATTTGCTGGAACACAAGCTAGAAAATCATTAGGATTTGCTGAAGCTTCAATAGTATTTGACAATTCAGATGGAAAGTTACCAATAGAGTTTTCAGAAGTAACAGTAACAAGAAGAATATATAGAAGTGGTGAAACTGGATATTTTATTAATAAAACTCCATGTAGATTAAAAGACATATTAGAACTATTTATGGACACAGGAATAGGAAAAGATGGATATTCAATAATAGGTCAAGGAAAAATTGATGAAATCTTGAGTAACAAATCTGAAGATAGAAGACATATATTTGAAGAAGCTGCAGGAATTGTAAAATATAGAGTTAGAAAATTAGAAGCTGAAAAGAAATTGGAACAAACAAAAGTAAATTTACTTAGAATAAATGATATTTTATCTGAAATAGAAGTAAATATTGAACCTTTAAAAGTTCAATCTGAAAAAGCCAAGAAATTTTTAAGTTTAAGAGAAGAACTTAAAAATATTGAGATAGGGTTATTTTTACATAATATTGATTCATATAAAGAAAGAATAGCAGAAGTTGTAGAAAACATTGATGTATTTGAAGTACAAAATGTTAAAGAAGAAGAAAGATTAAATAATATGCAGGCATTGAAGGAAAATTTAAAAACTGCAATAGATGAATTAATATTAAAAATTGAATCAGTGCAAAATTTAGGGTTTGAAAATGAAAAGAAAAAAGAACAATTAAATTCTGAAATAAATGTTTCAAATCAAAAGATAGAGAGCAATACAGAGAATTATAATAGATATGCTACAGAAATCGAAGAATTGAAATCAAGGATTCAAGAATTAGAAGAAGAGAAAAAGCAAAAATCAGATAAAAAAGAAAATTTGTTGAATAATAAAGAAAAATTTGCACAGGAATTAAAGGAGAAAGAAGAAGAACTTGCAAATTTAACATCAAAATTAACTGCTAAAGAATTAGAAATAGAGTCTAAAAAGGCTAGATTAGAAGAAAATACAGAAAATAAATTTGAAATTATAGCTAAAATAAATACTGAAAAAGCTAATTATGCTAACATAGAAAAAAGAGAACAAATTGTAAAAAACGAAATAAATAATAGTATTTCAGAGTTAGATGGAATAAGATTTTCGAAGGAAGACATAGCAAAAGAATTTTATGAACTTGAAGGAAAAAGAGATAGTATTAATAAGAGTTTAGATGAAATTTCAAAAAAGAAAGAAGAAAGTACAAACAAATTAAAAGATTATGATATTAGAATAAATAATCTAATGTCAGAGCAGAGAATTAAAGAATCAAAACAAAGATTTTTAATAGAAACAGAGAAAGAAAAAGAAGGTTATACAAGAAGTGTAAAAGCATTATTATTAGAAGCAGAAAAAGATTCTTCTATTTCAAAAGGAATGCATGGAGTACTTGCTAATTTGATAACAGTTCCAAAGGAATATGAAACAGCAATAGAAATGTGTTTAGGATTTACAATGCAGAACATAGTAACAGATACAGAAGAAGATGCAAAAAGATTAGTTGAATATTTAAGAGTAAATACATTAGGAAGAGCATCTTTTTTACCAATAAGTTCTGTTAAAGGCAAAAAACTAGATAATATAAAGAGCGGGAATATTAAAGGAATAGTTGGAATTGCATCAGATTTAGTAAAATTTGATAAAAAATACGAGCAAATAATATTTAATTTACTAGGAAAAACAGTTGTTGTTGATGATATGGATTCTGCAATAGAGCTTTCAAGAAAAAACTCATATTCATTTAGAATTGTAACTCTAAAGGGTGATGTTATAAATCCATCAGGTGCAATAACAGGAGGTTCTGTGGCTCAAAAAACAACTAATATATTAGGTAGAGCAGGAGAAATAAAAGAATTAGATAAAGAACTTAAAGTTCTAGCTAAAAAGATAGAAAATTTAAATAAAGAAAAAGATGAATATGAAGAAAGTATAAAAGATGTATTAGAGTTGTCTATTGGCCTTGAAAAAGAAATGCAAGATATAGAAATTGTATATGCTACAGAAAAGCAAAAAATAGTATCAATAGATGAAACTATTCAAAAGGCAGAAGAAAAACTAAAGAGATTAAGAGAAGAATTAGAACAAATAAAGATAAATAAAATAAAAACTAAAGAGGCAGAAAATAATTTAGATGAAGAAATTAAAAAAATAGATGAAGAAAATGCATCTATAAATGAGATTGTTACAGAATTTGCAAGTACTAACAAGGACAATCAAAAATATATAGATGATTTGAATTTTGATATAACAAACTTAAAGATATCAGTATCTTCATTTGATGAAAGTCAAAATTCAATAGACGAAATGGTTGAAAGAATTTCATTAGATATTGCAAATAATGAAGCAAGTATTAAAAATAAATTAGAATTAAGAGAATCATTATTAAAAAGCAATGAAGAATTTAAAATTAGAATAGAAGAAATTAATGTAGAAATTCAAAAATTAAATGAAGAAGTTCAAGGTAGTGGAGCTAAAGTTGAGGAACTAAAACAAGAAAGAAATTCTAAAAATGAGAAACTTAATAAAACTGAAGAAGACATAACAGAACAATTAAAAAATATAGAAGATATTAAAAATCAAGTTTCAAAATTAGAAGTGAAAAAATCAAAACTAGAAGTTGAATTAGAACAAATTGTAAATAAAATGTGGGAAGATTATGAGCTTACACCAAGTAATGCAACAGAGTATAAAAAGCCAGAAAATGTGGCTGAAGTTCAAAAGAAAGTAAATGTTTTAAGAAATGATATAAAAGAATTAGGAAGTATAAACATTGACTCTATAAAAGAGTATAAAGAACTAAAAGAAAGATATGACTTTATGTGTGAGCAAAGATTAGACTTAGAAACTTCAAGTAGTAAGTTAAATAAAGTAATTGCTGAAATTACTAATACAATGAAAAATCAATTTGAAGCACAATTTAAAATAATAAATAAGAATTTTGGAGAAGTATTCAAAGAACTATTTGGTGGAGGAAAAGCAGAACTTATATTAACAGATGAATCTAATGTTTTAGAATCAGGAATAGATATACAAGTACAACCACCAGGAAAGAAACTTCAAAATATGATGTTATTATCAGGAGGAGAAAGAGCTTTTACTGCAATAGCATTATTATTTGCAATATTGAAAATTAATCCAGCACCATTCTGCGTATTGGATGAAATCGAGGCTGCACTTGATGATGTAAATGTATATAGATTTGCAGAATATTTAAAGAAATTTACATCACAAACTCAATTCTTAGTTATTACTCATAGAAAAGGTACTATGGAAGCGGCTGATACTGTTTATGGTATAACAATGGAAGAGAGTGGAATTTCAAAATTGTTATCAATGAAATTGAAATAGAAAAAATGATATTTGTTTTTAAGCAAATATCATTTTTTTCTAATTGGAAATCCTGAACTTTCTATTAGCTAAAGTAATTACTAAAAAGTAACAGTTGTAGATACATTACCAGATATTGGTGTAGGTGTAGGCGTTGGAGTCGGTGTTGCTGTTGCTGTTGGTGTTACAGTAGGAGCAGGTGATTCAGTTGAATTTGAAACAGTATTACCGTCGGCTGTAGGTGAAATTGTAATTGTGTTATTTGAAGGTGAACCACTTGGACTTGGTGAAGGTGTTTGTACCATATTTTTATTAATTACAGCTTTATTTATAAAACCAGATGGACTGTATTCAAAGTAAACTGTGAAAGAATCTGTAAGGTTTATATCATTAATAGCTTCTAAAAGTTCATCTGATGAAGAATGTTCTATTGAATTTAAAGAAAGTATTATTTGCTTATCTGGATGAGTAGTATTAGAAGTTTGAATCATATTAATTAAAGTTCTTATTTGAGAACCTTGAAGATTGTTTCCAATATATAATTTTAAATCTTTATTAAATGTTACTACTTCTTCATTTTCCATTGTAGATAGAGGCATTTCTATTGTAGATGGGGTAGAAGAGAACATAAAACTAGATAAATCTGCTCCTGAAAATATACTTATTATAATCATAATTAAAACCATATTACTTTTAAACATAAAATACTCCTATTTTTAAAATCAAAAATAGTATATAAGATACATATAAAAAAATCAATAAGTTAACAGAAAAATTTAGCTATACCTATAAATATCAATAATATTCCTGATAATATACTACACATATTATCTGATATATTTAATAATTTTATAAAATTTTTTCCTATAAATTTTCCAAAAGATATAAAAATAATTTGAAATGATGCTACCATTATAGGAAAAATAAAACTATTTATTCCAAGGAAAGTTCCACTTATAGCAATACAAAAAGAATCAATAGACAATGCTATTCCTAAATATAAAGCTTCTTTCCAATCTATATTTTTAGAATTATCTAAATCAGAGGAAATAGGATCTTTTATTATTTGAATTGTAAGTCCAAGTGATTCTATAAAAAAATGATATGTCTTCTTAGAATAATCTTTTTTTTTCAGTTTTTTCGGTTTATATATGGACTGAAAAATTATGAAAACTCCCATTAATATAAGTAAAAAACTACCTAAAAAATATAATATAAAATCAGGCAGTATTAAAAGCAAAATATTTCCAAAACATAAAGAAAGAGATGTAATACTCATAGATATTATTATTAAAATTAAAATAGCAGGTAGTGAAATTTTTGTATTTTTAACGCCATATGTTATACCTATACCAAAAGAATCTATGCTTGTTGATATAGCAAGTAGTATTGATGAAATTAACATAAAACCTCCTTTATATTAAATAATATGTAGAAAAAGTGAAATTTGTTATATAATATGTAATTTCTTTTGTTTCATAGTATAAAAAAATTGACTGACAAAAATATATAAGAATTATAGATTTTTGTAATAATTATAAAAGCTTGTACATATATATAAATATAAACATATGAAAAGGGAGGGATTATAGTGTGGCATACAATGTCATCAAAAGATGTATCTTTAAAAATAAATACTAATATGAGTAAAGGATTAACAAAAGAGGAGGTAATAGAAAGAAGAGAAAAATATGGGATAAATAAACTAGAAGAAGTATCGAAAGAAAGTATATTTATAAAATTCATAAAACAATTTAATGATTTTATGATTATAATTTTAATTATAGCTGCAATTGTTTCTGCATTTATTTCATATTTTCAACATGAAAATGATTATGTGGATTCTATAATAATTATTTCTATAGTAGTTTTTAATGCTTTAATGGGAGTAATACAGGAAGAAAAAGCGGAAAAATCTATAGATGCATTAAAAGAAATGTCAGCACCTGTTGCAAAAGTAATAAGAGATGGAAGACATTTAACTATTCCTGCTGTTGATGTAGTAGTTGGAGATATTATAATTTTGGAATCTGGAAATTACGTACCTGCAGATGCAAGACTTATTAGTTCATATAATTTAAAAGCAGAAGAATCTAGTTTAACAGGTGAAACAGAGAGTATAATTAAAAATGCTAATGCTATATTTAATGAAGATATACCAATAGGTGATATGGCTAATATGGTATTTTCTGGGTCAATAATAACATCAGGACATGGTGAAGCAATAGTAACAGAAACAGGAATGAATACTAAAGTAGGAAAAATTGCCAAAATGCTTATAACTGGAGAGTCACCAGAAACACCTTTACAAAAAAGATTACGGAGAGGTAGGAAAAAAATTAGGTTTTGTTGCCTTAGGTATATGTTTTGCAATTTTTGTAATAGGAATAATAAAGAAAATAGATCCTATTGAAATGTTTATGACATCTGTTGGACTAGCTGTAGCAGCAATACCAGAAGGGTTACCAGCAGTAGTTACAATCATGCTATCAATAGGAGTAACTAAAATGGCTAAAAAGAATGCTATTATTAGAAAATTACCTGCAGTTGAAACTTTAGGGTGTAGTAAGGTAATTTGCTCAGATAAAACAGGAACTCTTACAAAAAATAAAATGGAATTAAAAGAAGTAAGATGTTTTGGAAATGAAAATGATAAAAGGTTTGTTTTAGAACTTGCTACTATGTGTAGTAATAGTAATATAGAAATAGAAAATGAGAGCTTTATTGCAACAGGAGAACCAACCGAATCTGCAATTGTAACATATGCTTTTAAAGCAGGAATAAAAAAAGATGAGCTGTATTCAAGAATGAGAAGAGTTAATGAAATACCATTTGATTCTACAAGAAAATTAATGACCACTGTACATAAATATGGTAATAAGTATAGAATAATTACAAAAGGAGCACCTGATGTTTTACTTAAAATTTGTAATAGGGTATATGAGGTTGGAAGTATAAAAAATATTAGTGATACTGAAAGAAATGCTATTGGAAAAGAAAATATAAGTATGGCAGAGAAAGCATATAGAGTTTTAGGTGTTGCTTATACGGATGTAGATTACTTACCAAATAATATGGATAGCAAACAAATAGAAAGAAATTTAATATTTGTTGGATTAGTTGGAATGATTGATGAACCGAGGGAAGGAGTAAAAGAAGCTGTTGCAAATTGTAAAAGGGCTGGTATAAAGACAGTTATGATAACAGGAGACCATATAGTTACTGCTACAGCAATAGCTAAAGAATTAGGAATTTATACAAAAGGAGACATAGCAATAACAGGAAAGCAATTAGATGAAATAAGCAAGGAAGAATTTGAAAGAGATATAATGAAATATTCGGTGTTTGCTCGTGTTTCACCTGAGCATAAAGTTAGAATTGTAGAGGCTTTTAAAGCAAATAATATAGTTGTTGCTATGACTGGAGATGGTGTTAATGATGCTCCTGCATTAAAAAGTGCAGATATAGGAATTGCAATGGGAGGAGGTACAGATGTTGCAAAAAATGCATCAGATATGATTTTAAGTGATGATAATTTTGTTACTATTGTTGAGTCTGTAAAAGAAGGAAGGCACATATATGAAAATATAAAAAAGGCTATACATTTTTTAATTGCTACAAATGTAGGGGAAATAGTGGTTATATTTTTAGGACTATTAATAGGAATAGAATCACCTTTGCTTGCTATTCAATTATTATGGATTAATCTTGTAACAGATTCTTTTCCAGCTATAGCTCTCGGTTTAGAAAAAGAGGATAAGAATATTATGAATAGAAAACCTATAGATAATAAGAAAGGAATATTTTCAGATGGAATGATGGGAAAAATATTAGTAGAAGGAAGTATGATTGGTGTTTTAACATTACTTGCATTCTTTATTGGAAATAGATTTTATGGTCTAGAAGTTGGTAGAACAATGGCATTTGTATCTTTAGGTTTATTAGAGTTAATACATAGTTTTAATATAAAATCAGATGAGAGCATATTAAATAAAACTTTATTTGATAATAAATATTTACTTTTAGCATTTGCTGCAGCAGGTTTTCTTCAAATAATAGTAGTTTTAATTCCTGGAATAGCAAATTTATTTGGAGTTGTTGGTTTAAATTTGGTTCAATGGGGATATGTTTTAGGAATATCAATATTGCCTGTAGTTATAATAGAATTCCAAAAAAAGAGTAATGAAATTAAATTTGGAAAAATAGTTTATGCTGAAAGTAAATAAATACTTGAAAAGCTTATGTAAACATGATATTATATAAATATTAATTTTATCGCAGGAGGGTAAAAATATGAAGAGATTAAATAATCGGCATAAGAACCCTGTTAAGGAATGGTGGAATTCTTTAACTAAAGACGTTAAGAGGATGTTGGTAATTATAGGCATCTCATGTATTGGTTTTTGCATTATTAACGGAGTAAAGAATCAGTACGGCACTATAACAGAGTTCTTGGTAAGCAGTTTTCTTGGAGGCATAGTGGTAGGATCTATTCTATATGCTGTTTTGGGTTATATGATAAAAGCTATAGAAGATTATAATAACAAATTATAATGTTTATAAATCTTACATACTAAAAAAACAAGAAAAACGAAGGAAAAGCGAGAAAACGGGAGTAATAGTTTAATATTATTCCCGTTTTCATTCTCTTAACAATATAAAAATACAAATGCTTGAATTAACCAAAATTCTATAATTTGAAAAACTTGTAAAAATATGTTATAATTAATTTGTTGTGACACTAAAAAAGGTCTAGAAATTAGACTAAAAGATTGGAGAGTGAATTTTATAATAAATTTAAAAGGTAGAAAATACACAAAAGAAGCGTTAGCAGTTCTATCAATTTTACCAATAACATTTATTATTATACTATTAACAGTTATAGTAAATTATAAACCTGTATATAAAGTCACATTAGCAGGTAAGCTTCTAGGATATGTAAAGGAGCAAAAGGATGTTGAAGAAAAGGTAAATGAATATATAAATACTGAAGAAGAAAATATAGCTTTTATATCATTAAAAGAAATGCCAACATATGAATTAAAGTTAGCTGAAAAAGATATTAAAACAGAAGAAGATAAAGTGTTAGAAGAAATAAAAAGTAATGCAGATATAACATACAGATCTTATGCAATTACATTAGATGGTGAAACTAGAGGTATAGTAGAATCATTAAATGAAGCAGAAGAAATTGTAAATGAAATAAAACAAGATCTTCAAGCTGATTTAGAACTTGATTTAGGAATAGTAGAATGTTACAGTGAAAATACAAATGAAGCAACAGCATTTAGTGTTGCTAAAGAAAGTCTAGATGAAGAAGTAGAAATAAAAGTAAAAGAATTTGAATTATCTCAAAAACAAGAATCTACATTAAATGGAATAGCAATATGTAGACCTATGGATACAGGTATGATATCATCAAGATATGGTTCAAGATCTTCTGGAAATCATACAGGATTGGATATTTGTACATCAATAGGTACTCCAATACATCCAGTGGCAGATGGTGTTGTATCATTTGCAGGATATAAAGGTTCATATGGAAATCTAGTTATAATAGATCATGGTAATGGAATTCAAACTTATTATGCACATTGTAATAGTTTATATGTAAGTGCTGGAGAAACAGTAACAATAGATGATACAATAGCTGCAGTGGGGTCAACAGGAAATTCAACAGGTCCACATTTACATTTAGAAATAAGAATAAACGGAGAACACGTTAATCCACAACAATATGTATATAAATAAAAAAATCCCCGATATGGGGGATTTTTTTTTTACCTTTTTCTTCTAGCAGTTTTTTTAGATTTATTGAAATATAAAAATAATATTATTACTATAATAAGAATGATAATAAAAACAAAAATAAAAGAAAAAGAATTTTTTATATTTATTTCTATTGATGAATTATTATAATTATCAGGCACATTTAAATCTTTATCAGCAAATCCTGCATTTATTTTAGTAGAAAGAGTAGTTTTTCCAGTTTTTAAAGCTTCAAATTCAAAGTTTAAAGAAGTTTTATCAGTATTATCTACTGAAAACCAAGCTACTTCAATTTCATTATTTGAAATTTTGCAAAAATTGTCTATATCAGAACTTAAAAATTTAAGAGCTGAATTATCATAAATTAATGAAAAATCTGCTGCTTGCATGCCTTCTTTCCATTCAACAGTAATGTTAACTTTTTCTCCTTTTTTAATATTATTTTTGTTTGATTTTAAATTTAAATCTAAAGTATTTCCAAAAGATATTGTGCTAAATGTTATTAAAAATAATAAAACAATAAAACTTATTCTTTTTTTCATAAAATTAATCCTTTCAAAAAAATTAATTTAATAATATGACATTAATTTTTTAATGTCAATAATATTTAAAAATTAATGTCATATAAATATTATATTGAAAAAGACAAGGAGAATAAATATGTATATAGTTACATTTATAATAATATCTGCATTAATTTTGACAAATGCTATAACAGATGCACCTAATGCTATTGTGACATTAATTGGGACGAATGTTATGAAATTTAACAAGGCAACAAAAATTAGTGCAATATTTAATTTTTTAGGAATAATTACAATGAGTTTTATAAATATATCTGTTGCTAATTGCATGAGTTCAATTGTAAATTTAAATACTGATAAAACAGGAATTATAGGTTTATTATGTGCGATGATTGCTGTTATAATATTTTCTTTAATTGCTCTTTTTTTAGGAATTCCTACTAGTGAGACACATGGATTAATTGCAGGGCTAACAGGAAGTTCTATAGCTTTATATGGATTTGAAAATGCTATAAACATTGAAGAATGGAAAAATGTATTAGTTGGATTAATATGGTCAGTAGTTGGAACTTGCATTGTATCAGTTGTTATATCCAGAATGTTTAACCATTTTCTTGATAAAGTATCAAACAAATTTGTAAAAAGAGCACAAGTACTTGGAAGTATAGGAATGTCTTTTATGCATGGAGCTCAAGATGGTCAAAAGTTTATAGGAATTTTGATAATATTTTTAGCAATATATAATAATACAAATACATTAAAAATACTAAGTTCTGAAAATTATATTTGGATTGTAATTTTTACAGGATTACTTATGTTTTTTGGAGTATCTATAGGCGGAAAGAAAATTGTTGAAAAAGTAGGAGGGGGAATATCTGATTTAAATAACAAATCAGCTTTAAAAACAGATATATCTACAACAGTTACTTTATTTATTGCAAGTTTAACTGGATTACCAGTAAGTACCACTCATGTAAAAACTATGGCTATAGTTGCTGAATCTTTTGAAAATAAAAATTCTAAAATAAATAAAAAAACGTTTCTTGATATAGCAAAAGCTTGGATTTATACTTTTCCAATCTGTGGGGTAATTGCGTACATATTAGCTTATATATATTTATATATGTTTGCATAATTATAAAAATAAATATTGTAATTAAGGCAAATAGCATGATAAAATCTTTAGTAAAGATTTTATAAAAATATATAGATAGGATATGAAATGAGCAAAAAAAGATTTAAAAAAGTTTATATTGAAATAACAAATGTATGCAATTTAAAATGCAAATTTTGTCCGGAAGGAAATAGAAAAAAGGAGTTTATAGAAGTAGAAAATTTTAGATACATATTAGAAGATGTAAAAAATTATACTGATTTAATATGTCTGCACATAAAAGGTGAGCCACTTCTTCATCCTAAATTAAACGAATTGCTAGAAGAATGTGATAAAATTGGTATTAAAGTCAATATAACAACTAATGCGACTTTATTACTTAAAAATGTAGGATTATTATGCAATCATGAATCAATAAGACAAATAAATATATCATTACATAGTTTAAATCAAAATGATATAACGAAGGAGAATGCTGAGAAATATTTAACTGATGTAATGCAAGCTGTAAGATTAATACATAGTAATACTGAAATTATAATATCTTATAGGTTATGGAATATTTCTTGCATTGGTCAAAATGAAAAGAACAAACAAATAATTGATTTATTAGAAGCGGAATATAATGTTCAAAGTTTGATGGAAAAGACTAAAGAAAATTCCTTTGTAAAATTAGAAAATAATATTTTTTTGAATCAAGATGTTCAATTTGAATGGCCGGATATTAATAGAGAAGTAATAAGCGAAGAAGGAAAATGTTATGGAATAAGAGAACAAATAGGAATATTAGTTAATGGAGATGTAGTACCTTGTTGTTTAGATCAAAATGGAGATATAAACTTAGGAAACATATATAATAATTCTTTAAATGAAATTTTAAATGGTGAACTAGCAAATAAAATAATAAATGGATTTGAATCTCATAAAATAATCCACCCTTTATGCAAAAGATGTGGATACAGAATCCGTTTTGGAAACAAATAGTATAAAATATTTAAATATAGATAAAATATATGTATGAAAAAGAAAAAATTTTTGAATATAATAATTGGGTTGATTGCAGGATTTATTAGTGGATTTTTCTCTTCTGGGGGAGGAATGATTTTAGTTCCTGCATTTATTCATATATTAAATATGAGTGAAGCAGAAGCTAGGAGTACATCGGTATTTGCAATATTACCAATGGTAATAGTAAGTAGCATATTTTATTTTAATAATTCATATATAGATTGGAATATAGGAATAAAATGTGCAATAGGTGGAATAATAGGTGGATTTATAGGTTCAAAAATGCTTAAGAAAATACCAGATAAATATTTAAAAATATTTTTTATAATTTTTTTAGGATATTCAACAATAAAATTAATTTTTTTTAGTTAGGCGGTAACTTTTACGTTAATAGGTTGAAAAAAACAAGAAAAAATAGTATAATACTAACAAATCACTTTTAAGGAGGCTTTATGATGTTTAAAGAACCAACATTACGGGTAGGGTTTATAATTTTTCGGTATGGTATGGAGGAAGAAATTCCGATATATCGAGCGAAAGGACATTGGGCTACTGCAAAAAAATGGGTGTTTGACCATGGACTCCAAGATCTTTTTAACAGAGTAGCTGAAAAAGATCAAAGGTTATCTCAGTATGACGATTTCCTAACTGATTATATTGGAGCTATAAGGCTTCATACAGTTGGTGGAGTTTTTAAATGCTATATTCCAAGATTTATGAATAATGCTAATAAGAGTTTCTTGAAGCGTTATTACAGACATCTGGGATACGAGATATATGGTGATGTTTCGTGTGATGAGGTTGAACGTTCAATCAAATTGCTTGTACCTCTCAACTACGGTAAAACTTTAGTTGAGATTAAAACGTTCAATGGTGAAAAATTTTATACTTATAATCCATATAGGATTGGTGATTGAAACAACCCTGCAGAAATAAATTATTTCTGTGGGGTTTAATATTATAAATGGATTCTTGACTGCTAGAATTTGTTATGTTAAAATTTAATATTGTATAAGTAAGTTTTATTTAATAGGAAATTTCTCTGAATTTCCTATTAAACAAATACTTTGTACAGAAATTTGCTATATGCAAATTTCGCACACGAACAATTAAACGTGGGCTGAACGTTACAATTTAAAATATATAAAAATTTAATCAGCCCACTATTGTTCTAAATATTAAAATGATATATTATTTTTTAGATTTTGTATCGATTTCATAATCTAAGAATATTATATAAATAATTATTTATAGGAGGGGAAAATGGACGAAAAAATTAAACAAAAAAAAGGTTCTGCAGCAGTAATTATATTAATAGTTGTTTTATTATTGTTAGTAGTACTAGGTGTTGTAGCATATTTTGTAACACAAAAAACAAATTTAATTAACTTTAATTTTTCTTCAAAGTCTAAATTTATAGGAGCTTTCTCAGATGTAGGAGATAAAATAAGTGAAAATTCTAAAGAGGCTACGAATGTTGCTGACAAGAAAATTTATACAAAAATGGAAGGAAAACCAGTTGAATATTCTTTAGAAGCAACTGCAAATATTGATGCTTTAGATATACCAAGTCTTACATCAACAGAAGTTAAATCAATAAAAGGTGTTGTAAATGATAGCCAACTTAAACTAAATCTAAAAGCTGATACTGAAAAGAATAAAATGTATGGTGATTTAGAATTAGATGGAACAGAATTAGGTGAAGTTGTATACAATTCAGAAGCAATGGCATTAAAAGTACCATCTATAGATTCTAAATATTATACTATATTTAAAAATTCTTTAAAAGGAACAGCATACGAATCTTTAACAGAAGTTTTTGATTACATTGATAATTTTGAAACTTCATCTTTAAATTTAGATGATTTTAAATTTACATCAGAAGAAGTAAATCATTTTTCAGATGTATATTCAAAGATATTTGAAGGATATGCAACAGATGATAAATTGTCAACAGAGAAAACAGAAATCACAATAGATGGCAATAATAAATCTTGTGAAAAAATTACATTAGCATTAAATAGCAAAGAAGCTAGTGAACTTGTATCAAAATATGTTGAAGCTTTTAAAAATGACACAGAAGGAAGAAACATGCTAATATCAAAATATATCAAAATGATGAAAGCAACTAACACATATGATATGATGTTAGAAGAAATGGGATATACAGATAAAGAATTTAAAACTGAATTAGAAGATTCTTTTGATACAATGATTGAATCTATGGAAGATATGGTTCAAGAAATAAAAGATAATGATACAATAAAATATAAAATTATAGTATATGCAGATATGTTTAAAACATATAGAATTGAAATGTCAATGTCAGATGAAGATAACGAAATAAAAGCTACAATGAATTTAAAAGATGATGGTGTATATACTGAAATAACAGCAGATACTAATGGCGAAGTTATAAAAATGAATATTAATATGACAAAAAATAACATGTTATTAAGTGTTGAAACTGAAGACGATATAAAAATGGAAATTGAATTAAAACAAGAAAATAAAGATATAACATTAACAATGAACATGAAATATATGGGAGATAGTATATTAGATTTAACTATTAAGTCAACAGAAGAAAGCAGTACAGATAAAGAATTAAATACTACATCATCAATAAATATAAAATTTGATTATGATGATGTAAAAGTTGCAGGAACAATAAATCTAAAAGAAAATTTAAAAATAGTTGATTCAATAGATATTCCAGAAGTAACTGAATTTAATTCTAACGATGTTGTAAAAAACAAAATGTTAGATCAAGTATTATCTTATTTTGTTCAAGCTATAAACATTAGAAAAAATAGTGTAAGTGCTATGGATAATGCCATAGAATCAATGCAAAAACAATCAGATTATTTAAATACAATGTATGACACAAATACAGCATACAACACTAATGCAATATACAATACAAATACATCATATAATACAACAAATTCTACATCTAGTAATGCAAATACAATGTATAGTACAAACTCATTGAATGTACAATAAAATTAAATAATAGGAAGAATTGTAAATTTTCCTGTTAAAAAAACAAGCGGATTTTAATTAATTCGCTTGTTTTTTGTAATACGAAATTATAAATAAATGTAAAAAAATAATTGAAAAAAAAATTAATTAAGGATATACTATTAATGATAATTAGAAAAAAGGAGGAAAAGTATGGCACAGGAAATTAGCCCAGAGGAAAAACAAAGAATAGAAGATATGATTAATAATTTGGTTGAGAGAGCTAAAAAAGCATCAGAAGAGTACAAAAAACTAGATCAAAACCAAGTTAATAATATTATCAAAAAAATGGCAATGGCAGGTCTAGATAATCATATGAAACTTGCTAAAATGGCTGTTGAAGAAACAGGTAGAGGAATATATGAAGACAAAATAATTAAAAATATGTTTGCTACAGAATATGTTTATCATAGTATAAAGTATGATAAAACAGTTGGAGTAATTTCTGAAAACGAAGAAGAGGGATATGTTCAAATAGCAGAACCTATAGGAATAATTGCTGGAGTAACACCAGTTACAAATCCAACTTCAACAACAATGTTTAAATCAATAATTGCTGCAAAAACAAGAAATGTTATAATATTTGGTTTCCATCCATCTGCACAGAAATGTAGTGTAGCTGCTGCCGAAATTTTAAGAGAAGCAGCGGTATCTGAAGGAGCACCAGAAGATTGTATATTATGGATTGAAGAACCATCAATAACAGCAACTAACTTATTAATGAATCATCCAGGGGTAAACTTAATTTTAGCTACAGGTGGTTCTGGAATGGTTAAGTCAGCATATTCTTGTGGTAAACCAGCTCTAGGTGTAGGACCAGGAAATGTACCATGTTATATAGATAAAACAGCAAAATTAGAAACATCAGTAACAGATTTAGTTTTATCAAAATCATTTGATAATGGAATGATTTGTGCTTCTGAACAATCTGCTATAGTTGATGAAGAGATTGCAGAAGAATTTGAAAGATTAATGAGAAATGCAAAATGTTATTTTGTATCAGAAGAAGAAAAAGAAAAATTAAAAGCAGGAATGTTTATAGCTGATCAAGGAAATAAATTAAATCCATCAATAGTAGGTCAAAGTCCATATGAAATTGCTAAAAGAGCAGGATTTGAAATTCCTATGGATACTAAAGTTTTGGTAGTAAGAGAATATGGTGTTGGAGATGAACATCCATTCTCAAAAGAAAAATTAAGCCCTGTATTAGCATATTATACAGTTAAAGATTATAATGAAGGAATAGACTTATGTGATAGATTAATTAGATATGGAGGAATGGGACATTCTGCTGTTATACATTCTGAAAATAAAGATGTAATTTTAGAATTTTCTAAAACTGTTAAAGTAGGAAGAATTATTGTAAATTCTCCATCAACTCACGGAGCAATAGGTGATATATATAATACTAATATGCCATCACTTACATTAGGTTGTGGTACATTTGGTGGAAATTCAACAACTGCAAATGTGTCATCTGTTAATTTAATAAATATAAAAAGAGTTGCAAAAAGGAGGGTTAATATGCAATGGTTTAAAGTTCCAGAAAAAATTTACTTTGAAGCAGGTTCAATAGGATATTTAGAAAAAATGCCAGAAATAACAAGAGCTTTTATAGTAACAGACGAATCTATGGTTAAATTTGGTTATGTAGATAAAATATTATATCACTTAAGAAAAAGAGAATCTTATGTTCATTCAGAAATTTTCAGTGAAGTTGAAGCTGATCCATCTTTTGAAACAATAAAAAAAGGTGTAAGAGCAATGGAAAACTTTAAGCCAGATGTTATTATTGCATTAGGCGGAGGTAGTGCTATAGATGCTGCAAAAGGTATGTGGTTATTCTATGAACATCCAGATGCTGATGTAGAAGGCTTAAAACTTAAATTTATGGACATAAGAAAAAGAACATATAAATTCCCTAAATTAGGAGAAAAAACTAAATTAGTAGCAATTCCAACAACTTCAGGTACAGGTTCAGAAGTAACATCATTTGCTGTTATCTCAGATAAAGAGAAAAACATGAAATATCCATTAGCTGATTATGAACTAACACCAGATGTTGCAATAATAGATCCAGATTTAGTTATGACATTACCTAAGAGATTAACAGCTGATACTGGTATGGATGTATTAACACATGCATTTGAATCTTATGTTTCTGTCATGGCTTCAGATTATACAGATGGATTAGCTGAAAAAGCAGTAGATCTTGTAACTAAATATTTAATAGAAGCTTATAATAATGGAGATAATAAACTTGCAAGAGAGAAAATGCATAATGCAAGTTGTATAGCTGGTATGGCTTTTACAAATGCATTTCTAGGAGTAAACCATTCTTTAGCTCATAAAATAGGTGGAGAATATCATGTGCCACATGGTAGAGCAAATGCTGTTTTATTACCATATGTAATAAAATATAATGGAACTATGCCAACAAAATTTGTTTCATTCCCTAAATATGAAAAATATATAGCAGATGAAAAATATGCAAATCTTTCTAGAAGATTGGGATTACCAGCTTACACAAATGAAGAAGGTGTAAATTCTTTAGTAAGATTAGTTCAAGATATGCTAGTAAAATTAGAAATGCCAAAATCATTCAGAGAATGTGGAATAGATGAAGCTGTATATATGTCAAAAGTAGATGAATTAGCAGAAAAAGCTTTTGAAGATCAATGTACGACAGCAAATCCAAGATTACCATTAGTAAGTGAATTAAAACAAATATTAATTGATGCTTACTATGGAAATGAAATTAAATTTTAATTATATAATTATAAATAAAAAATATCTACTTAAAGATTAAAATCTTTGGTAGATATTTTTTTACCTAATAGGAAAGTACTCTGTATAGATAAAGCTTTGTGCTTTACAACTAACAAGTTTTATGCTATAATCCAGTTGATTTTACAAAATTTTTAAAATAATTCTATGAAAAGTTTCATGGGAAAATAACTAAAATTTATTATTTTATGAAAGGAGTGAAAATTATGCTACGGATAATTTGTAATTCTGGTACATTGAATAAAGAATTAATTGAATTATCAGACGATTGCAATATGGAAGAAATTTCGCAGTTAATAAAAAGCAGATTTGCTAGTATAATTTCTGTTGAGATTATAATTCCAATATACAATGCAGTCGAAAAAAATTACAAAGAATTGGAGCCTATAGAGTTTAAAAATGCTGAAAAAGATTCTGAAGAAGAATTAAGCAATTCTAACAAAATGACAGAAAATAGTGCAAAATCTGATGAAAATTGCAAAATTAATTTATCAGAAGAACCTCAAAGTAATATAGCTGTTAAAAAAGAACTATTGGTTTATAATAAAAACTTAACAGCAAAACAATGTTGCTTTGTGGAAGAGTACAACTTGAGCAAGATAAAGAATATTTATCAGTATTCTGAACTGAAGGAAGAAAGAATATACGAGTATCTTTGTATGTTTGGTTTGGAAACTGGAACAGCAAGTTTTGACATTTTTTTTTCAGCAGTAAAATTGCTAAAGAAAGAAAAAAATATTGAAGAATTAGTGGACAAGTTAGTAGTTGAATTTGAAAAGAAAAAGATCAATAAAACTGCAATTAGATTGATGCTTGTTCATCAGTTCAAGAGTATTTTGAGCAACAAATGCAAGTTAGATATGTTTTCGTTTATGCAACTGATTAAAATTATGATTAAGGAGGATATCATATTATGAAAGCAACAATCAATTTAAAATCAATCTCTGCGGAAACTTGCGTAAAAACTGTAAAGGAGGCAATAGCACATAATGTTTCACTTACTATAAATGTTGCAATAAGCAACATTGTGGTGGAAAAGGTTAATACTAGTTGTGAATTTACTTCTATTATTCCAGCTGTATTTTCTGAAATTTCTACAATAGAACTTTTGGAAGATAATGCTGAATCAGTAAGTAAACTTTCAGAAAATGAGCTAGAAAACCCAAAAGTAATAAAAGAAGCAAAAGATTATCAGGCTATTTTGACTAAGATTTTTGATGAGAAATCTGATGAAATTTTAGCAAAATATAGTGTTGGTGATTCTAGGTGTTTTGATGATTTTATTGTATGCATGTATGGTAAAGAAGTACCTAAGAATGCATATGATATTATCAAATATGCTTTTTGCGAATGCCCGAAATTAGCAAAGGAAAGAGGAGTACCACTTGACAAAAAATTCATTAAGGAAAACATAGAGGATTATACTACCTTTACTAGGTACATATCACAGGCATGTAGTTTTAATAATATATATAAAAGATTTCCAAGAGTTGAATTTGTAAAGTATTACTCCAAAAAATTCTTAGCGTTATAAAATAATAAAGAAAATGTAGAAAAAAGTGCAAGTTTGTTAAATTTGCACTTTTTTTCACATAATTTTCACAATTCTATTGACAAAATATAAACAAATATCATAAAATTAAGCATATAATATAATAAGGAGGATGAAACTATGGAAGAAAACGGACAAAATACACAAAATGTAAGTGAAAAAGATTGGTTAGTAACATTATTACTATGCTTAATATTTGGTGCTTTAGGAGTACACAGATTTTATGCTGGAAAAATAGGAACAGGAATATTACAATTAATAACATTAGGTGGATGCGGAGTTTGGTATTTAGTTGATTTAATATTCATATTAACAGGTAAATTTACAGATGGACAAGGAAATCTTATCACAAATAATAAATAGAATAATAAAATGTATTATAATTACAATATGTATTTATATTGTTCTATTTTTATTACCTATTGATAAACCAACAGGTAATTTAGAATTATGTTTGTATAAGAATATAACTGGAAAAGAATGTTTTAATTGTGGAATGACAAGAGCAGTTTTAAGTGTTTTGCATTTCAATTTTAAGCAGGCATTTGAATACAATCATAATGTTATTATTGTATTTCCAATGATTCTTGTATTATACATACATAAGTGGTATATATATATAAAGAATGGGAGGCGAAAAATATGACAGAAAAAACAAAAGGCGTTATTGCATATTTATTTGGAATAATAGGAGGATTTATAGTCCTTTTAGGATTTAAAGACTCTACAAGAGAAACTAAAGTACACGCTGCACAAGCTATTACTTTAAATATAGCATACATAATAGTAAGTATAATAGTTTCTATAATAGTTAATTTAACAGGTATAGGATTTATATCAAGCGTAGTATCTATAGGATATTGGGTTATAGTTATAATAGGAGCTGTTAAAGCTTATAAAGAAGAAGAATTTAATATGCCATTAATAACAGAAAATGCATTAAAAATATTTGCAAAACAAATCGATGGTTAATAAGTCTAAAAAAACAAGAGGCAAACCAAATTGCCTCTTGTTTTTTTTGGCATTTAGGTATATAATTTAACACGTTAATGAAAGGAGAGATGATTATGCAAATAAGTAAAGAAGAAATTATACATATTGCAAAACTTGCTAGTCTTAATTTAACAGAGCAAGAAATAGAAAAGTATACCAATGATATGCAAGAAATTTTAGAGTTTGCAAATACAATTAATAATGTTGATACTACTGGGTTTGACGAAACTATAGGTGCAAATGAAAAATATAATGTATTTAGAAAAGATGAAGTAGTAGAATATGGAGATAAAGAAGGGTTATTACAAAACGCACCAAGTCAAGATGAGGGAATGTTTAGAATACCAAAAGTAATTAATTAGGAGGAATTAGTATGGAACTTTATGAATATACCGTGCATGAACTTATGGACATGCTTGAAAAGAATGAGATTAAATCAGAAGACATTGTAAAAAGTTATTTTGATAGAATAAAAGAAAAAGACCCTGAAGTTAAGGCTTATGTATCAACATTAGAAAATGAAGCTTTAGAAAAAGCTAGAAAAGTAGATGAAGATAGAAAAGCAGGAAAAACTGTTAGCAAATTAGCTGGTATTCCAATAGGAATAAAAGATAATATGTGTATAAAAGGTACAAAAACTACTTGTAGTTCAAAAATGTTAGAAAACTTTGTTGCACCATATAATGCAACTGTAATAGAAAAAATAAACGAAGAGAATGTAATACCACTTGGAAAATTAAATATGGATGAATTTGCTATGGGTGGTTCAACAGAGTATTCAGCATTCTTTAAAACATCTAATCCATGGGATTTAGAAAGAGTACCAGGAGGATCTTCAGGTGGTAGTGCTGCAGCTGTAGCAGCAGATTTGGCACCATGGACTTTAGGAAGTGATACAGGTGGAAGTATCCGTCAACCATCATCTTTATGTGGTGTAGTTGGTTTAAAACCAACATATGGATTAGTATCTAGATACGGATTAGTAGCTTTCGCGTCATCATTAGATCAAATAGGTCCAATTACAAAAGATGTTACGGATTCAGCAATTCTTTTAAACTTAATTGCAGGACACGATGAAAAAGATTCAACATCAATGGATATACCTAAAAAAGATTATACAAAGGCATTAGTAAATGATGTTAAAGGAATGAAAATAGGTATTCCAAAAGAATATATAGGTGAAGGAATAAACGAAGAAGTAAAAAAAGCTATATTAGATGTAGCAAAAAAATATGAAGAATTAGGTGCTACTGTTGAAGAATGTTCTCTAGATGTTGGAAAATATGCAACAGCTGTTTATTATATAATTGCATGTGCTGAAGCAAGTTCAAATTTAGGTAGATTTGATGGTATCAGATACGGATATAGAACAGAAAAATTTGATAATTTAAAAGATATATATAGAAATTCAAGAAGCGAAGGATTTGGACCAGAAGTAAAGAGAAGAATTATACTTGGTACATATGTATTAAGTTCTGGATATTATGATGCTTATTACAAAAAAGCTCAAAAAGTTAGAACAGTAATTAGAAATGCATATCAAGAATTATTTTCAAAATATGATTTATTATTAACACCAACTTCTCCAACAACAGCTTTTAAAATGGGAGAAAAATCTAATAATCCACTTGAAATGTATTTAGCAGATATTTGTACAGTTCCTGTAAATATAGGTGGACTTCCTGGAATGAGCATTCCTTGTAGTTTAGACTCAAAAGGAATGCCTATAGGATTCCAATTAATTGCAAAACAATTTGATGAAGAGAGTATATTTAGAGCAGCATATACATATGAACAAAATACTAACTTTAGAGCAAATAAACCTACATTTAAAGGAGGTAATAAATAATGGCAAGAGATGATTATGAATTAGTAATTGGGTTAGAAGTACACTGTGAGCTTTCTACAAAAACAAAAATATTCTGTTCTTGTTCAACAGAGTTTGGAGGAGAGCCAAATACACATTGTTGTCCTATCTGTATGGCAATGCCTGGTACTTTACCTGTATTAAATGAAAAAGTAGTAGAATATGCTGTAAAAGCTGGACTTGCAACAAATTGTAGAATATCACAAAATAGTAAAAATGATAGAAAAAATTATTTCTATCCAGATTTACCAAAAGCATATCAAATTTCTCAATTCGACATGCCACTTTGTATAGGTGGATATGTAAACATTGAAACTGATGAAGGTGAGAAAAAAATCAGATTAACAAGAATTCATATAGAAGAAGATGCTGGAAAATTAAATCATGATGAATATGGAAGAGGAAGCTTTGTAGATTTAAACAGAGCAGGAGTTCCTTTAATAGAAATCGTTTCAGAACCAGATTTAAGAAGCAGTAAAGAAGTTGAAAGCTATTTAAGAAAACTAAAATCAATATTAGAATATATTGAAGTTTCAGATTGTAAAATGCAAGAAGGTTCATTAAGAGCTGATGTTAACGTTTCTGTAAGAAAAAAAGGTCAAACAGAATTCGGAACTAGAACAGAAATGAAGAATATGAACTCATTTAGATCAATAGTAAGAGCTATTGAATATGAATCAGAAAGACAAATAGAAGAAATAGAAAATGGAAACCAAATAATCCAAGAAACTTTAAGATGGGATGATGTATCTGGAAAGACATTCCCAATGAGAGATAAAGAAGATGCACAAGATTACAGATATTTCCCAGACCCAGATTTAGTTGCAATTAGATTATCTGATGAATATATTGAAAACATTAGAAAAAATTTACCAGAACTTCCAGAAAGCAGAAAGAAAAGATATATGGAAGAATATTCGCTTCCAGAAAAAGATGCTAACTTTGTAACAGCATCAAAATATTATTCTAATCTTTTTGATAAAGCAGTAGAAATATGCAAAGAGCCAAAGGCTGTAAGTAACTGGATTATGTCTGACATAGCAAGAATATTAAATGAAAAAGAAGAAGAACCAGATGCAATACCATTTACAGGTGAAGATTTAGGAGAATTAGTATCTTTAATAAATAAAGGAACTATTAGTAGTAGTATAGCTAAAAAAGTTTTAGAAGAGATGTTTAACAATCCTAATAAACCAAGTAAAATTATAGAAGAAAAAGGATGGATTCAAATATCTGACGAAGGAGCTATAAAAGAAGTTGTTGAAAAAATATTAGCAGCAAATCCACAATCTATAGCAGATTATAAAGCTGGAAAAGATAGAGCTCTAGGATTCTTAGTAGGACAAGCTATGAAAGAAACAAAAGGAAAAGCAAATCCAGGAATGTTAAATAAAATGTTTTTAGAAGAATTAAATAAATAATACAAAAAACGGAGAATTTCAATTCTCCGTTTTTACATATAATAGTAAAATTTGACGAATTTCTTATTAATAAAGAAAGAAAATTCATACAAAAATCAGACAATATTACAATTGATTTTTAATTTCATTAGTAGCAAATCCACATACTACAAATGATACTGCTATAAGTATACTTGTTTTAAATACTATTAAACTTGATAAATATAAATTATAAGAAATATAATATGTATTATATATGTATAATAATAATATTCCAATAATGGCTAATACTTCAGCAAAATTAATGCCTTTATTCATGATTTTAAAAACTTTTTTATCAACAGAATTTAATTTATTTAATAGTTCCTTGCGCATATAAGACCTCCTATATAATTATTAGGACATCACCTAAATAAAATTATATAGGATAAATAATAGAAAATCAAAGGTAATAGATGGAAATAATTTAGAATAAAAAAATAGGTGATGTATAATCGCCTATTTTTTTATTGAGTTTAACTTTTTAGCTAAATTAGATTTTTTTCTTGATGCAGTGTTATCTTTTATAACACCCTTTGTACAAGCTTGATCTATTTTTTTAACAGCTACTTTAAATAATTCTTCTGATTTTGCTTGATCACCTGATTCTAAAGCAGATTCAAAAGATTTTACAGCTGTTTTATATTCAGATTTAATCATATTATTTCTTAATGTTTTTTTCTCAATTACACTAACTCTTTTAATTGCTGATTTAATATTTGGCATATTTTGCACCTCCTTTTAGGTATTAGTAAAATTAACTTTTATTATTTTAACATGTTTATATAGATTTTGCAAGTATTTATTTACAAAAAATAATATTATTGTAGTATTTTTACAGAAATTTCAAGAAAAGAACACAAATTTTAGCTTATAATAATTGATATACAGATAGTTTAAAAGCTTTAATGCATCAAATAAAATTAGAAAATATATTGTAATATCTTGTACTTTATGATATATATAAAATAGATTTTTTGTAAAAAACATACGAAAAAATAGTGGAGGTATAAAATGATAGTAATTGGTGCAGATCACAGAGGTTATAAATTAAAAGAAGAAGTGAAAAGATTTTTAGAAGAAAAACAAATTGAGTATAAAGATGTTGGAACTAATTCAGAGGAAAGAACAGATTTCCCAATAATGGCAGCATCGGCATGTGAAGCAATACAAAATAAAGAAGCTGATTGTGGAATTTTAATATGTGGTTCTGGATTAGGAATGTCAATGGTAGCAAACAAATATAAAGGTATCAGATGTGCAATGTGTTATAATGAAGAAACAGCAAAAGAAGCTAAAGCACATCACAATATAAATGTTTTAGCATTACCAGCAGATGTATTAAATATCAGCGAAGCTGTAAAAATAATAAGAGTATGGTTAGCTACAGAATTTTTAAATGGTAGATATAGTGAAAGATTACAAATGATAAAAGATATTGAAGATAAAAATATGAAATAAGTGAGGGGTCTCAATGTGGGGGGATATAGCAATTGCATTTTTGTTGGCATTCATAACATCTTTTATGATAACACCTCAGACAATAAAACTTGCAAATAAATTAGGTGCGGTAGATTCGCCAAAAGACCAAAGAAGAATAAATAAAATTACAATGCCAAGATTAGGTGGTTTAGCTGTAATAGCTGGTTTCTTAATTTCTATTGCATATTTATTAATTGTAATGACAATAGAAAATAAAATTAATTTGTATGAAGAAAGTTATAATTTAAAATTACTAGGTTTTCTAACAGGTGGCTTATTAATTTCTATAGTTTGCTTTGTAGACGATATTAGAGGAGTACCAGCACTTGGAAAATTAGCAGTACAAATAATGGCAGCTATTATCTGTGTAAAATCAGGAATAAGAATAGGAAACTTTAATATAGCTTTTCTAGAAGCTGAAAATTTAGATACATATGTATCAGTAATTCTTACAATAGGGTGGATAGTAGGGATAACTAACGCAATAAATCTAATAGATGGATTAGATGGATTGTCAACAGGAATTTGTATAATTTCATGTATTTCATTACTTATAATATTTTCTTTAAATAATTCACCTTTAATTGCAATAATATTAATAACAGCATTATGTGGAGCTTTAGTTGGATTTTTACCATATAACTTTAATCCAGCTAAAACATTTATAGGAGATACGGGTTCTAATTTTTTAGGATACTGTATAGCAATTATCTCAATACTTGGAATTGCAAAAACTTATACAGCTATTGTTATAGTATCACCATTAATAGTACTTTCGTTACCTGTATTTGATACAACCTTTGCAATTATTAGAAGAGTAATAAAAGGAAAATCTTTAAAAGCAATAGTAAAACCAGATGCAGAGCATTTACATCATAAAATGATAAGAAAAGGTTTTTCACAAAAACAAGCAGTTTTAATATTATATGGAATTAGTGCTACATTTGGAATGTTTGCAATTATATTATTAGACAGCGGATTATGGAAGGCATTATCATTTGCATTAATAATAATTGTTATAGTTGCATTAGGATATAAAGAAGCTTTTTCACATAAATTGCTAAGTGATACTCAAGATGAAAAAAATAACTTAGAAGAAAAACAATAAAATCGAAAAGAGGTATAAAAATGTTTTTAATAGTAGGTCTTGGAAATCCAGAAGATGAATATGCTAAAACAAGACATAATATGGGATTTAATGCTGTAAATGAAATTGCCAAGAAATATGAAATTGACATTTCACGTTCAAAATTTAACGGGTTATATGGTAGTGGAATTATCGAAAATGAGAAAGTGATTTTACTAAAACCTCAAACATATATGAATTCTAGTGGAGAATCAATTATAGAGTTCATGAATTTTTATAAATTAGATTTAGATAACTTAATTGTAATCTATGACGATATAGATATAGAACCAGGAAAAATTAAAATTAGAAAAAATGGAAGTCCTGGCTCTCATAATGGTATGAAATCTGTTGTTCATTGTTTGGCAACAGATAATTTTAAAAGAGTTAGAATAGGAATAGGAAAACCTAAAGAAAATAAAGATTTAATAGAACATGTAATAGGTGCAATAGATGATGAAGATTTAGAGAATTTGACATCAGGAGTAAATAAAGCTAAAGAAGCAGTTATAGAAATATTAAAAAATGGTGTAGATTCAGCAATGAACAAATACAATTAGAGAGGATATATAATGAAAGAACTAATAATTAAAAGCAAAGATAATTCTAAAATTATAATGTTAGTTGAAAATGGTATTTTAATTGAAAAGTATGAAGAAAATGAAGAGAAAAAAAGAATTGAAGGAAACATATATATTGGAAAGGTCCAAAATGTGCTTCCAGGAATGCAAGCAGCTTTTGTGAACATAGGTGAAAATAAAAATACTTTTATACATTTAAAAGATATTCTTCCAAAGCAAGATTCAACAGTCATAACTACTAGTGAAGAGAAAAATGTTAATATTAAAGATGTAATAAAGCCAGGGATGCCAATACTTGTTGAAGTAAAAAGAGATAGCACAGTAAAAAAAGGAGCTAGAGTTTCAACTCATATAAGTATTCCAGGTAGATTTATAGTATTTATGCCTAACACACCATTTATTACTATTTCGCAAAAAATAAATCAAACTTCTGAAAAAGAAAGATTAATGGAAATTGTAAAAAAATTATTACCAGAAGATACGGGAGCAATAATTAGAACTTCAGCAGAAAATGTTAATGAATCAGAGATAAAAAAAGACATAAATAGAGTTATAAAAATATGGAATAATATTTGCAATGAATCAACAGAAGTAATACCAAAATTAGTTTATAAAACTGGAGGAATTTTAAAGAAAATACTAATAGATTTAATAGATACAGATTTAGATAAAATTGTTGTAGATACCATAGAAACAAAAGAAAAAGTAGAAAAAGTTTTAGAAGAAATAGACGGTAAAGAAAGTATAAAAATTGAAGTTAATAATGAACCAATAAATTATGAACTTGATAAACAACTTTCTAAAGCTGAAAATAGAAAAATTTGGCTAAACTGTGGTGGATTTATAACAATAGATAAAACCGAAGCCTTAACTGCAATAGATGTTAATTCAGGAAAATATATAGGTGATGACACTCTGGAAAAAACAGTGTTTACGGTAAATAAAGAAGCTAGTATAGAAATTGCAAAACAATTAAAATTAAGAGACATAGGCGGAATAATAATAATTGATTACATAGATATGAAAGAAGAAAAAAACAAAGAAAAAATAATAGAAATATTAAATAAAGAGCTGAAGAAAGATAGAAGTAAAACACAAATTCAAGGTTTTACAAAATTAAACCTTCTAGAAATGACTAGAAAACATATATGTAGTAATTAAAAATTATATATAGAAAGTAAAAAGACTGTTTAACAATGTATTTTTGTTAAACAGTCTTTAATATATACAAAATAATGACAAAATGTATTTTTTCTGTTATAATATTACATATAATTTTGTCATAAAAGGAGATTTATAATGAATGTTGGTTTTGTATCCCTTGGTTGCAGTAAAAATCTAATAGATACTGAAATGTGTATGGGAATTTTTAAAGATAAAGAATTTAATATAGTAAACGATCCAAAAGATGCAGATATAATAATAATAAACACATGTGGATTTATAGAATCAGCAAAAGAAGAAGGTATAAATACAATATTAGAAATGGCTGAATATAAAAAAACAGCAAGATGCAAATATTTAATAGCCATGGGATGTTTAGTACAAAGATACAAAAAAGAATTAGAAAAAGCAATTCCAGAAGTAGACTTATTTTTGAGTATAGATGAATACGATAATTTATGGGAAAAGATGGACAAATTATTAAATGTAGATAAATCTAAAAATGTATTAGATTATCATAATAGAATGATTACTACAGGGAAGAATATGGCATATTTAAAAATAGCAGAAGGTTGCGATAATAGATGTACATATTGTGCTATTCCATATATAAGAGGAAATTATGTAAGCAGAAAAATGGAAGATGTTTTAAAAGAAGCAAATGAACTTGCCAAAAAAGGAATAACAGAGTTAATTGTTATTGCTCAAGACACTACTAAATATGGAATAGATATTTATGGAGAATATAAACTTGCAGAATTATTAGATGAACTTTGCAAAATAGATGGAATAAAATGGGTTAGATTCTTATATGCATATCCTGAAAGTATAACAGATGAATTAATAGATGTAGTTAAAAGAAATGAAAAAATATGTAAATATTTTGATATTCCTTTGCAACATATATCAAATAAGGTTTTAAAAAGAATGAATAGAAAAAGTAATAGTGAATCAATAAGAAATACTATTAATAAAATAAGAGAAAATATACCAAATGTAATATTAAGAACCACTTTTATAGTAGGATTTCCAGAAGAAACAGATGAAGATTATTTAGAATTATATGAATTCATAAATGAAACTAAATTTGATAAATTGGGTGTGTTTATGTATTCTAAAGAAGACGGTACTCCTGCTGCAAAATTAAAAAATCAAGTACATCATGCTACTAAAAAGAGCAGATACAATAGAATAATGAAATTACAAAATCAAATTTCCAAAATTAAATTAGAAGAAAAGATTGGTAATGTATATGAAGTACTTATTGAAAATAAAACATCAGATGGAAAATATTATGTAGCAAGAAGTTATATGGATGTTCCAGATATGGATGGCAGTGTTTTTATTAAAGTTAATAAAGAAGGCTTAGAAGGAAAATATCTTCCTTGTAAAATAATAGATGTTGCTGAATATGACTTAATAGGTGAATTAATTTAAATATATATAAATAAAAAAGAAAGGAAGTGCATATATGAAAAATAAGATTAAAATATTAATTTTAATTCCCATTATAATTGGTATAATAATAGGAATTTATTATGCGCTTACTAATTTTTATAGTGATAAATTAAACTTAAAAAAAATAAATGAAAATGTCTTTTCAATACTTCAAAATAAGCGAGCAGAATTAACAGAGTTTTACATATATGGTACGAATTTGAATGTTACAGGAAAAATAGATGGAATTAATAAAGATAATGTTGAAACAGTAAAATTATTACTTACAGATGGATTGGAAGATGAGAAGTTATACACAATAGATTATGAATTTGTGGATGGAGTATTTATTTTTACGAGTTCAAATGAAATGAATTATGCAATAAATTTAGATGAATTACAGCCAAAGAAATATTATTTATTACTTAGACTAAAATTAAATAATTCAGTAAATTATAGGTATTTTTCTTTAGAAAATAAAACTTCTTATTCAAATTTAGAATATTATACAGTTACAAACAATAACTCTAATAATAGAGTTGATATAATGTTTGAAAATAATAATTATAAAAATAACGAAATACCATATATGAGTATATTAGTAAGAAATGAACAGTTACCAGAAAATGTGTACGATATAGTAATTGATGCAGGTCATGGCGGAATAGATAAAGGAGAAAAAAGTGGAGATTATGTTGAATCTGAAATTACTTTAGATTATGCATTAAGTTTAAAAGAAGTCTTAGAACAAAAAGGGTATAAAATAAAGTTAACAAGAGATGGAACAGAAAGTGATAAAGATATTACAGGAACAAGTATGTATAATGATAATGGTAGAGTAAATGTAGCTCAAGAATCTAAAGCTAAATTATTAATATCATTGCATGTAAATAATGGAGGCTCAAGTCTTAACGGAATAGAGGTTTATGCTCCATGTAATTGTAATTTAAAACTAGCAAAGCAAATTGCTGATAATGTTGTAGAAAATGTAGATGGAATAGATTATTCAAACAATGAACAATATAAAAAACAAGACGGAGTATATGTAAAGAATTTTACCAAGTCATTAATTGAAGCTTTTAATATAGCTTTAGAACAACAAGGAGTTGAACCATACAATATAACAAATGATACGCCATATCTATATATTATAAGAGAAGTTGGTGGAATTGCTACTAATGCATATGTTGATGGAAGAAATAAATTGTATGGAGTGAATAAATATTTAAAATCAAATATTGGTATTGAAGCATATCAAGTAGAATTAGGATATATAAAAACAGATGCCGAAAGTCTTACTGCAAATAAGCAAGAATATGTAACTCAGATTGCAGAGGCGATTGAACAAAATTTTAAAAATATTGAAAAGTAGTTGAATTGGTAAATATTTATTGATATAATTTAATAAAATTTATATAGGAGGGGAGAACATGGAAGAAAAGAAAGATAATAATTTTTCAGTTGATACTGATGAATTAAAAAATGAAACTAAGGAAACAGTTAATCAAGTAAAAGATACAATAAAGAATGTAAAAATAAAAGAAGATTCTGTTGCAACTAAAAACTTTGTTGTTGAAATGTTTAAAACACCATGTGAAAAAATAAAAGAAATAGTAGGAGATACAGCAGGTAATTTCTTAAAATATGCAATAATAATGATAGTAGTATATTTGTTATCTGAAACAATAGATACTTTTATAACAGTGTCAAACTTAGGAAGTTGGGCAAAATTTGGATACAAATTTAAATTAATAATAAGTTCAATATTATTACCATTATTAAGAATATTAATACCAGCAGTTATGATATTAATATTAAATAAGAAAAATAAAAAGCCATTGACTACTATGATTTGTGCTGTTACAGCTGCAAGAATACCAGTTATAATTAGTTCTTTAGTATATTTATTAGATAGAGTAAAAATTAAATACATATCATATGTAACAAGTCCTATAGGAACTTTATGTACAGCTTTATCAGCAGTGTTATTATTCTTTGTTGTTAAATATGCTTTCGGAGAAAAAGAAGATTCAGAAACATTAAAGAAATTCGCAATAATCCAATTAGTAACAGCTGGACTTATTTCAGTAGTAAATTTAGTTTTTAATACAATATTTTAATTGAAAATTATAAAGTTAATAAAAAGCATTTACATGAGATGTTATCAAGTGTAAATGCTTTTTTATCTAATAGTAAATTCTGAAGAATTTACTATTAGATAAATACTTTGTATATTATGTAAAATATGGTATAATATATTTACATACATGCAAAAACAGCAAATTATGATAGTGAACAGGAGGATTCATATGAGTAAGCAGGATGTGGATAAAATATATGTTAGAGATGTTATTAACGAAATATTATTTCCAACATCAGATTATCGGAGTGTAAAAAAGAAGGAGGAGAGGTCTAAAGAAGAGGATAACTCTAAAAATGTAGATTCTTCAATTTGTGCTAAATGTGGCGGAAAATGTTGTAAAATATGTGGTTGCCACTTTAGTCCTGATGATTTCAAAGATATTTCATTTGAGGGATTAAAAAAAGAGATAGAAAAAGGCTATATTTCTATTGATTATGTAGATCCTGAAATTTGTTATTCAGATTATGGCATTTATATTTTGAGAGTCAGAAATCAGGGGGCACCAATTGTAGATACAGGTTTTAGAAGAACTCCATGCAGTTTACTAACAAGTAATGGTTGTAAACTTAGTTATGAAGATCGGCCTACCGGAGGAAAAATGTTGATACCAAGTAACATAATGAAATGTGAATCAAAGTATAGCATAGACGATTGTTGCTATGATTGGAAAACATATCAAAATGTTTTATATCAACTGGTACAATATTTTAGAAATAGGAATTTTCCATGTTCATTATAAAATAATGTACAAATGGACATCTTTTAGAAAAAGTCAAATTCAATTTAGAATTTGACTTTTTCTTATATAAATTTTTGAAAATAGAGTATAAATTCAACTATATCATTAAATAAAGTAAACTCCTAAATTATAGATACATGTTGTACAGAAGCATAAGATAATACCACAAACCGTTGGTAGAGCAAAAGCTAGTAATGTCCATTTTAGTTTGCCAGTTTCTTTTTGAACTGTAAGTAATGTTGTGGTACATGGAAAATGTAATAATGTAAAAATCATTACATTTATACCAGTCAATATAGTCCATCCATTTTGAACTAGAATGTTGTAAATACTAGCATTTTCTTCTATGTTAATTAAAGTGCCATTTGAAAGATATGTCATTAAAATTATAGGAAGAACAATTTCATTAGCAGGTATACCAAGGATGAAAGCAAATAAAATTTTACCATCTAATCCAATTATTTTAGCAAAAGGATCTAAGAAATTAGCACAAATTTGTAAAATACTATAATTGTTAATATTTATGTTGGCAAAAAGCCATATTACAATTCCAGCAGGTGCAGCTATTGCAATAGCACGCCCTAATACGAAAATAGTTCTATCAAATATTGAACGGATAAATACTTTAATAAATTGCGGTTTCCTATAAGGTGGTAGCTCTAAAATAAATGAAGTAGGTTCTCCTTTTAATATAGTTTTAGATAATAGTTTTGATACTAACAGACTAAGTGTTATACCTAAAACAATAATTAAAAGTACAGCAAGAGTAGAAATTAAAGAAGAGAATACTCCTTCAAAATAGCTACCTATAAAAAGTGTAGATATTAAAATTAAAAATGGATATCTTCCGTTACATGGAATAAATGAATTTGTAAGTATAGCCAATAACTTTTCTCTAGGAGAATCTATTATTCTACATCCAACAACACCTGCTGCATTGCAACCAAATCCCATACACATAGTAATTGCTTGTTTTCCACTAGTACAAGCTTTTTTAAAATAATTATCTAGATTAAAAGCAAGTCTAGGTAAATATCCTAAATCTTCAAGAATAGTAAACAATGGAAAAAATATTGCCATTGGCGGAAGCATAACACTTACTATCCAAGCTAAAGTTCGATACATTCCCAAAACTAATATATTAGAAAGCCATTCTGGTGAATTCATTAAGTCAAAAAGATACAGCAATTTATCCTCAATATAGGTAAAAAATGTGGATAATAATTTGCTAGGATAATTTGCACCTTCAATTGTGAGCCAAAATATTATT
Source organism: uncultured Clostridia bacterium (assembly GCA_934167495.1). Classification (GTDB taxonomy): domain Bacteria; phylum Bacillota; class Clostridia; order TANB77; family CAG-508; genus CAKPKP01. The sequence goes on along the minus strand of CAKPKP010000003.1, from coordinate 15,202 downwards.
CCTAAAAATAAAAGCATTATAGGTATTCCAAAAGTTTTAGAGGTTAAAATCTTATCTATTTTTTTATCTCTATTAAAGGTGTTAGAATCTTTAAAAGTGCAAACATCTTTTGCAACTGTTTCTGCTTGCATAACTATACTGGATACAATTTTATCTTTTATGGTAGAGAAATTTATATTATATTTGTCAAATATTTTTTTCAATAAGTTTTGTTTTTTTGATAAATTTATTTTTATATTAAGATGCTTTTCTATTGAAGAAATAATTTTTTTATTATTGTCTAAAATTTTTAAAGCAATCCATCTAGAAGGAATAGAAGAATTTTTTAAATTGTTATCTTTTTCTAATGTTTCTATTGCTTCTTCAATTATAGGTAGATATTGTATTTTGGCTTGACTATATGTTGTTCTTTTTGTGCATGAATCATAAATAGCATTACTTAAACTGGTAAGAGTTTTTTTCTTTTGACCAATTACGCCAACAACAGGTACACCTAAATGAGAAGATAATTTTTCTAAATCTATACTAATACCTTTCTTCTTAGCTTCATCTAATAAATTTACACATACAATTACATTACTTGTTATCTCAAGAATCTGATAAACTAAATTTAGATTTCTTTCTAAACATGTAGCATCAACAACAACGACTGTACAGTTTTGATTTCCAAAGCATATATAATCTCTTGCTATTTCTTCTTCTGCAGAGTTAGACATAATAGAATATGTACCTGGAATATCTACAAGTAAGAAATTTTTATTTTTATATTTAAAAGTTCCGAAAATTATTTTCTACAGTTTTTCCGTGGCCAGTTTCCTGTATGCTGGTGCATACCAGTTAAACTATTAAAAATAGTACTTTTACCGAACGTTAGGGTTTCCGTGCAATAGCAATAGTATAATCACATTTATTTTTTAATTCTTCAATATCATCATTTAATAATACTTTTCCTGTTGAAGAGGATGTAAGCCCCATATTATCACCTCATTTTAGTATATAAAAAATATTAAAAAATGTGCTATTTAATACTTTAATTTTAATAATTGATAAAATGTACATATATTGAAAAATTTGACATATTTTAAAATTTGGCTTATAATAGCTATATTATCAAGAGTGGACGAGAGAATCGGCTTAATGACTCCACAGCAACCTATGAAAATAAGGTGCTAATACCGACAAAGCACAGAAGCTTTGAATGATGAATAATAATCAAAAAAGCGCTCTGTAGTTTTACAGGGTATTTTTTATATAATAGTAAATTTTTTCGAAATTCATGTTATATAAATACTTTGTATAAAAATTTGCTATATGCAAATTTCACACACGAACATTAAACGTGGGCTGAATTCTATAATTTAAAATATAGAAAATTTAATCAGTCCAATGTGTTATATTATATATAAGAAAGGGAGAATAAAATGAGAAAATTATTTACATCTGAAAGTGTTACAGAAGGGCATCCAGATAAATTATGTGATTACATTTCAGATAGTGTATTAGATGCTTATTTTTCAAAAGATAAAAATGCAAGAGTAGCATGTGAAACCGTTGCTGGTAAAGGAGAAATATTTGTTACTGGTGAAATTACTTCTTCAGCAGAAGTAGATATAGAGGAAATTGTTAGAAATGTAATAAAAGAAGTGGGATATGATAATAGTGAAACAGATATTGATTATAGAACTTGTAAGATACATGTAAATGTTTCAAAACAATCACCAGATATTGCACTAGGAGTTGATAAATCTTTAGAAGAAAAAGAAGGCGGTGATATAGAATCAGAAGGAGCAGGAGACCAAGGAATAATGTTTGGTTTTGCATGTGATGAAACAGATTCTTTAATGCCATTACCAATATATTTGGCACATAAATTAGCTAAGAGATTAACAGATGTTAGAAAAGAAAATATAATAGACTATTTAAGACCAGATGGTAAAGTTCAGGTTACAGTAGAATATGATGATGGAACTCCATTAAGAGTAGATACAATTGTAGTTTCTACACAACATAAAGATACAGTAAGTTTAGAAGATTTAAGAAAAGATATAAAAAAATATGTAATAGATGATGTTGTACCAGCAGAATTGTTAGATGAAAATACAAAGTATTTCATAAATCCTACAGGTAGATTTGTAATAGGTGGACCTTTAGGAGATAGTGGGTTAACAGGTAGAAAAATAATTGTTGATACATATGGCGGATATGCAAGACATGGTGGAGGAGCATTTTCAGGAAAAGATCCAACCAAAGTAGATAGGTCAGCAGCATATATGGCTAGATTTATTGCTAAAAATATAGTAGCAAATAAACTTGCTAGAAAATGTGAAATACAATTTTCATATGCAATAGGTGTTGCAAAACCGGTTTCAATATATGTTGATACATTTGGGACATCTACTATGCCAGAAGATGAAATTGCAAAATTAATTTATGATAAATTTGATTTGACTCCTAGAGGAATTATAGAATATTTAGATTTAAGAAGACCAATATATAGAAAAACTACAAACTACGGACATTTTGGAAAAAGCGAGCTAGCTTGGGAAAAAATAGTTGAATTATAAAATATTAAAAGAGGTCATGCACTTTTATTTTTTCTAGACATATAATTGTTGTATAGAAAAAATGGGGGTGCTTTTTATATGTTAGTCCTTTCTATATCAAGCTTTTTGGCGTTTATGGAATCCTCAATATTACTTTTTGGATATATACAAAGTAGTAATTTATTTCCAGAGCCGTTAAATTCGGAAGAAGAGAAAATATATTTAGAAAAGTTAAAAAACGGAGATGAAGAGGCAAAAAATGTTTTAATTGAAAGAAACTTAAGATTAGTTGCACACGTGTGTAAAAAATATTCTTCTACAAATATAGATCAAGAAGATTTGATTTCGATAGGTACTATAGGACTAATAAAAGGAATAAATAGTTTTAACTTAGAGAAAAATATACGTTTAGCTACGTATGTTGCAAAATGTATAGAGAATGAAATATTAATGTATTTAAGAAGTAGTAAGAAATTGCGGTGCAGAAGTATATTTAAATGAACCAATTGGAAAAGATAAAGATGACAATGTAGTTACACTTCAAGAAATATTAGAAAATAACGAAAGAAATATAGAAGACGAAATTGATATAAAAATTAAAATAAAGAAACTGTATGAAAAAATGAAAACGGTTTTAAAAGACAGAGAAAAAACAATATTGGAGTTAAGATTTGGACTAAATGGTATTAAACCTAAAACTCAAAATGAGATAGCTGAAATGATGAATATAAGTCGTTCATATGTATCTAGAATAGAAACTAAAGCAATATGGAAACTTAGTAAAGAAATAAAAGAATAAAGAAAAGCAGACATTTGGATAAAATTTTATCTTTTACAAATGTCTGCTTTTTTTGCTAATAGATTAGCTTTTTGGAAAGTCCTTATAGATTATAATGATTTTCCAAAAACCATTGTTTTTCTCTACGTATGAATCCACTATTTCTCCATAAGGAAAGCTCCGCTGAAGTTCTTGCATAGCAGAATATGCTATAATATCTGCTAAAAAATTTTCATGTGACACAAATTTTTTTGTTTCTTGATGTTTATCTGCATGCATGACAAAAACCTCCTAAAAATAATTTTTAGATAATTATATTATATCATAAATTAATCTTTTTAGCAAAAAAACAAATAATGTAAATAAATTTATAACAATAATATTGTATTTTAATTATAGTTTGTGATAAAATGCAATATACAAACTATAAAAAGGAGAGATAAATTATATATGTTTTCGCAAATTATAGTATTAATTGTTTTAATATTACTCAACGCATTTTTCGCGTCGACTGAAATAGCATTTATTTCATTAAATGATAATAGAATTGCTAAGAAAGCAAACGAAGGAGATAAAAAGGCAAAAAGTATAAATAAAATGTTGCAAAATCCAAGTAAATTTTTAGCTACAATTCAAATAGGAATAACTTTAGCAGGATTTCTATCTAGTGCGTTTGCATCAGAAGCTTTTGCAAGTAGATTAGCAGTTGTATTAGATCAAGCATTTCCATTAGGGGTTTCTTTTTGGACTAACGTATCTATAATAGTTATAACAATAATTCTATCATATTTTTCATTGGTTTTTGGTGAATTAGTACCAAAAAGAATTGCAATGAAATATTCAGAAAAAGTTGCATATTTTTCAATAGGTGTAATTAAGTTTATATCAATAATTGCAGCACCTTTTGTTAAATTCTTAACAATATCAACAAATCTTATTTCTAAATTATTCGGAATAAAAGAAAATGAAGAAGAAATAGTTACAGAAGAAGATATAAAAGACATGGTAGATGCGGGTAAAGAAGATGGAACAATAGAAGAAGATGAAAAGGAATTAATAAATAATGTATTTGAATTTAATGATAAAGTAACATCTGAAATAATGAGACATAGAACAGAGATGTTTGCTTTAGACATCAATGATCCAATTGATGAATTAATAGATGGTGTAACAAAAAATGGATTTAGTAGAGTTCCTATATATGAAGAAAATATAGATAATATTAAAGGACTAATTTATGTTAAAGATTTAATAAAATATATGAATAAAGACAAAAAAATAAAAATTAGTGAATTAATGAAAGAACCATATTTTGTTTCAGAAACTAAACCTATAAATGAATTATTTAGAGAATTACAAATGAATAAAAAACAAGCTGCTATTGTTGTAGATGAATATGGCGGAACAGCAGGATTTGTAACTATGGAAGATATATTAGAAGAACTTGTAGGAAATATATTTGACGAATACGATAAGCTTGAAAATGACTATGAAAAAATAGATGATAATACTTATATAGTTAGCGGAAGTTTACCTATATATGAATTTGAAAAATTATTAGAGGTTGAGATACCAGAAGGTGATTATGATACAATATCAGGCTATATAATAGATGAACTAGGTAGAATACCACAAAATAATGAAAAAGTAGTTGTTGAAACAGAATTAATAACATATAAAATAGAGGAATGCAAAAATCAAAGAATTTTAAAAGTAAAAGTATGCAAAAATAATCCTAAAAAAGAAACACAAAAAGAAGAGGAAGAATAATGAAAAATATATTATCAGAATGTACACTTTGTCCACATAAATGTAAAGTAAACAGATTAGATGGAGAACTTGGAAGATGCAAAGCTGGAAAAGAAATAAAATATAATCTAGCAATGCTTTATTACAATGAGGAACCATGCATAAGTGGCGAAAAAGGGTCTGGTAATATATTTTTTTCATGTTGTAACATGAATTGTGTATATTGTCAAAACTATAAAATAAGTCAATTAAGAAATGGTAATGAAATAACAATAGAAGAATTGGCAGAGCTATTTTTGAATCTTCAAAATAAAGGAGCAAACAATATAAATTTAGTTACTGCTACAATGTATGTACCACAAATAATTGAGTCAGTAAAAATTGCAAAAAAATTAGGACTTAAAATTCCAATTGTGTATAACTGTGGAGGATATGAATCGGTAGAAACAATAAAAATGCTAAATGGATATGTAGATATCTATTTGCCAGATTTTAAATATTATAATAATGATACAGCTTTTAAATATTCTAAAATAAAAAATTATTTTGAAAATGCAAGTGAATCAATAAAAGAAATGTATAAACAAGTAGGAGAGCCTATAATTGATGAAAACGGAATAATGAAAAAAGGAGTTATAATTAGAAATTTAATTTTGCCAGGTAAAACAGAAGAGTCAAAGTTGATTCTTAAATGGATAAAAGACAATTTTGAAAATAATGTATATGTTAGCTTAATGGCTCAATATTTTCCTTGTTATGAAGCAAAGAAATATGATGAAATAAATAGAAAGATAACACAAAAAGAACTGAATGAAGTTGAAAATTATTTATTTGAACTTGATATTACGAATGGATATATTCAGGATTTGGAAGAACAAGAGGAACAATATGTTCCAAAATTTAATGATTAAATTGATGAATAATAGAAAAAAATGGCAATTAAAATCGCACAACATAAATTAATTATAATATAAAAAAAATAACTTTTCAAATAATCAAAATATATAAATTAGTGAGAATAATATATGAAAAAAAGAGAAAACTAAATAAGGAATTAGATAATTATAAAAGATAAGATTTTTTAAATTTGATATCAATATAAAAGTATGGTAATATATAACCATACTAAGTAATGATAATAATTTTCCCTGCATAGTGCGTGTAGACAGAATTTTTAGAACCTACAAAGTTTGGATAAGGGAGCAGATCTCTAGATATGGCGTGTATGCTTACATTTATGTAAGAAACCCATGAATATTTAGGTACGCACCCACCTGTTAATATACAGGTCCATAAAAATTCTTCAACTTACGGCTTACATGCGGGGCTTTTTTGTATATATATCTAAAGAAAATTTAGAAAAAAATCATATTAGATAAAAAACAGCAAGTTTAAATACTTGCTGTTTATACATTTATTATCATTTCTCCAGAATCAAAGTGTATACTTTTAGTTTCTAACATTTGTATTTCTTCGGGAGCTTTCTCAACATCTCCTTCATATATTTTTTGTTCATCTTTTATTACAGAAATTTTCATAAGTTTAATATCTTTAATTTTCATATTAAATCCTCCAATTTTGTTTAATTATATATTAAATATCATAGATATTCAATAAAAAATGTGATATAATTTCAAAAATAATTTTGTAAGGAATGATGAGTTTGCAAATAAAAAGAGTTTTAGAAGAAGCCGTAAAAATATTAAAAGATAATAACATAGATGAAGCTATAATAAAAGCAAAAATAGTTCTATGTATGGTGCTCAAAATAGAAAAAGAATATATAATAATAAATGATTCAAAAGAAATGGCAAAAGAAGATGAAGAGAAATACTTTCAGTATATAAATAAATTAAAAAATGGAATACCATTGCAGTATATAACAAATAATCAAGAATTTATGAAACTTAATTTTTTTGTGGATGAGAATGTATTAATACCGAGAGCGGATACAGAAATATTAGTAGAGGAAGTAATAAGTTTAGCAAATGATGATAAAAATAAAATTTTAGATGTTTGTACAGGAAGTGGAGCAATAGCAGTTTCACTTGCAAAATATATAAAAAATTCAAATGTTATGGCACTAGACATAAGCAAAGAAGCTTTGAAAATAGCAGAAAAAAATGCTTTTAATAATAATGTTAATATAAAATTTATAGAATCAGATTTGTTTAATTATTTAGAAGAAAATGATTTTGATATAATAGTTTCAAATCCTCCATACATAAGAGAAAATGTAATAAATGAACTATCGATAGAAGTTAAACATGAACCTAAAATTGCATTAGATGGTGGAAAAGATGGTTTAGATTTTTATAGAAAGTTATCAAGTGAATCATATAAATATTTAAAAGAAGATGGATATTTATGTTTAGAAATAGGATATGATCAAAAAAACGAAGTTATAGGAATTTTAAAAAATGAAAAGAAATATAAAAATATTTATTCAAAAAAAGATTTATTTGGAAATGATAGAATTATTATTGCACAGAAAGTAGGTGAGTGAAATGTCTTTTTCATCTGATGTAAAAGAAGAATTAAGTAAAATGCCTGTAAATAATAGTGCTGTAAATAAAGCAGAATTTATAGGATACATACTATCAGGAAATTGCATTAAAAGAGAAGGATATTTTGAATATATTACAGAAAATGAATTTAATATAGAAAGATTTTATAAAATATTATTTAATTTACATATTGATTATGAACCAGAAATAAGAGGAAAATTATATACGGCATCGATTAGAAAAAATGTTATTACTGATTTTTTAAATGAAAAAGATAATTTAGATGATGAAAAATTAAAGTGTGTTGTAAGAGGATCTTTTTGTGGCTCTGGTTCTATAAATGATCCAAATAAAAAATATCATTTAGAAATATTATTTAATAATCTGGAAAATTTGAATTATATAAATTCTATATTAAAAAAATTTGGTATAATAGCTAAATACATAGATAAAGTATCAAGTTATTCTTTGTACATAAAAGGTGGGGAAGAAATTTCAAAATTTATGGCATTAATAGGAGCAAATAAATCAGTACTAAAATATGAAGAAATAAGAGTAATGAGAGATATGAGAAACAATGTAAATAGAAAAGTAAATTGTGAAACAGCAAACTTAAATAAAGTAATTAATGCATCAGTTTCTCAAATAGATGATATAAAATTCTTAAAGAAGATGAAAAAGTTTGATACATTATCTGAAGATTTAAAAGAAATAGCAGGATTAAGAATTGAAAATCCAGATGCTAGTTTAAAAGAATTAGGACAAATGATTAGTCCTATACTTGGAAAATCTGGAGTAAATCATAGGTTAAAGAAGATTCAAGAGATAGCAAATGAAATAAGAAAAGGAATTTAGAATGAAAGATATAGGAATATATATACATATGCCATTCTGCAAGCAAAAATGTTATTATTGTGATTTTGTTTCATATTCTGGTGCAGAAAATTTAATAGAAGAATATATAAGAAAATTAAATGAGGAACTAAATACAGAATTATTAAAAATAAAGAATTATAATGTAAAAACTATTTACATAGGCGGAGGAACTCCATCGCTTTGTAGTAAAGAAGATTTTGAAAAAATAGATATAAAAAAATATGTTATGAAAGATACTGAATTCACAATAGAAATAAATCCAGGTTCAGCTTCTTACGAAAAACTTAAATTATATAAAGAAATTGGAGTAAATAGATTAAGCATAGGAATGCAATCAACTAATAATAAAATTTTAAAGGAAATTGGAAGAATTCATACATATGAAGAATTTTTAGAAATATACCAAATAGCAAGAAATTTAGAGTATAAAAACATTAATGTAGATGTAATGATAGGACTTCCAAATCAAAGTGTAGATGATGTGGAAGAAACTATAACAAAAGTAGTAAATTTAAATCCAGAACATATTTCAGTTTATTCTTTGATTTTAGAAGAAGGAACAAAATTAGAGAAATTAGTAGAAGAAGGAATATTAAAATTACCAAGTGAAGATGATGAAAGAAAAATGTATTGGAAAGTAAAAGAAATTTTAGAAAAAGCCGGATACATTCATTATGAAATTTCAAATTTTTCAAAACCAGGATTTGAATCAAAACATAATATGGATTGTTGGTCTCAAAAAGAATATATAGGTATAGGCGTTTCTGCACATTCTTATTTGAATAAAACTAGATATTCTAATACAAATAATTTGAAAAGATATATAATAGAAAATAATTTTAAAAATTTAAGAGAAATAGAAGAAGTACAAAATATAGATGATGAAATGAAAGAATATATGCTTCTTAATTTGAGAAAAATAGAAGGTGTTAGAATTTCAAAGTTTAAAGAAAAATTTATAAAGAATCCTATATTTTGGTATAAAGAAGAATTAAATAAATTGGTAAAAAAAGAGTTAATTGAAATAGAAGCGGATAGTATAAAATTAACAAACAAAGGAATTGATTTTGCAAATATAGTTTGGGAAGAATTTGTATAAAATAAAAACAGTTTTACCTTAATTAGCATATAGTTAATAAGGAGGTAATTTGTGATGAATTTTATGCAAATAAATAAGAAAAAATGAAAATGCATATATGACAGTATTAACAAACAAGTTTAATATTGAAGAGATAATTGGAAAAGTAGTAATAATATATGATAAACCAGATGATTTTGTAACACAACCAAGTGGAAATTCTGGTACTAAAATTGCTTGCGGTGAAATTAAAAAAATATAAAGGGGAAGTTTTTAAAAAAACTAAACTTTAAAAAGCCTTGAAGTAAAAGCATTACAGAAAAAAGTGTAAAAAAATACATAAAAAATTAGCAAACAGTATTGACAATTGCTAAAAAAGGATATAATATATATACGTTAGCAATCAATACTGAACTTTGCTAATAAGAGGTGAAAATATGCTTGATAATAGAAAGAAAAAAATACTTCAAGCAATAATAGAAGAATATATTGAAACAGCAGAGCCTGTAAGCTCTGGTAGCCTAGTAGATAAGGAAAATTTAGGAGTAAGTAGTGCAACAATAAGAAATGATATGGCTGAATTAGAAAAAATAGGTTTCTTAGAAAAGCCACATACCTCAGCAGGAAGAGTACCTTCTCAAAAAGGTTATAGATATTACGTAGATGAGTTATTAAGAGATGATAAAATAACAGCAAAAGAAATGCAATATATCAAATCTAAGCTTGAAACTAAAGTAAATGAAATAGAAGATTTAACTAAAATTGCAACAAGTACTTTATCAGAAATAACTCATTATACTACTGTTGCAATAGGACCAAAAGTAAATAAGCATGAAATAGCAGATATAAAATTTGTTCTTTTGGGAAGCAGAGTACTAATGGCTGTAATATTAACTGATTCTGGAATTATAAGGGAATCAATAATAAAATTTGATGAAGATATAACTCAAAAACAAGTTGATAATTTAACTTATATATTTAACTCAAAATTAGTAGGAAAACCACTAGAAAAATTAGATGGACCACTTGAAGAATATATAGTAAATGAAATGAAAACAGGAGTTAAAATAATTCGTAAAATTATAGAAGAAATAAACAAGCTATTAGAAGAAAACGATAAGATTTATCTAGAAGGAGCAAATAAAGTATTTGATTTACCAGAATTTAAAAAGATGGATGTTGCAAGAGATTTCTTAAATGTATTAGATGCTAAAGATTTAGTAGCAGATGTATTAAATACAGGAATAGCTGAAAATGTAAATGTATATATAGGAAATGAATCAGAATATGAAGAATTAAAAAATTTTAGTATAGTAACATTCAATCATTTATTAGAAGATAAAGATATAGGTACAATAGGAATAATAGGACCTACAAGAATGGATTATTCAAAAGTAATATCAGTTATGAAATATATCAGTAAAAAAATAAATGAAGATTTTAAAAAAGGTAAATTTTAAATAATAGGAGGTCACATGGAAGAAAATTTAGAAGTTGAAAATCAAGAAAATTTAGAACAATCAAAAGAAGTTGAAGAAAAAAATCAAGCAAATATAGATGAAAAACAAGCAGAAATTGATGAACTAACAGACAGATACAAAAGAATGATGGCTGAATTTGAAAATTACAAAAAGAGAAGTGCAAAAGATAGAGAAACTTTATATAATTCTTTAATTGGTGATATAGTAACATCAATATTACCAGTTGTAGATAATCTAGAAAAAGCAGTTGATGCAAAAACTGATGATACTAGTTACCAAGATGGAGTAAAATTAGTACAAAAACAATTACTAGATATCTTGGAAAGATATGGAGTAAAAACAATAGAAACAGTAGGAAAGACTTTTGATCCAAGTTTACATGAAGCTGTAAGTCATATAGAAGATGAATCAAAAGGTGAACAAGAAATAATTGAAGAATACAGAAAAGGTTATACAATAGGTACAAAAGTAATTAGACATGCTATGGTATCTGTTGCAAACTAATAAAGATATTAATTAAATTAATATAAATTATAACAAAAGAAAATAATAATAATATAAATAAAAATAGGAGGAAGTTAATATGGGAAAAATTATAGGTATTGACCTAGGAACAACAAACTCATGTGTAGCTGTAATGGAAGGTGGAGAAGCAGTTGTAATCCCAAATCCAGAAGGAAATAGAACTACACCATCTGTAGTTGCTTTTTCAAAAAATGGTGAAAGATTAGTTGGACAAATTGCAAAACGTCAAGCTGTTACAAACCCAGAACATACAGTTATATCAATAAAAAGAGACATGGGAACAAACAAAAAAGTAAAAATAGAGGAAGATGAATTTACACCACAAGAAATATCAGCAATGATTCTTCAAAAATTAAAAGCAGATGCTGAAAATTATTTAGGAACAAAAGTAACTCAAGCTGTTATAACAGTTCCAGCATATTTTAGCGATAGTCAAAGACAAGCTACAAAGGATGCAGGAAAAATAGCAGGATTAGAAGTACTAAGAATTATAAATGAACCAACAGCTGCTGCTTTAGCATACGGAATGGACAAAGAAGATAAAGATCAAAAAATAATGGTTTATGACTTAGGTGGAGGAACTTTCGATGTTTCTATACTAGACATAGGCGATGGAGTTTTTGAAGTTTTAGCAACAAGTGGAAATAATAGACTAGGTGGAGATGATTTTGATAATAGAATTATAGATTATCTAGTAGATGAATTTAAAAAATCAAATGGAATAGATTTAAAAACAGATAAAATGGCAATGCAAAGATTAAAAGAAGCTGCTGAAAAAGCTAAAATAGAATTATCTGGTATGCAACAAACACAAATCAATTTACCATTTATCACAGCTGATAGTACAGGACCAAAACACTTAGATATTACATTAACAAGACCAAAATTCGAGGAATTAATAAGAGATTTAGTAGAATCTACAACTGGACCTGTAAATCAAGCTTTAAAAGATGCTGGATTAACAGCTGATAAAATTGATCAAGTTTTATTAGTTGGTGGATCTACAAGAGTTCCAATGGTTCAAGAAACAGTTAAAAGGATAACAGGAAAAGAACCAAATAAAGGGATTAACCCAGATGAATGTGTTGCAGTAGGTGCTGCTATACAAGGTGGTGTTTTATCAGGAGATGTTAAAGACTTAGTATTACTAGATGTAACACCATTATCATTAGGTATTGAAACATATGGTGGTGTATTTACAAAATTAATCGAAAGAAATACAACAATACCAACTAAAAAATCACAAATATTCTCAACAGCAGGAGATGGACAAACTAGTGTTGAAGTTCATGTATTACAAGGTGAAAGAGAAATGGCAGCATATAATAAAACACTAGGTAGGTTCCAATTAACAGGAATCCCACCAGCTCCAAGAGGAGTACCACAAATCGAAGTAACATTCGACATAGATGCTAACGGTATAGTACACGTATCAGCAAAAGATACTGCTACAGGAAATGAACAAAAAGTATCTATAACAGCAAGTACAAACTTATCTGAAGAAGATATAAACAAAGCTGTTAAAGATGCAGAAGCTCATGCATCTGAAGATAAAAAGAAAAAGGAAGAAATTGAAGCTAAAAACAATGCTGAAAGCTTAGTATATAATAGCCAAAAAACACTTGAAGAATTAGGAGACAAAATAAGTGGTGAAGAAAAAGCTAAAGTAGAAGCTGAAATAGATAATGTAAAGAAAGCATTAGAAACAAATAATGTAGATACAATAAAAGATGCTACAGACAAATTAACAAAAGTATTCTATGAACTTTCAGAAAAACTATATAGCGCAAACAAAGAAAATCCAGGAGCAGGTGCAGAACAAACAACAACTGAAGGTAATAATGGAAATGTATATGATGCTGACTATAAAGTTGAAGATGATAATAATAACAATTAATACTAATTCTTAAAGATAAAAATTCCTTTGCAAGTTTTATGCATTAGGAATTTTTATCGCAAATATTAAAGTTATAGATTGTGTTATTATTTAGTACAGAATCTATTAAATAGAAAAGATAGTGAGGACCAAAAATGGCACAAAAAAGAGATTATTATGAAGTGTTAGGTGTAGAAAAAAATGCTACAGATGAAGAATTAAAGAAAGCATATAGAAGATTAGCAAAAAAATATCATCCAGATGCTAATCCAGATAATCCAAAGGAAGCAGAAGCAAAGTTTAAAGAAGTAAATGAAGCTTATGAAGTTTTATCAGATAAACAAAAAAGACAAATGTATGACCAATTTGGACATGAAGGTCCACAAGGATTTGGCGGAGGTCAAAATGGTGGATATTATTCATATGGTTCTGGCTTTAATGGATTTGGAGGTTTTAGTGACTTCGGTGATTTTGGTGACTTAGGAGACATATTCTCATCTTTTTTCGGAGGAGGTTCATCAAGAGCAAAAGCTAGTTCTGGACCACGTAAAGGTGCAGATTTAAAATTAGGATTAGAAATTACTTTTGAAGACTCTTACTTAGGAGTAGAAAAAGAAGTAAGCATAAATAGATATGAAGAATGTCCAACTTGTTCTGGAACTGGAGCAAAACCAGGAACACATTCTGAAACATGTTCTGTATGTAAAGGTGCAGGAAAAATAAAACAAGTTGTAACAACACCATTTGGACAAATGGCTACACAAAAAACATGTTCTACATGTAATGGTACAGGAACTGTTATAAAAGAACCTTGTGCTGAATGTAGAGGTAAAGGAAAAATAAGAAAATCTGTAAAAATAAAAGTAACAATTCCAGCAGGTATTGATGATGGTCAAACAGTAGTGCTAAGAGGCGAAGGAGAGCCAGGAACTAAAGGCGGACCAAGAGGTGATTTATATATAACAATACATGTAAAAAGACACAGTATTTACTCAAGAAAAGCAGAACATGTATTGTGTGAAATACCAATAACATATACTGGGGCTGTACTTGGAACTGAAATAGAAGTACCTATGGTAGATGGAACAAAAGAAAAGTTTAAAATTCCAGAAGGTACTGCTACAGGAACAAAATTTACAATAAAAAATAAAGGATTTAAGAGTGTAAATGGAAATTGGAGAGGAGATTTTGTGTTTACAGTAGTAGTGCAAGTTCCTAAAAAATTAACTCCTGAACAAAGAAAATTATTGGTAGAACTTGCTAAAACTATGAATGAACAACCACCAATTAAAAAGAGAGGAATTTTCGGATAAAATTCTACAATATTTGCACATTTGTCATTAATGTACCATATAATATACTAATCCTATAAAATAGGAGGTGATTTATATGGAACCACAAGTAACAATATGTTGCAATAAAAAAGAAAGAAAAACATTAAATTGTATAAATATAGTAATATTTTTAATATCAATACTATTAACATTTACTATTGGACTAATAGTTGGAATAACAGCTGCGACAGCATTAGCTGGAAATTTAGCTGTTATAATAGCTAGTGCAGTTATTTTATTTATTTTATTAATTATATTTATTATATTATCACTATGCAATGAAAAGAAAAGATGTTAAAGTATTTATTTAATAGGAAATTCTGAGGAATTTCTTATTAGATGAAAAAGAGTTGTTTTTTATAAACAACTCTTTTATTATATTACGCCTTTAGCTTCGTGAAACGAAGTGAAACAACAACCGCCAGCTATGCTGGTGAGATTAAAGGCTTAAAGCA
>CAKPKP010000002.1 GCA_934167495.1 uncultured Clostridia bacterium | reverse complement strand
GTTATAGGAAGCAAAACTGAAAATTCTATTGTTTCAAAATGTATATATATTGAGAATACAGTAAAAGGCGGAATTGCTGGGAAAAACGTAAAGGATAGTGCAGAAGTGCGTTCAGCAGAATTTATGAAAACAAAATATTGTGTATATGATTTAGGAGAAGAAAATTGGAAAACAATTTCAGGAATAGATTATCCTGTATTATATTGGCAAGATGGAGAAAAAACAAATTTAGAATTTGAAACAGTATCAACAGCACAAGCTTTAAAAGATATGGCTCATATTGTAAACGATATAGGAGAAACATTTGAAGGAAAAACAGTAACACAACAAAATAATATAGATTTAAGTACAGTGTGTTCAGAAACATTAGGTAACTGGGAACCTATAGGGGATTATTCAACAAATACTAATCTATATTTTGCAGGAACATTTGAAGGAAATGGTAATACTATAAGTAATTTGTATATAAAGGGTTCTAACCATTATCAAGGATTATTTGGACACGTAGCTAATAGTAATATTAAAAATGTTAATATTGAAAAAGAGAATATAGTAGGAAAAAATTATATAGGTGGCTTAATTAGTTTTGGGGAACAAAGTAATATAATTAATGTACATATTAAATCTGGAACTATAATTGGAAATGCTACTAGTGGAGGAATTGCTGGGTGTATTAATGATGAAAGTATAATTAGCAAATGTAGTAATTATGCAAAAATTTTTTCATCCAATACGGCATATATCGATCCACCAAACTGTGGAGCTTTTGGAGGAATTGCTGGTGCATCTAATCCAAATACAAAAGTAGAGTTATGCGTTAATTATGGTACAATAAGTGCTCAAAGATACGTTGGAGGAATAACTGGCGTAAATTGGGGAAAAACGCTAAATTGTTATAATGCAGGTATTATTCAATGTACACTAGAGCAAGATAGTGTAGGAGGAATTTCTGGTATACAAAATCCACCAGAATCAACGGCAAGTGTTGAAAATTGTTATAATATAGGAAAAATAGAATATACTCCTAATGTAGGTTTATATGGACAAATTATTGCATCTCTTATTGGTGGAACCATGTCAAATTGCTATTATTTGGAGGGACAAAATGATATAAAGGGAACTTATAATAAAGATATAACGGGACAAGCTGAAGTACGTTCAGCAGAATTCATGAAATCAAAATATTTTGTAAAAGAATTAGGAGAAGAAAATTGGAAAATAGTATCAGGAGTAAATGCTGGATATCCAATATTAACTTGGCAAGCAGGTGAAAAAATAGAACCAGAATTTGAAACAGTATCAACAGCACAAGCCTTAAAGGATATGGCTCATATTGTAAACGATATGGGAGAAACATTTGAGGGAAAAACAGTAACACAACAAAATGATATAGATTTAAGTACAGTATGTTCAGCAACATTAGGTAACTGGACACCTATAGGAGATTATGAAACAAATGGTAACTTACATTTTGCAGGAACATTTGAAGGAGATGGTAATACCATAAGTAATTTGTATATAGAGAATCCTAGTAAAACAATTCAAGGATTGTTTGGAGAGAATACAGGTACTATAAAAAATTTGAAAGTACAAAATGTTAATATGAACATTGGAGCGGTTTGTGGAACAATAGTTGCTAGTAATAGTAGTGTTGTGGAAAAGTGTGCAAGTATTGGACGGACAAATTACACATACAATAGCTGAAACTGAAAGTCGTATAGGAGGAATTGTTGGTGTAAATACAGGAATAGTGAAACAATGCTATAATTCAACTAATATAAATTCAAATACTATTCATGTAGGTGGAATAGTAGGCTTTAATGTATGGGAAATTGCAGATAGTGGAACTATTGAAAATTGTTATAATACTGGAAATATAACTGGATATGCTCAGATAGGAGGAATTGTTGGAACAAATTATAAAAATGGAATTTTAGAAAATTGTTATAATATTGGAAATATTAAAGCAACAATATATGAAGAAAACACTCCAGGTACGAACTATGAAGGAGGTATAGCAGGTACGAACTATAATACAATACAAAATTGTTATTATCTAGAAGGAACAGCAACAGGTGGAATAAGCTGTACAGATGTAGTAGGACAAGCAGAAGTAAGAATATCAACATATATGAAAACAAGTAGATTTGTAGGTTTATTAGGAAATAGTAATTGGAAAATAGTTTCAGGAGTGAATAATGGATATCCAATATTAAAATGGCAAGAAGGAACAGAAATCACAACTAATGATACAGTTTGGTTTTTTAATGCACATGTACCAGCTGAGGGAACTTATGCATCATATGGATTGTCGTGTAGCCCTTCTAATGGTGTCTCAAGTACTGGAACAATAACTCTTGCTTATGGCAATAGGCAATATGGACCATATATCACTTTGGAGCCAGGAACATATCAAGTAAGATATGTTGGAAATAATTTAAATAAAGGAAGCTTTACTGCCTATACAGTTTATAACAGTGGTCCAGAAGGTCAAAAAGTTTTTGATATTACCCAAACAACTTCTAGTGAAAAAAACCTAATATATACATTTAATGTTACGAGTTATACAACACATGTTGAGTTTATTTGTGATAATTATTCATCAGATTCAAGTGATATTGCAATAAAATTTATCGAATTAATAAAATTAAATTATCAATCTTGCGATAGATAATTTATGTTTGGCTTCGCCAAAGCAAAAGAATATATTTGATACGTTCATACATTCTTTTGCCCAGCTTAACAATTTATTTACATACCAAAAATAAATTGTTAAGCTCTTTTTTTTGTTTAATAGGAAATTCCTCTGAATTTCCTATTAAATAAATACTTTGTACAGAAATTTGCTATATGCAAATTTCGCACACGAACAATTAAACGTGGGTTGAATGTTAAAATGTAGAAAAATTTAATCAGCCCACTATTGTTCTCAAATTTTGAGTTTTTAATGGAAGGGATGATAAGTATTTATGGAAAATAATAAATTAGAAACTATATCAAAGCTTTTTGAAGATAAAGAAATAAGAAGTGTTTGGGATTCTGAGAAAGAAGAATATTATTTTAGTGTTGTTGATGTTATTGGAGCACTAACAGAGAGTACTGATTCAAAAGATTATTGGTATAGATTAAAAAAAAGAATGACAGAAGAAGAAAAAAGTGAGTTATCGACAAAATGTCGACAACTGAAATTAAAATCAAAAGATGGAAAATTTTATAGTACAGATACATTTATTAACTAAATATAAAAAATTAATTGTTAAAGATAATTCAAATAAAAGATTAGATATGGATTTTCGTATCAAGTCGTCTAACAGTAATAGTGAATATATTATAAAAATTAAGCAAGAAACATTGTATTCCACTTCAAAGGAAGAATCTAATAAGAACAATTTTGTCCTTATTAGAATTCCCAAAATGAGAGGGTTCATTTTATATGAATTTAAATTGAATTTGTTTGCCAATTATATTAAATGAAAGTATCCCTTTTTGAAAAATATCTGACATTAAGAAAAAAATAAATTAAATAGGAATAAATTATAATACCTCTTAATATACATTAATAAAGAATTGTACAAAGGTTTTAAGGAGGTATTTTTTAATGGAAAATTTAGAAATATATGAGGATGTGGCTAAAAGAACAGATGGTGATATATATGTAGGAGTAGTTGGACCAGTAAGAACAGGAAAATCTACATTTATAAAAAGATTTATGGAATTACTTGTATTACCAAATATTACAAATGAATATAAAAGAGAAAGAGCAATAGATGAACTTCCTCTAAGCAGTGGAGGAAGAACCATAATGACAACAGAACCAAAGTTTATACCAAACGAGGCTGTTGAAATTACAGTGGCTGATAATTTAAAATTTAAAACAAGGTTAGTAGATTGCGTAGGCTATTTAGTAAATAACGCAATAGGACATTTGGAAGAGGATTCGCCAAGAATGGTAAAAACTCCATGGTCAGAAGAAGAAATGCCATTTGAAACTGCGGCAGAAATTGGAACAAAAAAAGTTATAGAAGAACATTCAACAATAGGAATTGTAATTACAACAGATGGAAGTATAACAGATATACCAAGAGATGATTACATAGTTCCAGAAGAAAGAGTTATAAACGAATTAAAGTCAATAAATAAACCATTTATTATTCTTTTAAATACAAATGATCCATATAGTGAAAGAAGCATGGAACTTGCAAAACAAATGGAGAATAAATATAGTACACCAGTTATGCCAGTAAATTGTACAGAATTAAATATTGATGATATAAATGATATATTTGCAAAAATTTTATACGAATTTAGAATTGAAAGAATAAATATAAATATGCCAAGATGGCTTGATGGATTAGATAATTCACATCCTTTGAAAATGCAAGTATATGATAGTATAAAGTCTAGTTTTAAAGATACATTAAGATTAAAACAAGTAAATGAAGATGCTGCAAAAATTAATAATTGTGAGGCAGTAAAAAATGTTTCAGTAGATGAAATAAATTTAGGTACAGGTGCTATAAATGTAACTATAAACTTGAAAGATGAGTTATTCTATACAGTTCTTACTGAGCTTACAGGTGTAAATGTAAAAAATGAAGGTGATTTATTCTCTACAATGACTACATTATCAAGAGTTAAAAAAGAGTATGATAAACTTTCTTATGCATTACATGAAGTAAGAGAAAAAGGATATGGAATTGTAAATCCGGGAATGGACGATTTAATATTAGAAGAACCAGAAATAGTAAAACAAGGTTCAAAATTTGGCGTTAAATTAAAAGCAAAAGCTCCATCTATTCATATGATACAAATAAATACAGAAACAGAAGTGTCACCAATAGTTGGAAGTGAGAAACAAAGTGAGGAGTTAGTAAATTATTTACTTTCAGAGTTTGAAAGTGATCCTAAAAAAATATGGGAATCTAATATTTTTGGAAAAAGTTTACATGAATTAGTAAATGAAGGATTGCAAAATAAATTGGCAAAAATGCCAGAGGATGCTCAATGCAAAATACAAGAAACGCTTCAAAGAATAGTTAATGAGGGAAGCGGAGGATTAATTTGTATAATTCTATAATAAGAAAGGAATGGCCATTGTTATATGACCATTTCTTTTTGTTTAATAGGAATTCCTCTGAATTTCCTATTAAACAAATACTTTGTATAAAATGTTTTGAAAATCCTGTAATAACTATTTTATTTTGCTGAAAATAGTGATATAATATTATCGCTAATTTAAAAGATTTACTAAATTAATTAATATAATGTTATATAGGAGATAGTTATGAATTCACTTGTAAAAGTTTTACCTAATGTAAAAAAGTTCAATGAATATATGTTTAATGTAAATAAAAAATTAAATCCAATAATGTTATCAGGATTAACAGATGTTGGAAAAGTGCATTTAGCATATGCAACAAAATTTTATAGTGATAGACCAATGTGTATTATTACATATAATGAACTTCAAGCTAAGAAAATAATTAAAGATTTAGAGTATTTTAAGGAAAAAGTAGAATTCTTCCCTAAAAGAGAGATAGTAAGTTATGATTATATAGCAGAAAGTAAAGACTTGCTATATCAAAGAATTTCATGTATGAATAATATTATAAATAAAAAAGCTAAAATTATAGTTACAACTATAGAAGCTGTAAATCAAAGAATGATATCAAAAGATGTTTTATATAAAAATCTTTTAAAATTAAAAGTAGGAGACACTATTCAATTAGACGAATTGAAAGAAAAATTGGTTTTACTTGGATATGAGAGATATGATTTAATAGAAGGAAAAGGTCAATTTTCTGTAAGAGGTGGAATAATAGATATAGCCTTTGAAGAAAATATAGGTACAAGAATAGAGCTTTGGGGTGATGAAATTGATTCTATAAGACTATTTAATATATCAACACAAAGATCTACAGAAATGGTAAATGAAATAGATGTATATCCAGCTTTTGAAATGGTTCTCGAAAGTAATTTAGAAGACGTTTGTGAAAAGATAAAAGAAAACAATAAAGTAAAATCTTTAAAAGAAAAAGTAGAAGAAGATATAGAACAAATAAAATCTGGAGAATATTTAAATAAAATAGATAGATATTTTGATTCTTTTTATTCCAAAACTAGTACATTATTAGATTATCTTGATGATGATTATTTAATATTTTTAGACGAAATAGGAAAAATAAAAGCAAGACAAGAGAATATTTTAAAAGATAACGAAAACATAGTAAAAGATTTAGTAGAGAGAAATAAAATAGTACCTAACATATTAGAAAACATGAATAATTTTGAAAAGTTTTCTGAAAAGCTTGATAAAAAACAAGTTATATATCTAGAAAAACAAGATTTAGGGTTTGTAGATAAAAAAAGTATGCATGCAAAAAGAAACGGATATAGCTTTAGCTATAGGGAGGTTAACTTTTTTCGTAGTTCAATGGATTTACTGTTTAAGGAAATACAAGAAGCAAGAAAACAAGGAAAAAGAACAGTAATTCTATCTCGGAAACGAGGAAAGTGCTAGAAAAATATCAGATTTACTTTTTGAAAGGTCTATTCCAAACAGTTATGAAAAAGAACTAGAGGAAGAATTAAATGAGGGCGAAGTTATTGTTACAACAGGAATGTTGTCAACAGGATTTGAATGTGGAGATTTTAATTTACTTGTTATATCTACACAAGAGATTTATGTAACAAAACAAAAAAGACGTAAATCAATAGCAGCATTTAAAGAGGGCGAAAAAGTAGTATTTTCTGATTTAAAAGTTGGAGATTTTGTTGTTCATAAAGCATATGGTATAGGAGAGTTCATAGGAGTTAACACTATTAAAGCTGACGGAGTAATAAAAGATTATATAAAAATAAAATACAAAAATGATGATATATTATATATTCCAACAAATAGCTTAGATAGCATAAGAAAATATATAGGTGCTGGAGAAGCTAAACCTAAAATAAATAGTTTAAGAAGTAAAGAATGGGCAAATACTAAGGCTAAAGTTAAATCAAATTTAAGAGAAGTTGCAGAAGAACTAATTCAATTATATGCAAAAAGAAAGAAAATGCGTGGATTTGCATTTTCAAAAGATACAGAATGGCAAAAAGAATTTGAGGAAGCTTTTCCATATGCAGAAACTGATGACCAATTAAGATGTATAGAAGAAGTAAAGCAAGATATGGAAAATGAAAGACCAATGGATAGATTACTTTGTGGTGACGTAGGTTATGGAAAAACAGAAGTTGCAATAAGAGCTGCTTTTAAAGCTTGTATGGACCAAAAACAAGTTGCATACCTTGTACCTACAACAGTTTTAGCCCAACAACAATATGAAAGTTTTAAGGAGAGAATGAATAATTTCCCTGTAAGAGTGGAAATATTAAATAGATTTAAAACAAAAAAAGAGCAAGAAACTATAATAAAAAAATTAGAGCTTGGAGAGATTGATGTAATAATTGGAACACATAGATTACTTAGTAAAGATGTTGCTTTTAAAAACTTAGGTTTATTAATAATAGATGAGGAACACAGGTTTGGAGTAAAGGCAAAAGAAAAAATAAAAGAATTGAAAAATAGTATAGATGTTTTAACAATGACTGCAACACCAATTCCAAGAACTTTGCATATGTCAATAGTAGGTATAAGAGATATGTCTGTTATATATGAACCACCACAAAACAGGAAACCAGTTCAGACATATGTATTAGAGTATGATAACGAAGTTATAAAAGAAGCTATAACTAGAGAATTAGAAAGAGACGGGCAAGTATTTTATTTATATAATAACGTAGAAAATATAATGAAAAAAGTAGCAGATATTTCTGAATTAGTTCCAGAGGCAAAAATAGGATTTGCTCATGGAAAAATGACAGGTAATGAACTAGAAGAGATAATGCAAGAATTTATAGATAAAAAAATTAATGTATTAATATGTACAACAATTTTGGAGTCAGGAATTGATATTCCAAATGCAAATACTATAATAGTAGAAAACGCTAATAGACTAGGTTTAGCACAGCTTTACCAAATTAGAGGAAGAGTTGGAAGGTCAGATAGACAAGCTTATGCATATATTACATACAAACGTGATAAACTATTATCAGAAGTAGCAGACAAAAGATTAAAAGCAATAAAAGAATTTACAGAGTTTGGTTCTGGATTTAAAATTGCCATGAGAGACTTGGAAATAAGAGGCGCAGGAAGTTTATTACGGTGAATTACAACATGGTCATATGGAACAAGTTGGATACGAGATGTATTGTAAATTATTAGATGAAGTTGTAAAGGAAATGACAGGAGAACAAGTAGAGGAAGAAGTAGATGTTCAAATAGATTTAAATGTTACAAGTTACATTCCAGATGAATTAATAGAAAACAGTAGTCAGAAAATAGAAGTATATCAAAATATAGCTTTGTGTAAGTCAGAAGAAGAAATATTAGATATTACAGATGAGATTGTAGATAGATATGGTAGAATAACAGAAGAGGTTGAAAACTTATTAAATATAGCAAGAATAAAAATACTAGCTAGAGAAAAACATTTAATGAAAATAGCACAAAAAAATAATAATATTATTTTCTATTTTGATGCCACAAAATTTAATCCGGAAAAAATAGATAATCTTATAAAAATATATAAAAACAGAATAAAATTTTCACCTGCACAAGAACCTTATGTTACTTTAAAAATAGATAATAATAAAATTTTAGATTCAGTAAAAGAATTTTTAAATAACCTATAAAGAAAGGATTAGAAAAAATGGTAATAACAAGTAAAGATAATGAAAGTATAAAAGCCATAAGAAAATTAAAAGAGAAAAAATATAGAGATATTAGTAATGAGTATATAATAGAAGGAATTAAATTGATTCAAGAAGCTATACAAGAAAAAGCAAAAATAAAAACAATAGTTGTATGTGATGATTGCAAAACAACAGGTGGAATTCCAAATGATATATTATATGAAATTGCAAAATATAATTGTATCTATGTAAATGAAAAGGTTTTTAACTTAATAACAGATGTTTCTAATCCTCAAGGAATATTAGCTGTTATAGAGAAAAATAGCAGTGAATCTGAAATTGACTATAAAGAAGACTTAATTGTAGTACTAGATAACATTCAGGATCCAGGAAATCTTGGAACAATATTAAGAACATTAGATAGTATAGGACTTAAGCAGATTATATTATCAAAGGAAAGTGCAGATGGTTATAGTCCAAAGGTTGTTCGTTCAACAATGGGAGCAATATTCAGAGTAAAAATAATTGAAAGTGATAATTTAGAAAAAACTATTAAAGAGATAAAAAAACATAAATTCAAAGTATATGCAACATCTTTAGAAAATAGCAAAAGTATATATGAAGTTGATTATACAAAATCAGCTATAATAATAGGAAATGAAGCAAATGGTGTTTCAAAAACTTTATTAGATATTGCAGATGAAAGAATTAAAATTCCTATGCTTGGAAAAACAGAAAGTTTAAATGCATCTGTAGCAACAGGAATTGTACTTTATGAAGCTGTTAGAAATAAATTAAAAAACTGATATATTTTTTATATATCAGTTTTTTGTTGTGTATTATCTACTAATAATTCTAATATTTTAGGATAAATATTTTCAGCATTTGTATTCCAATTATCAACAATTTTTTTTGCTTGTTCTCTGGAACCCGCAAAAGTATTAAGTTCAAATAAAACATTAGTATTTTCTATAATTTTACATTTAACCATAAAATCTTTTTCACCTTTAGGTGTAAAGTCTGCTGAAATTGAAAATTTTTCTTCAATATTATCTAAACTATCTTTAAATTTACTATCAACTTTTAATTTTACTATACCAGGAATCATGTCTTTTGTTAGTTCAAGAGCGGATTTTCCTTCATTGGTAATTTCATATATTGTATCTTCAGGATTATCATATTTAACAACAAGTTTGTCTTCTTGTAAATCTAATAAAAATTGTTGAAGATAAAAATAATTCATGTCTGAAACTTCTAAAATTAATTCTATAAGAGCATTTTGATATATTGCTTTTCCAACCTTATCTATTATGTATAGAATTAGAACTTTATTTTCTAATAAAGTTTGTTCGTCTGAATTTAGTTTCAAAGCTAAGTCACTTCCTAACACTTAAATTTAATAAAAATATTATATCATGTAAAATATTAAAAGTAAAGTTTAGAAAAATAAGGAAATTATTTTTTATTTTCTTCACAATATAGACATAATTAATAAATATAATGTATAATTAATAAAACGAGGAGGATGTTTAAATAAATGAGTAAAGGTATTATATTAATAGTAGATGATGAATCAAGAATGAGAAAATTAGTTAAAGACTTTCTTATAAAAGAAGATTATAGTATTTTGGAAGCAGGAGACGGAGAAGAAGCTTTAAAAGTATACGAAGAGAATAAAGAAAAAATAGATTTAATTTTATTAGATGTTATGATGCCAAAATTAGACGGTTGGTCTGTTTTAAGAAATATCAGATTAGAAAATAAAAAAGTTCCAGTTGTAATGTTAACAGCAAGAGGAGAAGAACAAGATGAACTTTTTGGATTTGAATTAGGAGTAGATGAATATATATCTAAACCATTTAGCCCAAAAATATTAGTAGCAAGAGTTGAAGCAATTTTAAAAAGAACACAAGGAGAAAAAAGAAATATCCAAGAATTTGACGGAATTGTTATAGATAATGACGGAAGAACCGTTACAATAGATGGAAAAAGCGTTGATTTAAGTTATAGAGAATACGAATTATTTAAATATCTAGTAGATAACGAAGGAATTGCTTTATCTAGAGATAAAATATTAAATTCTGTTTGGAATTATGACTATTATGGAGATTCAAGAACAATAGATAGTCATATCAAGAAAATAAGACATAAATTAGGAAAAAAAGGTAAATATATAAACACAATAAGAGGTATAGGATATAAATTTGAAATAAAAAAATAGAGGGAAAATATGAATAACAGGTTTAAATCAATTAGATCAAAACTATTTGTTACATTATGTATTGTTATATTAATAGTAATTTCATTTTTAATTATTGTTAACAATATTGTATTAGAAACCGTATATTTCTATTCAAAAAAAGAAGCTTTAATGGATATATACGAAGATATAAATAATTATTACAATAGCTCAAAGAGTGATTTTATCAATTTCGATTTAGAATTAGAAAAAATGGCATTGAATAATAATTTTGATATTATAATAAGAGATAAAAACGATAACAATATATATGTATCAAACAAAGATTTTCTGGATACTTTTGGCGAAATGAATGAGATAAGATATAAAGTTAGTTATAACATTTTTAATAAAGACAATATAATGTATTCAGATGAAGCAAAAACAATAAGAAAAATTCAAGATAAAAAAACAGGACTAAGTTTTATATTTTTGTCATCACAACTAGATTGTGGACATAAATTATATATTAGAATAGCAATATCACCAATAAAAGATAGTATACAAATTTCTAATAAATTATTGTATATAATAGCTGGTTTATCAATTTTAATAGGTGGAATAGTAATATCAGTTATAACAGAAAAATTTGCAAATCCAATTATTGAATTAAATGATATGGCAAATAAAATGTCAAAATTAGATTTTAGTAAGAAATATAGAATCACAGACTCAAAGGATGAAGTAAATGAACTTGGAAGAAGCATGAATCTGGTTTCAGATAAATTAGAAAGTACAATAAAACAATTAAGAAAAAATAATATGGAACTAGAAAGAGATATAGAAGAAAAATCCAAAATAGATGAAATGAGAAAACAATTTATATCTGATGTATCTCATGAATTAAAAACTCCTATCGCATTAATTCAAGGGTATGCAGAGGGATTAATAGAAAATGTAAATACAGATGAAGAAAGTAAGAATTTCTATTCAGAAGTAATTTTAGATGAAGCAAACAAAATGGATAAACTTGTAAAACAATTGTTAGAACTTATGAAATTAGAATATGATAATAGAGAATTTGATAATAAAGACATTGATATAGTTGAATTAATAAAGGAAGTAATAAGAAAAACTTCTGTTATGATAGAAGATGGAAATTTTAAAGTTGAATTCAATGTGAAAAAACCAATTTATATTTATGCAGATGATTTTTATATAGATCAAGTAGTAACTAATTATATTACAAATGCTATAAAAAATGTTGAAGAAATAAATGGTAAAAAACAAATAAAAGTAGAAGTAAATAAAATAAAAGATGATAAAGTAAGAGTTTCTGTATTTAATACTGGTAAAAATATTGATGAAGATAAAATAGAAAGAATATGGACAAGATTTTACAAATTAGATGAGTCTAGAGATAGACAAAAAGGCGGAAGCGGAATAGGATTATCAATAGTAAAAGCAATAATGAATAGATACGGACAAAATTATGGTGTAATGAATAAAAAAGATGGAGTAGAATTTTATTTTGATTGCTTAAATGCAAAAAATATAAAATAAAGATAAGGCTTGTAAATATTTAATGAAATATGTTATAAATAATATATAAGAAATAGATATATTCTTTCATATATATTAGGAGGGATTGCAAATGATAAAAGATTCTAAAGGTATTACAATGTTAGTACTAATTATAACAATAGTTGTACTTCTAATAATAACAGGAGTAGTAATTAAAACTGTTGTAGATACTGAAATAGTTGATAACAGTCAAAGTTTATCAAGTGGTGTTGAGATAACGAATTTAAAAGAAAATATAAAGATGGACATATTAGCAGAGAAAAATAAAACAGGTTCTAGTAGGATACAACAAAGTAATATAGAAAGAATATTAAAAAAATATATAAATTCAGATGAACAATTAATAAAAGAGACTCAAGATGATGGAACAGAAAAAGTAGTAGGGATAATTACTGAAAACAATCAAGAAATAAAGGTTGCAGACTTAATAAATGAGATGAATGCAAATATTTCTATTGTTGATAATATTAAATAATAGGAATTTCTGAGAAATTTTCTATTAGATAAAAATAAGGACGTTTGCAAAAGTATGTTTTATGCAAATACCCTTATTTTTTTATATTATAGGAAAGTTCGCTGAACTTCCTATAATATAAATATATTGCACAGAAATTTGCTTTGCAAATTTCGCACACGAACAAAGACGCGGACTTCAAAATGTTTTAATAAGTACAAAAGTTATTAATGTCCGCTTTTGTTCTTTAATAAATGTAAAAAAATTCCAAAAAACTCTTTACAAATTTATAATAAAGTAGTAATATATATATTATTAAATCCAAAACTTACATTCAGTAAGTAAAAAAGGTTAATTCTAACCGAAATTTTCCAAAAAACAAAACTTAATAAAAAGGAGGTATTATTATTTATTAATTATAAGAAAAAGAGTATTAAAATTTATGCTTTAATAGTTATTTTAATATTATCTATTATAGTAAGCCAATTAATAATCAAAGAAAATAACGAAGAAAAAAGCATAAATGAATTAGCAAGAGAAAATAATGAGCAATTAGTAATTAATGAAGAAACCAAAATTCAACAAACTGCAAATAATGAAATAATAGAAAATTATAGTGAATTAGAGAATATTCCAAAAGATGTTTGGCAAATAGAAATTGAAAAAATTGAATTAATAGCTCCAATAGCTGAAGGAACAACAAAAGATGTACTAGATGAAAATGTAGGACATTTTGAAGATACATCAATAGTAAATGGAAATATAGGACTTGCTGCACATAATAGAGGATATGCTGTAAACTATTTTCAAAATTTAAAAGAATTAGAAATAGGAAATATTATAATTTACAACTATTATGGAAATATAAAGAAATATGCTATTAGTTTAATTACTGTAATAAAAGATACTGATTGGTCTTATTTGCAAGAAACAAAAGATAATAAAATTACATTAATAACATGTGTAGAAAATATGCCAGAATTAAGAAGATGTATTCAGGCAACTGAAATTATAAATAACTAGGAGGTTTTATGAAAAATAAAATATTAATAATTATTACACTTGTAATAGTTATCTTAAGCAACGTCTTTCCGTATAATGTATTTGCTGTATTTAAAATTGAAGAAGCTAAAGTATACACAACAGTAGAATGTCCAATACTTTTAACTTATAATGGAATGCAAATTTTAACATCATATGTAGTTTACAATTTGAATGGAACAGAATATCCTGCATATTGTATGCAAGTAGATTTGCCAGGAGCTGGAAAAGTAGGACCTTATATGTTAGATACAGAAGAATTACTAGAAGATGAGAAAATATGGAAAGTAATAATAAATGGATATCCATATAAAACATTAAAAGAACTTGGTGCAGAAACAATGGAAGAAGCATATACAGCAACAAAGCAAGCGGTATATTGTGCAATATACGATAGAGGAATAGAAGAGTATGGACCTGTAGATACAGAAGAAGGAGAAAGAACATATGAAGTAATGAAAAAAATATTAAAAGCTGCTGAAAACTGTACAGAGGTAATAAATAAACAAAATAAGTTAAGTTTAATAAAAAATGAAGAAAAATGGAAAGCTGATGATGAAAATAAGTATGCATATAAAAGTTATAAAATAGAAAGTAAATATAACATAGATGAATATACAGTATCAATAAAGGATGAAGTTGCAGGAAAAGTAAAAATAATAGATGAAAGTGGAAAAGAAAAAAGTACATTTTCAATAGATGAAGAATTTAGAATTAAAATATTGATAAGTAATATGGAAAATACAGAATTTCAAATAAATATAGATTATGAATTAGATACAAAACCAGTTCTAATAGGAGTATCACGAATTCCATATACTCAAGATTATGCTTTAACAGGAAGTTCATATGAAGAAAAAACAGAAGTATTTAAAGATGAAATGGTAGTAATACCACCAACACCAACGCCAACTCCAACACCAACACCAACTCCAACTCCAACACCAACACCAACTCCAACTCCAACACCAACACCGACACCGACTCCAACACCAACGCCAACGCCAACACCAACACCAACACCAACGCCAACACCGACACCAACACCAACGCCAACACCAACACCAACACCAACGCCAACACCAACGCCAACACCGACGCCAACACCGACACCGACTCCAACACCAACGCCAACGCCAACACCAACACCAACACCAACGCCAACACCGACACCAACCCCAACGCCAACACCGACACCAACCCCAACCCCAACTCCAACGCCGGCCCCAACGCCAACACCAACGCCAACACCAACCCCAACGCCGACACCGACACCGACGCCAACGCCGACACCAACACCGACGCCAATATCAGAAGAAGTTAAAAAGTTACCGAAGACGGGTATGTAAAAAAGTTTACAATTTACATAAAATGTGGTATAATTACTTTATTGGCAGTATATGTCAAAAATATATAATAAAGGAGAATCCGTATGGAGAACTTTGAAACAAGGAGAAATATTATCGTGAAAGGAGAGGCTCGGAATAAAGACATTTTAAAGGAAGTAAACGCAGCTTTTGAAAGCACGAGAAACGGAGAATTCCTGGACTTGTTGATTCCAATGAACTTTTCAGGTGATAAGGTGAATACAAGTTTCACAATGATCTTCGACAAGCCAACGGAAGAAATCGTTAAGTATAAGTACTATGCTACGGAAACGATAACATCACAGCTTACCAACAGAATATGTTCAGAGCTGAAGTGTTCTGCGGAATACGTAAAGGCTATTCAGATAGGAAACCAAAAATGGTTGCTCATTTTCAGAAAGCCTACAGAGGAATATATTAACGCGATGGCAAGATACGGAGACTAATTCGCTGGATTAATCCTTTTGGGGGAGATAATAAAAATTATCTCCTCCTTTTTATATTCATAAGATAATAGGCTGTATTTGTTCTCTATCTAGAGCAAATTCTAAGGTTTTAGTTATATATTCAGCATCAAAAACAAGTGAACGTGGTTTAGTAATTGGATTGTCTTGTTTAAATGGAACAAAATAATAATTTTTTCTGTTTAAAAGTTTACCTATATTTTCAGCAGAGGCAGAAAGCCCATCATTTGTTGATATTGCAATTACAACAGGGTTGTTATTTCTAAGATGAGATTTAGTTGCCATAAGAACAGGACCGTCTGTTATCCCATGTGCTAGTTTTGCTAAAGTATTACCACTGCATGGAGAAATAATCATTATATCAGTTAATTTTTTAGGTCCTATAGGTTCAGCATCTTGTATAGTATGAATAATTTTATTGTTTGTAATTGTTTCAATTTGACTTATAAAATCTTGAGCTTTACCAAATTTAGTATCTAATGTGTAACTGTTATCAGACATAATTGGAATAATATTTGCACCGTTTTTCTACTAATTTTTTTAATTGTTTTATGGTAATATTAAATGTACAAAAAGAACCTGTAAATGCAAAGCCAATGTTTTTTCCTTTTAAGTCCAAGAAAAAAACCTCCTTTCGACTATATAATTTAGTAATTAATTACTTATATATTTTATGAAATTATGTTAAGTAAAGTGAAAAAATATATTACATAGTTCTTGAAAAAATAAATCAAATAATATATAATAAATACCTAAAAATATATAAAGGAGAAGAAAAATGTTGGATTTTATATATAATATGACAAATACTTTTGAATTTTCAGCATTAATAAAAATTATAGTAATAACAATTTTATCTGGAATAATAGGACTAGAAAGAGAAGCTTGGAATAAGCCAGCTGGATTTAAAACACACACTTTGGTTGGAATAAGTGCTACATTAGTTATGATAGCAGGAGAATATTTTGCAAGCATAAATAATTCTGATCCATCTAGAATAGCTGCTCAATTATTATCTGGTATAGGTTTTATTGGTGCTGGAACAATTTTAAGAGATGGATTTAACGTAAAAGGATTAACTACAGCAGCAAGTTTATTGGCTGTAACTTGCATAGGTCTAAGTGTAGGTGCAGGGTTTTATATAGGAGCTGTTATTGCAACAGCTGTAGTTTTTATAATATTATCACATTCAAAATGGATAGTAGATAGAGTAGAAAAAATGAATAAATATAATTTTATAAAATTACATATAGAATTAGAAGAACAAGGAAAAATAATGAATAAATTAGAGAGTATGTTTGAAACATATCAAATTTTAATAGACTGTATAAATATAGATAAAGAGAACGAAAATACAATAGAAATAATAGGAAAATATAAAGATGACATTGAAAAAAATAAAATAATATTACAAATTTCTGCATTTGATGAAGTGAAGCTAGTAAAAGAAATCATCTAAAAAATGTCTTAAAAAAGTGGAAAAAATTTGTGTTATGTGTTAAAATATAACAGTTGATGTTTTTAAACCTTCCAAACATAATAAAAACTTACATTAAAAAGAGGAGGAGATTTGATGAACAAAGAAGTTTTTTTCTTTAACGAGAAGGGAGGATTCATTCAAAAAACAAATGGTAAATTAGTACCATTAGTAATTGAAAAAACTTCTTTCACAGAGATTGTTCGGAAAATTATAAACGAAAGAAAAGATCTTTCAGATCCAAACATAATCTGTTGTAAGGCAATTACTAAATATACTGGTGGATGTAAGATTACAAAGAGAACAAAAACATACTATTCGCCAGAATGGATGAAACTTAGAGAACTTGTTATGGAAGAGGTAAAAAATATTCATCAAACAACATAACTAATCAGTTGATTGGTTTACGGAATTGAGTTGGTATTAAACCAGCTCAATTTTGTTTTATTATAAGAAAGTTCTCTGAACTTCCTATAATATAAATACTTTGTACAGAAATTTGCTTTGCAAATTTCGCACACGAACAAAGACGCGGACTTCAAAATGTTTTAATAAGTGCAAAAGTTATTAATGTCCGCTTTTGTTCTTAACTTCTAATTATAAGTTGAAAAAATAAATCAAATAATATATAATACACAAAAAAATAGGAGTAGTTATGGAAAAAATAGAAGAAATACAAAAAATGGCAGAGTATTGCTTGAATTGTAAAGCAAAACCTTGTACCAAAGCTTGTCCAATGAATACAAATATACCAGAATTTATTCAAAAAATAAAATCAAAGGAATATGGAGAAGCATATAATATTTTACAAGAAAATAATAAATTTAGTTATATATGTAGTTTAGTATGTCCACAAGAAGAGCAATGCCAAGGTTCTTGTGTAAGAGGAGTAAAATCAGAACCAACACAAATCGGCAAGCTTGAAAAGTTTGTTAATGAATGGGCTATAGAAACTAAATATAATATTAAACATAAAGAAATTAAAAATAAAGTAAATAAAAAAGTTGCTTTAATTGGGTCTGGACCTGCTGGATTATCTTGTTGTATAGAACTTTTAAATAATGGATATGATGTAACAGTATTTGAAAAAGAGTTACTAGCAGGAGGATTGTTAAGATATGGTATACCAGATTTTAGACTATCAAAAGAAAATATAGATAGAATTATAGAAAATATAAAATCATATGGTGCAAAATTTGAATTTAATAAAGAATTAGGAAAAAATTTACATATAAAACAATTGAAGGAAGAATATGATTATATATTTTTAGGAATAGGTGCAGAAGTTTCTACTACATATAAATTATCAGATAATAATGTAGAAAAAATATATGATTCAGAATATTTTTTAAAAGAATACAATAATGAAAGAAATATAAAAAATCTTGGAGATGTAATTGTAATTGGTGGAGGAAATGTTGCAATAGATTGTGCAAGAACAGCTGTTAGAATGGGAGCAAAAAATGTTAGCATATTATATAGAAGAGATGAAGAAAATATGCCAGCAAGAGATATAGAAGTAAAAGAGGCAATAGAAGACGGTGTTAAAATAAATTATAAAACTAGAGTAATTAGTGCAATATCAGATGAGAATGGAAAAATTACAGGAGTAAATTGCATAAAAACAAATATAATTGATAAAAAAGCTGTAGATATTCCAAATACTGAGTTTACTTATCCAGCAAATACAGTAGTTTTTGCGATAGGTTTAAAACCAAATAAAACTATATTAAGTGATGAGGGCATAAATATTAATGAATATGGTTTAGTTGAGATTGACGATGAATGCAGAACTAACATAGAAAATGTTTTTGCAGGTGGTGATGTTTCAGAGTCAAAATCTACTGTTTGTAGGGCATTATCTGCTGGAAGAAAAGCAGCTTTGAAAATAATTGAACTAAATAGAAATGCATAAATGTATTATAAGCACATAAGAATTATAAAGAGGTAAATTATGTGTTTAGATGGATTAAATGGATGTGAATTAGTTACGCTTGCTAGTATTATGGCTATTGCTATAGCAGAGGATTTATCAGCAGATGAAACAGATTTGCTTGGTAATTTCTTTTCAACTCTTGGTCAAAATTTAAGTACTATTGCTATTACAAAGTGATATTTTTAGTATATAAGTTTAATTTTACTATTGTAAAAAAATAAAAAAAATGATAGTATTTGTACATATTAAAAATATATTAGAGGAGATTTTATGATGCTTGATATATACAATGAATTATTAAAATTTATTGATAAAGATAAAATATTAAAAGATGAGCCAATGGAATTACATACATCTTTTAAAATTGGTGGAAAAGCAGATTTTCTTGTTAAACCATCTACTGAAGATGAAATTATTTCAATTTTAAAATTTTCAAAAGAAAATGATATACCAGTATTTATATTAGGAAATGGAAGTAATATCTTAGTAAGGGATGGTGGAATTAGAGGAATAACAATAAAACCAAATCTACAAGATATAAGTATTTTTGAAAATGATGATGATGTAGATATTATAGTTGGAGCAGGCTATCCTGTTGCTAAACTTTCAAGAATAGTTAGTCAAAAAGAAATTGCAGGACTTGAATTTTTATCTGGAATTCCAGGAACTATAGGTGGAGCAGTAAAGATGAATGCTGGAGCTTATGGTTCAGAAATGAAAGATTGTGTAGTTGAAACAAAATACATGGATTATGATGGAAACATTTATATTATAAACGCTGAGGAACACGAATTTGGGTATAGAAGAAGTATTTTTTCAAAAAAAGAAGTAATAATTTTAGAAACAAAATTAAAATTAAATTATGGTGAAAAAGAAATAATAGACAATAAAATTAATGAAATAACAGAACAAAGAAAGCAAAAACAACCTATAACAATGCCAAGTGCAGGAAGTGTTTTTAAAAGAGGAGATGGATTTGTTACAGCACGTCTTATAGACGAATGTGGTTTAAAAGGATTCTCAATAGGTGGAGCAGAAGTTTCTACAATGCACGCAGGATTTATTGTAAATAAAGGAAATGCTACTGCAAATGATGTTATAGAGCTAATTGAATATGTAAAGAATAAAGTTAAAGAAAAATATAATGTCGATTTAGAATTAGAAGTGTTAATCGTTGGAGAAGATAGGAGAAAAAAATAAAATGAAAGGTTTTTTTGAATGGTTTAAAGCAAGCACAAAAATTAAAAGATGGATGTTGTTAATTTTAATAGGAATAGTTTTATCTTGTTATGGATTTTCTAAAATTTTAGTAGCAGATAAATTAGAATTTCTAGATTTATTACCAATAATATTATTATTTGTTTTTGGTTTTATATTTGTAATATTAGGAATAATATTTATTCAAAAGAGAACATTGGAATTATTAATCGAGGCCAATGATACTACTACTGTAAAAGGAAAAAAAGCAAGTGTAAATATAAAGTCATTAATTTTTAATAAAAGAGTATATGAAGAAGGACCAAAAGTAGTTGTAATTGGTGGAGGAACAGGTTTAAATACTGTTATTAAAGGATTAAAGAAATATACAAATAACATAACAGCAATTGTAACAATGTCAGATTATGGAGCCGATATAACTCAATCAAGAAAAGAATTAAATTTATTACCATTAAATGATATTAAAGAAAGCATAATTTCATTATCAGATAAAGAAGAATTAATGAAACATTTAATGAATTTAAAATTTCAAAATGAAAGATTAAGAAATTTATGCTTTGGTGATATTTATCTTTTAGCAATGAAAGAGCTATGTGGAGATATTTCAGAGGGAATAAAACATAGTACAGAAGTTTTAAATATAATAGGAAAAGTATTACCAGTAACTTTAGACGAAATTACAATTTGTGCAGAATTAAATGATGGGACAACCATAGAAGAAAAAGATAAAATCCCAGAAATAGTTACAAATAGAGTAGAAAAAATAAATAGAATATATATTTCACCTTCTAATTGTAGACCTGCACCAGGAGTCTTAGAAGCAATTGCAGATGCTGATGCTATAGTTATAGGACCAGGAAGCTTATATACTAATGTAATTCCAAACTTATTAGTAAAAAATGTAGCAAAAGCAATTAAAGAAAGTAAAGCAATAAAGGTTTATGTAACAAATATAATGACAGAGCAAGGTCAAACAGATAATTATTCTGTATCTGATCATATTCAAGCAATAATAGACCACGTAGGTAAAGAGGTAATGGATTTTTGTATATGCGATACTGGAGAAGTTATGCCAGAATATGTTAGAAAATATAATAAAGAAGGTTCAGATGTAGTAGACCAAGATATATCAAAAGCAACAAGTAAAGGCGTAAAGATTATTCAAAAAAATATGTCTACTATAGTAAATGATAAAATAAGACATAACCCAGATGTTATTGCAACATCTATTATAGAATTAATTTGCAATGACTTGAAATTTAAGGATAAACAAGGAAGTACACAATATTTATTATTAAATTCAGTATTAAAAGAAGAAAAGAAAATTGAGAAAAAACATAATAAAATGTTAAAAAATCATAAAAATATTGTAAAAAAAGCAGAAAGAAAAGTAACTACAAGCAACCATAAAAGAACAAGTAAATTTAGCAATAAATATAAAGATAGAGTAAAATCAATTCAAACAGCTGAGGCACAAACTGCTGAAAATAGAAGAATAGCAGAAGAAATAGAAAAAATGCAAAAAAATACAAGAAAAAAGAAAGAAGTTAAACAAGAAGATTTGGCAAAAGAAATAGAAAAATTAACACTAAGTAGAGAAAATACTCAAGAAAAAATAAAAGAAAAAAGAGAGAAAAAAGCAAATAAACAATTAAATAAAAATGTTTAATACAATATTATATAAACAAATTTATTATTTTGAGAGGATATACAAATGAAATTAGAAAAGGAACAATTAGATTTAAAGAATGGATTATTGAGAGAATGGATTATTACAAATGGAATTGGTGGATATAGCAGTTCTACTGTACTTGGAGCTAATACAAGAAAATATCATGGATTACTAGTAGCTCCACTTTTGCCACCTTCACGAAGATATTTAATTCTTTCAAAATTAGATGAAAGTTTAGAAATATGTGGAAAAAATTATAACTTATATACTAATGTTTGTAAAAATTATATTTCAGATGGATATAAATATTTAGATAATTTCGAAAAGAAATATATTCCAATATTTGAATACAAAATAGAAAATGTAGATATAGTTAAAAAAGTTTGTATGCAATATGGTAGAAATACTGTAATAGTTACATACAAAATTACAAATAATAATGATAGTGATGTAATATTAAAATTAGCACCGATAATGAATTTTAGAGATTTTCATTGCATGACTTCAAATCATGAATTTAATTTTAGACAAACTATAAGTAATAATAAAAAAGTAAGATTAGTCATTGATGATAATAGAACTACTCCAATATATATGCACATCTCAGACGGAAATTATATTGAACATTATAACGATATGTTTAGAAATATGTATTATATTGAAGAAGAAAAAAGAGGCTTTTACCCAGAAGAAAATCATTTAGTTCCAGGAAGATATGAAGTCATAATAAACAAAAACGAGGAAAAAGAAATAACTTTTGTATGTTCATTAGAAGAAAATATAGAAGAATTATCTGGAAAAGATATAATAGAAAAAGAAATAAAGAGATTAAAAAATATTGTAGACAAAACAGAATTAATTAAAGAAAAGAAAAAAATGCTAAAAGCAGATAGAGAGTATAATGAATTATTAGAAGATTTAATAATTTCAACTGATAGCTTCATTATATACAGACATGCTTTTAGTTTACACACAATAATTGCAGGATATCCATGGTTTTTAGACTGGGGAAGAGATGCATTTATTTCTTTTGAAGGATTGTTACTTGTTACAAAAAGATTTGATATTGCAAGAGAGGTTTTATTAACATTTACGAGAGATATAAAATTTGGTTTAGTACCTAATGGATATTCTGGATTTGATAGTAGACCTTTATATAATAGTGTAGACAGTTCACTTTTACTATTTGAGCAAATAAATAAATATATAAAGTATACAGGTGACTATAAATTTGTAGAAGAAAAAATGTATGATATATTAAAAAATGTAGTAAAAAATTATATTCAAGGTATTAATTTAGATGATAATAATATATATATAGATAAAGATTCCTTATTAGTTTCGGGAACTGATAATACTCAGAATACTTGGATGGATGCAAAAGCTGGAGGTATGCCGGTAACCCCAAGAAATGGAAAAGCGGTAGAGATAAATGCGTTATGGTATAATGCTTTAAAAACATTGGAAAATTTAGCTACAATTTTTAATGAACCACAGCTTGCAGAAGAGTGCAATAAAATGGCTAAAAAACATAAAACAACATTTAATAAAAAGTTTTATAATGAGAAAAAGAAATCTTTATTTGACGT
This sequence comes from uncultured Clostridia bacterium, assembly GCA_934167495.1. Classification (GTDB taxonomy): domain Bacteria; phylum Bacillota; class Clostridia; order TANB77; family CAG-508; genus CAKPKP01. The sequence continues at coordinate 125,554 of CAKPKP010000002.1, read as the reverse complement.
TTTAGGTGATGGAAAAATAAGACCAAATCAATTATTTAGTTTATCAGTAACTTATCCAGTAATTGATCCAAATTCGGACACTGGAAAGACTATATTTGAAACTGTAAAAGAAAAATTATTAACAAAATATGGATTAAAATCATTGGCAAAAGGCGAAAAAAATTATATAGCAATATATGAGGGAGATCCTTTTAAAAGAGATAGTAGTTATCATCAAGGAATAACATGGGTTTGGCTTTTAGGGGTATATGCAGATAGCTTTAAAAACAAAATAAAATTTGAAAAAAACGAAAAAGAAAAAGCAAAATTACAGGAAGAATATGAAAAATTTAGAGAAGGAACAATAAAAACATTTAAAAAAGCTGTTTATGAAGATGCTGCAATTGGTACTATTTCAGAGTTATACAACTCACAAGCACCTTTTAATCCAGGTGGAACAATATCTCAAGCTTGGAGCGTATCTGAGATTTTAAGAATAATATTGTAGTATAAATGAATAAAAAATCGAAATTTAGAGAAAATAAACCATATATATGCGAATATATATGGAGGTATAAAGATGAAAGTTATAGATAAAATTGCCTTAGTTTTAATTACAATAGGTGCAATAAATTGGGGCCTAATCGGTATTTTCAAATTTGATTTAGTTGCCACTTTATTTGGAGAAATGTCTGTATTTACTAGAATAGTATATACTTTAGTAGGAATATCAGGTATATGGGGAATAAAAATGATATTTGATAAATAATTGTGCTAGTATTGTATTCTAAGGAAAGTTTTTCAAAGTATTCCTAAAATATGATAAAGCTTGCAATGTGTTATTGCAAGCTTTTGTTAGTATCAAATTTTGATACAACTCAAATTTACGATTTTAATTTACGAATTGTAAATTTGAGCTCAGGCTTTTTGGTTCGGGCTTCATACCCAAGACTTAAAAGCACCTTTTTTATAGCTTTATGGCTATATTTTTTGGGTAAAGTAACTTCAAACTGCTGAGATGAAACCTTTCCTTCTCCTTTCTTTATTTCTGAGAGTAATGCTGATTTTAGCTCTAAAAGAGTAGGATTGCCCTCATACATAAAAAAACAACCGCCTTCCATATTAATTTACATAATTCATTATAACATAAAAAATGAAACATATCAAATAATATACTTGAAAAAAATATTAACAAATGATATAAAATAAATATAATTAAAAAGATAAAATTTTTAGGAGGAAGTAAAATGATTAAAAAAGTTGCAATACTTACTAATGGTGGAGATGCACCAGGATTAAATGCTGTAATAAGAGCTATAGTAAAAACAGCAGAAAATAATGGAATAGAATGTTATGGATATATAGAAGGATACAAAGGACTTCTAAATAATGATTATATAAAATTAGATTCAAATGGAAATGCATCAGGATTACTTCATAGAGGTGGAACAATAATTGGAACATCAAATAGTACAAATGTATTTAATTTAAAAGTTGAAGAAAATGGACAAGTTGTATATAAAGACATGTCACAAAAATGTATAGATAACATAAAAGAAGCTGGTTTTGATTGTTTATTTACTTTAGGAGGAGACGGAACACAAAAATCAGGAAGAGATTTCTCTTTAAGAGGAATAAATGTAATAGGAGTTCCAAAGACTATTGATAATGATGTTGCACATACAGATGTAACTTTTGGATTTAACACAGCTGTATCTGTTGCTACAGAAGCTTTAGATAGACTTCATACAACAGCAGCATCTCATCATAGAATAATGGTATTAGAAGTAATGGGAAGATATGCAGGATGGATAGCATTAGATTCAGCAATAGCTGGTGGAGCAGATGTAGCCTTAATTCCAGAGATTCCATATGACATAAATAAAGTAGCTAAAAAAGTATTAGAAAGAAAAGCAAATGGAAAAGAATTTAGTATAGTAGTTGTTTCAGAGGGAGCAAAGCCAAAAGATGGTGAAATAATTGTAAAAAAACAATTAGATGATGGAAAAGGATTAGATAATATAAGATTAGGTGGAATCGGAGAAAAAGTAGCACAAGACCTAGAAGAATTAACAGGAATGGTTTCAAGATGTACTGTTTTAGGATATGTACAAAGAGGTGGAACACCTACAGCATATGATAGAATATTATCAACAAAATATGGAATGAAAGCTATGGAATTAGCTATGAATGGAATATTTAATGTTTTAGTAACTTTCAAAAATGGAAAACTTGGTTATATTTCACTAGAAGATGTAGTTGGAGCAAACAAAGAAATAGGAGCTGCATCTGGTAATACTCAAACAAGTAACATAAGAAAAATCCAAATGGATGATGAATTAATTCAAACAGCTAGAAGTATAGGAATTGAATTAGGAGAGTAAATGAAAAAGTTTAATATACATTTTTTTATATTACTATTTTTAACAAGCAGTGTTTGTATTGCAGACACTGCTATATATATAATAGGACTTAAATACGTATATGCAATTGCTTTTGGAATAATTGTAAACCTATTAATATTTGGAATATTAAAGTATAAGAAAAAAATAATTTTCTCAAAAGATTTTAATAAATTTGATTTAATATTTTTAACACTTTTATTTTTATATTTTATTACAACAGTTGCAGTGCCAGATAACTCATGGGATACATTAAGTTATCATATATATCTTCAAGAAAATCCTTTTATGGATAAAATAAATTATGACTTTTTTGCAGGTAGAGCTGTAAATTCATTTTTATATCCACTAGCAGATAGAGTAAATTTTTTATTTAGAAATATATTAGGATATAGGTTGGGAACAATTGGTTCTTATTACATATTGATAGTAATTTTTTATCAAATAAAGAAATTTTTAAAGGAAATGACTAAAAATGTAAGTGAAAAGTTAATATCTATATTTTCAATTTTTCCTTTAACTATGAGCATTATTATAGGATGGTGTGGTACTTATTATATTGATAATTATTCATTATGTTTTTTACTTGAAATATTTTATATAGCATTTTTTGAGAAAGATATTTTAAAAGGAAAAATAAAATTGTATATATTTTCACTAATAATAGGAATATCAATAACATTAAAGATATCAAATATAGCGCTACTTATTCCACTTGCAATTTGTTTCCTTTTAAAGAATATAAAAGAATTAAAAAATTTAAAATTAAGAGATTATATAATTTCAGTTTTATTATTAGTCTTTCCACTTTTAATATATTCTATATATAATCTAATACAAACAGGAAATCCGATATTTCCATATTATAATGGTGTATTTAAATCTGAATATTTTACTTGTGATAATTGGAAAGATACAAACTTTGGATATACCAATATAATTGAATTATTATTATGGCCAATAGTAGCAACATTGAATGGGAAACGTGCATATGATTCAAGATTAATAGATATAATGTGGGGAATAGGATTTGTAATAATATTATTAATTGAGACTGTAAAAATAAAAAGAAAACAATTTGATAAATTATTTGAAATGATATTAGTACTTGTTCTTACATATATTTTATGGTCAAAAGTTTTACTAGGTTATGTAAGATATGCAACAATATTACTTACATTATCAAATATAATAATTTTGGTTATAATATTAGAAAGAATATCTAATAAAAATATAAAAATAATTTTAAAAACTGACAAATTAACAATAATATTATTAGCTATATTATTAATATCTAGTGTATATTCAATTTCTTTAAATGCATTAATAAAATATGATAATATATATAATATTTTATGCAAATTTACTAATTTTGAGTCAAGAAATGAATATAGTTATATAGAAAATATGAAAAAGATATTTACTGATAGATGTAGTGAAAAAATAACCATAGATGGTGCATGGGGAGCTATTCGTGATGATAGTTTAATGCCAACATTATTAAGAAAAGACGAACCTATATATAATTTAGAAGATTGGGTTGCTACTACAAATAAAGCTAGAGAAATTCAATTATCTAAAATAAAATCCAATAAAATCTATGTACCAATAAGTTACGAATTATTGGAAAGTAAAATAGAATATTTGAATGCAAATGGATATAAAATTGTAGATGAGGATATACAAATTTTAAACAATATAGATTTTTTAAATTCAGGAGAAGAATTATATATAGTAAGAGTAGAATATGTTGGAGTTGAATGTGAAAATTCTATGGAAAATATACTTAATGGTAAAAAGTATGGTATAATAATTAACAATAAAAAATAAGGAGGAATTTATATGATAGATGATTCACCTATAAGAGAAGAAAAGTCATATATATCTGAAGTTAGTGATAAAACTTTATATTCAAAAACTTTCTTTTGGATGTTCTTAGGGTTGCTAGGAACTGCTGTAACTGCATGGTATACTTATTCTTCTAATATTATGGAAAATTTAATAATGAGCGGAGGATATTGGGGAGTAGTTATTGCAGAATTAGTAGTTGTTATACTATTTTCATTTTGTTTTAGAAAATTATCACCAGGAATGGTTACAGTATTATTTTTCTTATATTCCATGATAAATGGGTTAAGCTTATCAACAATATTTATTGCTTTTGATTTAGGAACAATATTTAAAGCATTTCTTGCAACATCACTAATATTTGGTGTTTTAGCATTTGTTGGAAAGAAAACAGAAATAGATATTTCAAAATGGGGAAATATTTTATTTGCGATGTTAGTTGCAGGTTTAATTTTAACTATAATAAATCTTTTTATAGGCAGTACTGGTTTTGAAATAATGTTAAACTGGATAATGCTAGCAGTATTTTTTGGACTAATAATATACGATATGGCAACAATTAGAGCATTAAAAGAATCTGAAGAATTTGAAGAAGATAAAATTGCAATATATTGTGCAATGCAATTGTATTTAGATTTTATTAATATTTTCTTAAGATTATTAAGATTGTTTGCAAAAAGAAATGATTAAAATATTACAATTGTGTTACATTTTAAAAAAACTATTGCAATTATAAAATAAATAATGTATAATTTCACCATTGAAGGAAATAATAACTTCAATGGAATATTCCTCAATAGCTCAGTCGGTAGAGCATTCGGCTGTTAACCGAAGGGTCGTAAGTTCGAGTCTTACTTGAGGAGCCAAAAGTTCAAATTGAAAAATTTGAACTTTTTTTTATGGAAAATTTAATTTAGTGAAATAATTATGTATAATTAAAACTTACAAATACTTTTTTTAGTATTGATGAAAAATTAAAAAATTGATATAATTTTCATATACGAAGAAAATTCAAAGTAAAATTTATTGAGGTAAATGTAAAATGATAAATGATAAATATAAAAAGGGAACTAAAATAGAAATTGCAGAAAATATAGCGGTAGTAACATCAGATTTAATTAAATTTAAGGAATATTATGCTATTTATGCTGATATTGTAGAGAATAAAAATGATAGAATATTATGTGCTACCTATAAACTTGATGATAAACTAGCTTTGATAGTAAGAGATAAAAAAAGATTATTAGAAATACGGTTTTACACCAGAAGAAAGAAAAGCAATGTATTGTCATGAATTAGGGCATTGTTTTAGTGTAAATCAACAAGAAAATAAAAAGAAGCCGAGAAATGCTATGGATGAAATAGATAGTGATACATTTGCTGTAGAAAAATGTGATATATCACCATATGTTTTAGAAAGGGCGTTAGCTAAAACATATGAATATGAAATTAAAAACAGTGTTAATAAACCAGGTATGACTAAAGAAAGAGTAGATAAATTTGTAGAAGAAATGAAACTTAGAAAAGCAAATGTTAAAAGATTAATTTCAAAATATGAAGAAAAAAATAAAGAAATAGAGAAATAATATAGAAAGGAAATAATGAAAATGGAAGAAATAGTTATAGCATCAGGTAATGCTAGAAAAATAAAAGAAGCACAAGAAATATTAAAAGAATTTAAAATAACTTCTATAAAAGATGCAGGAATTGATATAGACGTAGAAGAAGATAAAGATACTTTTGAAGGAAATGCCATAAAAAAAGCGGAAGTTATTGCAAATAAGCTTAATGGAAAAAAGTGCATAGCAGATGATTCTGGTATAGAAATAGAATATTTAAATGGTTTTCCAGGAGTAGTTACAAAAAGATGGTTTGAAGGAACAGATAGAGAAAGAAATTTTAAATTAATAGAAAAATTAAAAGGAGTGCCAAAGAAAAATAGAAAAATAAAATTTACAACTGCTATTGCCTTATCAGATGGAAAAAATACTATTTGTGAATTAGGAATAATAGACGGATTTGTAGCAGAAGAAGTTAGAGGTGAAAATGGATTTGGATTTGATGAAATTTTTGAATTAGAGAATGGAAAAACTTTAGCAGAACTAACTCAAGAGGAAAAAAATCAAATAAGTGCTAGAAAAATAGCTTTGGAGAAAATCAAGCAAAAATTAGATAATTTAAATAATGGAGAAATTTGCTAAATATACACCAATATGGTATAATGTATTTATATTATGTAAATAATGTAAAAGGCAAAATAAATGAAAATTTATTACGCAAAGCCATAGGTCTAAAAGCTTATAAGCTCAAGATAGCTAGGTTGCACAGAAGATAAGGGGGAATTTTTATGAGTAAGAAAAAAATGTTTATGATGATAGGAATTCTACTACTAATAATTATTATGATATTTTTGTTTTTTACATTTAGAAAGTATTCTATAATTATGGGGTTGCAAGATAAGGTTTCAAAATATGCCAATAGTACGAATTACCATATAAAATCATGTGCACAAGAAGAAAATGGAGTAACTGTAAGTATTGAATATTATAAAAAAGATGATAAAGAAGTTATTTTTATAGAAAGAAATCTAAATGAAGAAATAACCAAAATATCTATGTATAACAACGGAGAGAGAACAGATACTTTTATTGAAACAAAAGATTCAAAAATAGCTAGATTAAATAATGGTACAGTAATGTCTATGAATGTTATTAATTATTTAGAAACAGAGAATAATTGGCAAACTTTTGTAGAAAGCATGAAATCAAAATTAAGCCAAACAGAATATAATGGAAAAGAATGTTATGTGATAAATGGTTTTGTATCACTTGCATCATTAACTTATGAAGGAGCAGAAGTATATTTAGAAAAAGATACAGGGCTTTGGATTAAAACAGTTGAAGGTGAAAGAGTTACAACAAGAGAGTATGAATTTGAAAATGTAGAAGATTCAATATTTATAGAACCAGATATTGGTCAGTATACATTGAAATAAATTTAAATGAAAATAAATATAAAAAGTAAGTGTTTTGAAAAGAATTCTTATTATTAGATAAAAATTTAATAATGAGAATTCTTTTTTTGTATATATAGTATATATAATTGTAAAAATTTACAATTTACATAATGTATGCTATAATTGTAATAGCACATTGAAAATTTATAAATCTAATTTCATATTTATTTTAGGAGGAATTTTTTATGTTATTACCAATAGCAAATTACAAAAACGACATCATCGAGGCAGTAAACTCTCATTATTTTACGATTGTTTCTGCTGAAACAGGTAGTGGTAAATCAACACAAATTCCGCAGTATCTGGCCGAACATTATAATCGTGTGATTGTAACTGAACCCCGGATTATGGCGGCGAAAACTTTAGCTAAAAGAGTCGCTGAAGAAATGCAGGAACAGCTTGGTGAGAAAGTAGGATACAAAACTGCATATGACAAGTGTTCTTCTCCTGATAGCAAAATCGTTTATTGCACAGATGGGCTACAGCTCATAAAAACAATCTTTAGTCAGGACACTGAGAACAAAAATATCTTGATAATAGATGAAGTTCATGAATGGAATCTAAATATTGAGACTTTAATAGCTTGGTGTAAATTCATGGAAGGAAAATGGAATACTAAGGTTGTAATTATGAGTGCAACTTTCGACACTATAAAACTCGCTGAGTTTTTGGGCGATGATGTTGCAGTATTAAACTTACCTGGTAACTTATACGATGTTACTATTGAAGAAAGAGAAGAGTTTATGCTTGTTGGCACTATAATTGAAAATGTTAACAAGCACAAAAATGTTTTGGTTTTCGTTGCAGGCAAAAAAGAAATCCATGATGTAATGGAGAGATTAGGAGATGAAAAAGTTAATGCTACCGTTTTACCATTACATGGTGAAATGGATTGGGAGGATCAGAAGAAATGCTTTGAACAGTATAATAATCCTAAAGTCATAGTAGCAACTAATGTTGCACAAACATCAATTACGATATCTGATATAGATGTTGTGGTTGATACAGGATTAGCAAGAATTTCAAAAGTTGAAGATGGAATTCAGGGACTTTTCTTGAGTAATATTAGCTATTCTGATATTATTCAGCGCAAGGGTCGTGCTGGTAGAACAAAACAGGGAAAATATTTTCTTTGTTCTAATAAGTCAATTGAATCACGAGCAAAAGAAAGTGTTCCCGAAATTCAGAGAAGCATTTTGGATCGAGTTGTTTTACAGCTTGCTGAAATAGGTTTAGATGCAGAAAAACTCAAGTTTTATCATCAGCCTACAAGCGAAGCAATTGTTACTGCAAAAAAAGAGCTTAATGCTATAGGAGCTATTGAAAATGGCAAAGTAACAGACATTGGACATAAAATAGCTAAAATGCCTGTTTCTGTACAGCTTGCAAGAATGATAATAGAAGCTGAAAAGTACGGAGTAACAGAGCCTGTATTAACTATAGCAGCAATTATTGAGATTGGAGGTCTTCTTACTAACAGAACATCTTATTCTTATTTTACATCAGAATCCAAAAGCGATTTACTAGCAGAACTTGATGTATGGAATTTCATAAATAAAAGCCGATATGTTGACTTCGAAAAGTATGGAATTTATAAGAAAAATTTCTTTAAAATTAAGGATCATATAAAGAAGTTAAAAGAAGTGCTGTATGGAACTGTAGAAATTAGTAATACTGGAAATCGCGAAGCTATTACAAGATCTTGTTTGCACGGATTGATTTCAAATGTTTATGTGAGAGATTATGATGAATACACATCATATGACAAAAAACATGTTAAGTTAAACCGAAACAGTTGTATTAATCCGTATGATGCAGAAATAGTAGTGGGAATACCAAAAACTATTGAATATAAGACTCGATATTATGGATGGAATTCTTCTATGACATTACTTACTTTTGCTACAACAATAGATGTAGCTATGCTTCTGAATCTTGTACCAAACCAGGTAGAGGAAGAGGTAAAACTGCGGTATTCAAAAAGTGTGGATGCTGTGGAAGTTACGGTTAAGAGGAGTTTTGCAGAAATTGAAATCGATTCTTCAATAGAAATTGTTAAAGATCATCCTGAATACAACCGCTTGAAAGAAGAGTTTGAAAATGGTAATGCTGTTAATAACTCTCAGAAAATGGTAGTAATTGATGGAAAGCAATTCCAAGTGTTTTATGATTTTTTGGAAAAGAGATCTGTGATTATGATTGATGATGAGACTTTATTTACCACAAAGGAAAGAGAAATCTTTCTTGATTCTGGCGAAAAATTGTATTTTTCATCAAATTATTTTTTTGGTAAACCCAGAAGGGAGTGTAATATTGCAACACTTAAAAAAGCTGTGGAAATTAAAAGGTTGAACAATCTTCGTAAACAAAAAACAATGGAATGTGATTCCGTAAATCTGGATTCTATTAATGATGTTGTTTCTGCTGCTGATACAATTGGTAAAACCAAATTAACTATGGATAATGGAGGATTTGGAGATACACCAATTTTTGTATATAGCTATATGGAGCTTAAGAAAAATAAGGTGACTTTGAAAATTACTGATGACGAGGAACTTGCAAATGCAAGTACACTTGAGGCTCTGCAATATTTGTTCTTAAAAGAAATCGAGAAGAAATACGGAGAGTCAAAGTTCAGTCATAAGCCAGGTAAAAAGAAAAAAATTCTTACAGAATCTGAAATAGAGGTGAAAAAAGATTTCGATTCTCTTGTAAGAGAATTAGCCAATGATCTGACTATAAGTAATGTGACTGATACATTAAAATTCCTTGAGGAATATTATCAGGAACTTATGATTGAGTAAGATTAATATCAAAGAAGCTATCAACAATTGTTGGTAGCTTTTTTGACATTATAATATGAATTTAAAAAAAGTCACTTACTTGTCACTTTAAATAATTTATAATAAGTTTAAGCAAATTGAAAGGAGATATTTATGGAAATATTAAGAGTAGAAAATTTATGTAAAGAGTATGGTACAGGTCAAGCTAAAGTAAAAGCTCTAGATAATGTATCTTTTAAAGTAGATAAGGGAGAATTTGTTGCAATTGTTGGTGCATCTGGAAGTGGAAAATCAACATTGTTACATCTAATAGGAGGAGTAGATAGACCAACAAGTGGCAAAGTATTTATAGATGGAAAAGACATTTATAAATTTAATGATGACGAACTTGCAATATTTAGAAGAAGACAAGTTGGACTAATATATCAGTTTTACAATTTGATTCCTATATTAAATGTAGAAGAAAATATAACTTTACCTTTAAATTTAGATAATAGAAAGGTTGATAAAAAAAGATTAGATGAATTAATAAATGTACTAGGATTGAGTAATAGAAGAACTCATTTACCAAATGAATTATCAGGAGGACAACAACAAAGAACTTCAATTGGAAGAAGTATGATAACTAATCCTGCTATAATTCTTGCAGATGAACCTACAGGAAATTTAGATTCTAAAGCAAGTGATGAAATAGTATCATTATTAAAAAAATCTAATAGAGATTATAATCAAACTATAGTAATGATTACACATAATATGGAAATTGCTAAGATTGCAGATAGGATTATAAAAATCGAAGATGGAAAAATTGTCAAGGAGGTATAAATATGGAAATTCTAAGACAATTATCTATAAAAAGTTTAAAATTAAATAAAAAAAGAACAATAAGTACTATTATTGGAATAATTTTATCTGTTGCTTTAATTTGTGCAGTAGCAAGTATGCGGAACAAGTTTTCAAAAGACATTAGTAGAAAATGCTATAAATGAATATGGGTATTATCATTTAGAAATTTCTAATATAACAGATAACGATTTAGAAAGAATAGAAAATAATAGAAATGTAAAAGATATAATTACAATAGAAAGAGAAGGCTATGCAAATTTAGTTGGAAGTGAAAATGAATACAAACCATATGTTCAACTTTATTCAATGGATAATGAAGCTTTTAATAATATGAAATTAAAATTGAAAGATGGTAAGTTTCCGACAAATAGTGATGAAATACTTATTAGTGATGCAATAATTTCAAATGCTAAAGTGAAATATAAAATTGGTGATGTTATAACTCTAAATGTAGGTGAAAGAAAAACTTTAGACGGATATTCACTAGATATATATAATTCATATAATTCAGAAGATGAAAAAATAGAAAATACAACAGAGTATACATTTAAAATTGTTGGAATTATAGAAAGACCAAATTATCATTTTGAGCCTTATTCTGCACCAGCATACACAGTGATAACAACAAATATGAACAAAGGTGAAAAAGACATATATATAAGTTTAAAAAATCCATCAGAATATAAAATTTCAATACCAAATTTATTAGGAGGTAATGATTACAATAAAATAGAACAAAATAAAGAGCAAGTTAAATACGACAATTATAGTATAAATACAGAATTACTAAGATGGGAAGTTTTTGCTTTTAGTGATATAACTGTTAAAATGCTATATTCTGTAATTGGAGTAGTAATATTTATAATAATATTTACAAGTGTATTCTGTATAAGAAATTCTTTTGCAATATCAACAACAGAAAAAGTAAAAATGTATAGTATGCTATCAAGTATTGGAGCAACTAAAAAGCAAATAAGAAAAAGTGTAATAATAGAAGCTTTTATATTAGGAATAATAGGTATACCACTAGGAATAATTTCTGGATATTTTGCAGTGTTTGTTTTACTAAAAATAGTAAATGCCTTGATAGGTGAATATTTATTAACTTATGTTGAAGGAATGATATTTTGTATAACACCTGTGCCAGCAATTTTATCAGCAGTATTAGGATTTGTTACAATATATTTATCAGCAATTTCATCAGCAAGAAAAGCCAGCAAAGTTAATCCAATAGATGGGTTAAGAAGTTCAAATGAAATAAAAATAAAAAGTACAAAATTGAAGGTTCCTGCTTTAATTTCAAAGTTATTTAAAACAGGAGGAGAATTAGCATATAAAAATTTAAAAAGAAGTAAGAAAAAATACAGAACAACTGTAATATCAATAACTGTTAGTATATTTATATTTATTACAATGAACAGTTTCCTTGAAAATGCTTTAAATATGAAAGAGAGTTATTATACACCACGTGATTATAATATTGAAATTTCTTATTCAAGATTGGAAGAAGTATCAGATGAAGAAGTAGAAAAAATAGTATCATTAGAGAATGTTGATGATTATAATATACTTTATATGTCAACTAATTCTTTGAAAATAAAAGATTTAACTAAAGTAGTTGGAATTCCAAAAGAAGATTTACCAGATGATGGATATTATGATGAAGAAAATAAAGAATATATTACAAATGGCGAAAAATACTCTGGAATTACAATAATAGGATTAGATGATAAAGATTTTAAAAAATATGCTGATAAAATAGGAGCTAAATATGAGGATATAAAATCAGATGGTATATTATGTGATAATTATGTTTATTTTGATTATGATTCCAATAATACAAAAAAGGTCAGAGTGTATAACTATTCAATCAATGATATAATTACAGGTGAATATGATGAAAAAGAAATGAAAGTAAAATTAGGAAAAGTTACAGATATTGCACCAGAAGGATTGGAAAACAATTATTACGATGGCGGAATTTTAGTATTAAATTTAAATGAATGGAAGGAAATAGATTTATATAAGTATAAAATTACAATACAATCTAATAATCCTGAAGAAACTGTAAAACAAATAAGAAATATAGATAGTTCTATATATGTTGCAAATTTAGAAGAAATTCAAAAAGAAAATAATGGAATGAATTTAGTAATACAAATATTTTTATATGGGTTTATAACAGTTATTACATTAATAGGTGTAACTAATATATTTAATACTATAACTTCAAATATGGAACTTAGGCAGAAAGAATTTGCAATGCTTAAAAGTATAGGTATGACTAAAAAAGAATTTAATAGAATGATTAATTTAGAGACTATATTTTATAGTACAAAATCTTTAATATACGGTATTATATTAGGATTAATAGGAACCTATGCAATGTATAAAGCTTTTTCAATAAGATTAGATGCAGGTATTTATATACCAATAAAAGCAATTATAATTTCAATTATATTTGTATTTATATTAGTATTTATTATAATGAAATATTCAATTAATAAAATTAATAAACAAAATACTATAGATACAATTAGAAATGAAAATATTTAGTATGAAGCTATAATTTATATAGGGGACTAGAAAAGTCTCCTATTTTAATGTATAATATATACTAAATCTTTTCAAGAGGAGAAGAAAATGCAAATTTTGTTAGTAGAAGATAATGAATCTATTGCAAAAGGACTTAAATATTCTTTTGAGCAGAAAAAATATAAAGTTTTTCATTCAACTAATGTGAAAATTGCAAAAAAATTTTTAAAGGAAGAAAATATAGAATTGGTAATTTTAGATGTTTCTCTTCCAGATGGCAATGGATTTGACTTATATAAAGAAGTAATAAAAAAGTTGGAAATTCCAACTATATTTTTAACTGCTAAAGATGATGAAGATGATATAGTAAAAGGATTAGAGCTTGGTGCTCAAGAATATATAACTAAGCCTTTTGGAACAAAAGAATTATTTGCAAGAATAAACAAAATTTTTGCAAATAGTCAAAAAAATGCACTTATAAAAGTTGATAACATAACATTCGATATGAACAAAATGGTTGTATATAGAATGGATGAAAAAATTGAACTAACATCTTTAGAATTAAAAATATTGCATTTATTATTTCAAAATTTAAATAAAGTAGTTACTAGAGATGAAATTATTGAAAGAATTTGGGATTGGACAGGAAATGATGTAAATGATAATACTATAACTGTTTATTTAAAAAGAATAAGAGAAAAAATAAAAACAGATATTATAATTACTATTAAAGGAATAGGATATAGAATAGATGAAAAATAAGATAGTATTAAAAAAATTTTTAATTATTAGTATTGTTATTGTAATAGTTTTTTCTTTAATAAATGCATTATTATATTATTATGAATACAAAACATATACATTAAATTATAATTCAAAAATAAATAGCATTGTAGTTAAAATAACTAAAGATTATCCAAACATAGAAAAGAATGAGCTAATAAAAATAATCAATGTTGAAGATTCAGATGATTTAACTGTGCTAGAGGAATATGGTATAGATTTAAACAATGATTCAATAATACTTAAAAATGATAAATATTTTAATAAGTATATTATATTAAATTTTATAATAGGTATGTTTTATGCTTCTTTATTAATAGCTATATTTTTGAAATATAATTATAATAAGGACAAGAAGTTGAAAGAAATTACTAATTATATTGAGCAAATTAATAGAAAAAATTACTCATTAGATATTGAAGATAATACAGAAGATGAATTGTCTATATTAAAAAATGAAATATACAAAACAACAGTAATGCTTAAAGAAGCGGCAGAGAATTCTGCAAATGATAAACTAAAATTAAAAGATTCTTTATCAGATATATCACATCAATTAAAAACGCCACTTACTTCAATTATAATCATGTTAGACAATATTCTAGAGAATGATAACATGGATGAGAGTGTACGAAATGATTTTATTAAAGAGATAAAAAAAGAAATAACTAATATTAGATTTTTAGTAGAAACATTGCTTAAATTATCTAAATTTGATAGTAATTCTATAAATTTTATAAAAAGTGAAGTTTCACTGAAAGAAATTGTTGATGAAACTGTAAAAAAAGTATCGGTATTATGCGACTTAAAGAATATTCAAATTAATGTGAAGGGAAACCCTGAAAGTAAAATAATATGTGACAAAAAGTGGCAAGTTGAAGCGTTAACAAATATATTAAAAAATTGTGTAGAACATTCAAAAGAAAATTCTAAAATAGACATAACATATGGAAAAAATAAAGTTTATTCAGAAATAATTATTAAAGATTATGGTGAAGGGATAGATAGTAAAGAATTACCATATATTTTTAAGAGGTTCTATAAATGTAAAAATGCATCGAGCGATAGTATAGGTATAGGATTATCTTTGGCAAAATCAATAATAGAAAGTAATAATGGATTTATTAAAGTAGATTCTGAATTAAATAAAGGAACTACATTTAAAATAGAATATATTGAATGAAAACTAAATAAAATGAGATAGGTGAAATGTATAAATGGGAATAGTTGAAATTATTTTAATTAGCATAGGTTTAGCAATGGATGCTTTTGCAGTATCTATATGCAAAGGAATATCTATGAATAAAATGAATTGGAAAAAAGCATTTATAATTGCTTTATATTTTGGAGGATTCCAAGCTTTAATGCCACTTATAGGATATTTACTTGGAATAAGTTTTGAATCAGTTGTAACAAGCATTGATCATTGGATAGCAGTCATACTTTTGAGTGTTTTAGGATTAAAAATGATAAAGGAATCTTTTGATGATTGCTCAGATTCAGAAAATGATGATGTAAGTTTTAAAACAATGATAGTTCTTGCTATTGCAACAAGCATAGATGCTTTAGCTATAGGAATAACATTTGCATTTTTAAATGTAAATATTGTTTTAGCAGTTGCTCTAATAGGAATTATTACTTTTGTTTTATCTATGATTGGTACTAAAATTGGAAATAGATTTGGCAATAAATATGGTAGTAAAGCTGAGATTCTGGGCGGAACAATATTAATATTATTAGGAATAAAAATATTATTAGAGCATTTAAATATAATAAATTTTTAAAATATATATTGCAATATAATAAAAAAGAATATATTATATAAGAAGAATAAAGAAAAAGGAAAAGAATATGAAGATATTTGTTAATTTAATAACAACATTTAGATTTTTATATACACTAATATTACCATTATTAGAGCAAAAAATATCAAATAGAGCTTTTTTAATTAATATAATAATTTTATTTTTAACAGATTCAATAGATGGATTTTTAGCACGAAAGTTTAATGTACAAACATTGTATGGTAGTATGATGGACACAATAGCAGATAAAGGTTTAAGTATAATATTAATGATATTACTTGTAAGCAGAATGAAAATGCTTTCAATAGTTTTGATTTTAGAAATATTTATAGCAATTATAAGTATATATGGTGTAGCAATAGGAAAAAATATAAAATCAAGTTTAGTAGGAAAATTTAAAATGTGGCTATTATCAATAACGATAGTATTTGGATACATGAATTATTTTAATATAGTAAAAATAGGACTAGTTTATATTAGTATACTAATCACAATAATAGCACAGATATTCACAATATTAGGATATATGAGGATGCTAATTTCTAAGAATAACAATTTAAAGAAGCATCAAAAAATAAATAATGCTCATGACTTAAAGTTTATTTTGTTTGATACAAATTATTATTTAAGCATGAATGAAATTCGGAAAATCAGTTTAAAGCATAGAGTCACCTAAAAGAAATATAGTTTATAAAGCTATATTTCTTTTTTTAACTTCAAGGGTAATCCACGTGGGCTACCTGTGGTTTGTTATCTTTTGAATAGGCAATGTGAATTTTTTATGAAAACTAGCACTCTTATATTGACACTGCTAAAACAAAGTGCTAAAATAATCCAAGATGAAACAAAATTAATCAAATAAAAGGAGTGGTTTTAATGCAAAAGAAAGAGTTTAAAGCAGAATCTAAAAGATTATTAGATTTAATGATAAATTCAATATACACAAATAAAGAAATATTTTTAAGGGAGTTAATTTCAAATGGTAGTGATGCAATCGATAAATTGTACTATCGTTCATTAACAGACAAAAATGTAAAAGTAGATTACTCAGATTTAGCTATAAAAATAGAAATAGATAAAGAAAATAGAAATCTAATTATTTCAGATAATGGATGTGGCATGACAGAAAACGAATTAGAAACTAACTTAGGAACAATAGCTAAAAGTGGTTCTTTAGCATTTAAACAAGAAAATGAGAAAAAGGAAAATATAGATATAATAGGACAATTTGGTGTTGGTTTTTATTCAGCATTTATGGTAAGTGATAAAGTAACTGTTGAAAGTAAATCAATGAATGAAGAAAAAGCACATAAATGGGAATCAAATGGAGCAGATGGTTATACTATTGAACCATGCGATAAATTAGATGTAGGAACAAAAATAATATTACATATAAAAGAAGATACAGAAGATGAAAAATATAGTGAATTTTTAGATGAATATAATATTAAGGAATTAGTAAAAAAATATTCAGACTATATAAGATATCCAATAAAAATGGAAGTAGAGCATAATCATAAAAAAGAAGGAACTGAAAACGAATATGAAAAAGTAAAAGAAATAGAAACTTTAAATAGTATGATTCCAATTTGGAAGAAAAATAAAACAAAAGTAACTAAAGAAGAATATGATAGTTTTTATATGAATAAATTCAATGATTATGAAGCACCATTAAAAACAATTCATACATCAGTAGAAGGACAATATAGTTACAATGCAATTCTTTACATTCCAGCACATTTGCCATTTGATTATTATACTAAAGATTATGAAAAAGGTTTACAATTATATTCTAATGGCGTATTAATAATGGAAAAATGTGCAGATTTATTACCAGATTATTTTGGATTTGTAAAAGGATTAGTTGATAGTCCAGATTTATCTTTAAACATTTCAAGAGAAATGTTACAACATGATAGACAATTAAGAGTAATAGCAAAAAATATAGAAAACAAAATAAAATCTGAACTTGAAAAAATGCTAACAGAAAATAGAGAAGAATATGAAAAATTCTTTAATATATATGGAACTCAACTAAAATATGGAACATATGGAGATTATGGAATAAACAAAGAAAAATTACAAGATTTATTATTGTTTTATTCATCAAAAACAGAAAAAATGACAACATTAAAAGAATATACAGAAAGAATGTTAGAAAACCAAGATTCAATATATTATGCTTCTGGTGAAACTATAGATAAAATAAAAGGATTACCACAAGCTCAAGCAATAAAAGATAAAGGATATGAAATTTTATATTTAACAGAATCTGTAGATGAATTTGTATTACAAGTTATAATGCAATATAACAATAAAAAATTTGTAAATGTTTGTGCAGATAATATAGATATAGGAACAGAAGAAGAAAAAGAAGCATTGAAAAAAGAAAATGATGATAACAAAGAAATGTTAAAATTTATGAAAGAAGCTATATCAAACGAAGTTCAAGAAGTAAGATTTACATGCAGATTATCAAATCATCCAGTATGTTTAACAAGTGAAGGAGCTCTTTCAATAGAAATGGAAAAAACAATAAACAGTCAGTATGGAAACAAAGAACAAGTAAAAGCTCAAACAGTATTAGAAATAAATAAAGACCATCCAATAGTTGCAAAATTAAAAGAATTATACAATACAGATAAAGAACAATTAAAAGATTATACAAAAATATTATACTCACAAGCAAGATTAATAGAAGGATTAGCAATAGAAAATCCAACAGAAATAAGTAATTTAGTATGTAACTTAATTTCAAAATAGAAATAATTAATTAAATAAAAAGTAAAAATCTTAGGTATTTAAAAGTATCTAAGATTTTTTTTACATTATAAGAATAAAAATAGACAACATTCTAAAAATAATGTATAATGTGTGTATAAAAATTAGAGAGAAAAGAGGCAAACAAATGAAAATATGGGATATTTTAACTATTATTACAGTAAAAATAGCTTCAGTAATGCTTAAGCTTCTAGGAAAAAAGGCAGGAAATTATCCAGGTATTATAGCACTAAAAATGAATAAAAATATATTAGAAAGACTAAAAATTAATTGTCCAGTTATAGCTGTTACAGGAACAAACGGAAAAACAACTACAAATAATTTTATAAATTTTTTATTTGAAACAGACGGAAAAAGAGTAGTAAGCAACAAAGATGGAAATAACATGACAACAGGAATACTAACAACACTTATTCAAAATTCGACATTAACAGGAAAAGTAAAGGCAGATTATATAACATTAGAAGTAGATGAACATTATGTTCCAATAGTTTTTAGTAAAATAAAATTAGATACTTTAGTTGTTTTAGACTTCTTTAGAGACCAGTTAGATAGAGCAGGAGAAATGGAAACACTAATACAAAAAATCACAAAATTCTTATCTAGTTTTGCTGGAAATGTAATTTTAAATAATGATGATCCAAATGTATCAAGATTAGGCTTAGCTAATAAAGAAAATAAAAATATATATTATTATAGTGTAGATAAATACAAAAATGCAACAGAAGAATTATGCGAAGCAGGAGAAGGAAAATTCTGCCCAATATGTAAAGAAAGAATAGTATATGAATATTATCAATATTCACATATTGGAAAATTTGAATGTAAAAATTGTGGATATGGAAAAAATGAATTATATGTAAAAATAAAAGATGTAGATTTAGATACAAGAACATTTACAGAAAACAATATATCATATGAAGTAAAACATAACAGCATTTACTATATTTATAATTCAGCAGCTGTAATTTCAATAGGAAAATTATATGATATAAAAACAGAAAACATAGTAAAGGCAATTAAAAATTTTGATTTAGGAAATGGAAGACTTGAACATATAGATATAAATAATTCACCATGTGAATTAAATTTAGGAAAAAATCCAACAGGTATAAACGTATTAATAAGATTGTTAAATGAAGATGAAGAACCAAAAGAATTAATGGTAGTTTTAAACGATAATGAACCAGACGGAAGAGATGTATCATGGATATGGGATATAAACTTTGAATCTTTGAAAAATGTTAAAAGAGTAGTAGTAAGTGGGACAAGGCCATATGATATGGCAATAAGAATTAAATATAGCGGATTTGATGAAAGTAATATAGAAGTATATGAAAAAATAGAAGATGCAATAGAAAGCTTATTTAAAAATCAAGGCAAAAAATACATTATAACAAATTATACAGCAGTGCAAGAAACTAGAAATAAATTATTAGAGTTTAAAAAACATAGAGAAGGAAGTAATGTGTAATATGGAATTTAAAATATTATATTTATATCCAGATATATTGGATTTATATGGAGATATAGGAAACATTAAAGTTTTAAAATATAGATTAGAGCAAAGAGGGATAAAATGTATAATAGATAGATATTCTATTGGAAACGAAAAGCCAGAATTTTCAGATTATGATTTTGTTTTCCTAGGTGGAGGAGCAGATAATGAGCAACAAGCAATAATGTCTGATTTAATGGAAAACAAAAATAGTATAAAAAAAGCTGTTGATGAAGGGGTATTCTTTCTATTAATTTGCGGTGGATATCAATTATTCGGAAAATATTACAAAGATGCAAACGGAGAAATAATACCAGGACTTGAAATATTTGATTATTATACAGAAGCATCACAAGATAAAACAAAAAGATGTATAGGAAACATAATAATAGAGGCAAATATTGAAAATGAACCATATAAAGTTATAGGATTTGAAAATCATGGAGGACAAACATCAAATGTAAGTTCTACATTTGGAATAGTAGAGTTAGGAAATGGGAATAAATTTGGAAGTAGTGAAGAAGGTTTTATGCTACCAAATGTAATATGTACATATTTACATGGTCCATTACTTTCAAAAAATCCTAAAATAGCAGATTATATAATAAAACATGCATTAGAAAGAAAATATAATAAGAATATTGAACTTGAAAAATTAAATGATTCATTAGAAGAAAAGTGCAGAGAATATTTATTTAGCCGTTTTAATAATAATTAGAAAAAATATAAAACTGACTGTTCAGACTAATAGATTATAATAAGAAAAATAAATATAATAATAGCATAATCAATAAATAAAAAGAGAGGTTTTATATGAAAAATAAGTTATATGATGCTACTGAATTTGAAAATATTAGGGATATTTTAAATAACTCTATAGCGAAATATCCTTCTAATATAGCATTCACAATAAAAAATAAGGAAAACAAAGAAGTAAAGTATAGAGATATAACATACAAAGAATTTGGAGATGAAATAAATTACTTAGGAACAGCATTTTTAAGACTTGGTTTTAAGGGTAAAAACGTTGCAGTAATTTCAAAAAATAGATATGAATGGGCTTTAACATATTATGCAGTTCTAGATGGAGTTGGAAGAATAATACCATTAGATAAAGGATTACCAGAACAAGAAATAGAACTTTCTTTAATTAGAAGTAAAGCAGACGTTATAGTATTTGAAGAAAGTTATACTGATATAATTTTAAACATAATGAAAAACAACAAAACACAACTTAAAGAATATATTTGTATGGATAATGTTGAAGAAAATAGATTTAAGAAAATGAACGAATTATTATTACTAGGAAAACAAGAAATGTTGAATGGAAATAATGAATATTTAAATGCTGAAATAGATAATAATGCAATAAGTATAGTATTATTTACATCAGGAACTACATCTTTAGCTAAAGCTGTTATGTTATCACATAAAAATATTGCATCAAACATATATGCATTAACATCAGCAGAAAAAATATATGATACAGATGTTAATATTGCATTTTTGCCATTCCATCATACATTTGGTTCTACTGGTTTAACATTC
This sequence comes from uncultured Clostridia bacterium, assembly GCA_934167495.1. Taxonomy (GTDB): domain Bacteria; phylum Bacillota; class Clostridia; order TANB77; family CAG-508; genus CAKPKP01. The sequence goes on along the minus strand of CAKPKP010000002.1, from coordinate 103,730 downwards.
TTTTTAAGTTGTGGGGCAAAAAACGTATTTTGTGATGGTTTAAGACATATTGCACAAAATTTAAAAGAATACAAAGTATCAGTTTTTGTATGCGTGCCATTAATATTAGAAGCAATGCACAAAAAAATAATGCAAGAAATAGAAAAGCAAGGAAAAACTAAAAAAGTAAAATTTGCTATGAAAATCAGTAATTTCTTATTAAAATTTGGCATTGATATAAGAAGAAAAATATTTAAAGATGTGCTAAATAATTTGGGAGGAAATCTAAGATTTGTAGTAAGTGGAGCAGCTGCAATAGATAAAAATGTTGCAAAAGATTTTAATGCTTTTGGTATATTAACAGTACAAGGATATGGATTAACAGAAACGTCACCTGTACTATGTGCAGAAAACGCAAAATCAATAAGATATGGTTCAGTTGGATTCCCTGTATGTAATGTAGAAGTAAAAATAGACAATCCAAACGAAAAAGGAATTGGAGAAGTCATTGCAAAAGGTCCAAATGTAATGGCAGGATATTATGAAAACGAAGAAGCAACAAATGAAACACTAATAGATGGCTGGTTTCATTCAGGAGATTTAGGATACATAGATAAAGACGGTTATGTGTTTATAACAGGAAGAAAGAAAAATGTAATAGTATTAAAGAATGGAAAAAATGTATATCCAGAAGAATTAGAAGTGTTAATAAATAACCTTACATATGTTGAAGAAAGTATGGTATTTGGAATGCCAAAAGATGACGATTTAGTATTATCTGCTAAAATAGTATATAACAAAGATTATATTAAAGATACATATCCAAACATTACTAAAGAAGAATTAGAAAAAATTATATGGGAAGATATAAAGGCAATAAATAAAACACTAACAAACTACAAACATATAAAAAATATAATAATAACTGATGAGCCGATGATTAAAACAACTACTGCAAAAATAAAAAGATTTCAAGAGATAGAAGCCATAACAAAGAATAAATAGGAATTAATTATACGTGTTGAAGTAAAAAATGTTATAATTAAAATAATCTAATGAAATCGAAAAGGGCACATATCACAATTTATTTGATGAATATAAAAATGGTTTTTGTACTAGATGTTCATCATATAAAGAAGTATTTAAGGCTCTGGAAGAAAAGCACATATTAACGATTTTGGTTGAAAACAAGAAGTATTATAAAAATGATTCAAAGACAGGGCGGCATTTTGTTAATATTGTAGGAAAGATGAAAGACTATCTTATAATAGATGATTCTAGTACATACAATCATACAATAAAGTTGTCCAAAGATGTTTTCGATGCTACTGAAGTTGCTTGGAGATGGAACTAACTCTAAAAGTATGATAATACTTTTAAAATCCCCTTAGTATATTGCTAGGGGATTTTTTTTACTAATTGTTTTTAGCCTCTAACTAAAGACACTAGTGTTTTAATATAGACAAGTAAAAGGAATATAGTAAAATTTAATATAGTGATAATTCAACAGAAGAAGTTAAATTATATTATTATTTATTAAGAAAAGAGACCTCAGTATGAGGTCTCTTTTTACAGATAGGGGAAAGCAGTGTTGATTATTGATTAAGCATAAATGTAGCCGTATTTTGTTACATTAGAAACAGGATAGCTAACATAGTATACCCTGTCACCGTCACGGTCGCGAAACTCTTTATACGCTTTTATCTTACCATTATCCTGAGAAGTAACATATCCAGCCTCATCATATGTCAACGCATTTGGACCAGAATATATTGTTGTATGTGAGTTAACAGTTATATTTGAAATTATACTGCCGTCTTGGTAAAATGTTTGAACAGGTCTTTGAGATGATTGATAATAAAGAGTTAAAGATGATTCTCGAATATATGCTCTCTTTCTCTGTGCATTTGATACATTATATTCGATGTATGCCCAGCCATTTTTATGAGCTAGTACTGCTACCAATTCTCCTGCATTCACAGAACCTGCACGGTTATTGCCATCAGGTGAATAATATGTAGTACCAGATGTTTTAACAGTAGCGCATACTGTAGTTGTGTCTTGTTGCAGTGCATTTTTATGTACTGAACCACGCAAGGGTCCATTTGGAGTATTGCACTCTATATAAAAGTACATATTGTCCTCACGATATAGAACAGTTACACCTTCGCCAGGTTCAATCTGCCCTAATACTTCGCGGTCTGATCCTAGAACATTACAATAGTCAATGACTTTTGCATATCCACCTTCTGAGTAAGATGGAGTAGCAGACACAGCAAGATTTGGAATAATAGCAATTACAACTATAAAAGCTACCAGCAGACAAAATAACCGGTTTTTTAATGATGTTTTACTCATAAGAAAATCCTCCTTAAATTTGACCCCTATCTGTATGCAAAAAAAGGAATATACCTTAATGCAATACTTATAGTAGCACAAAGTTACCAGAAGTGGATAAAAAGTTCAAAAAAATCAAAAAAATGAAGGAAAAAGTCAAAAAATGTTAAAAATATGTCAAAAAATAGCAATAGTACTATATAATAAACTGGTTATTTTAAGAGGTGAATTATGAAGAATTTATTAATTATTGAAGAAAATTTAATTGAAGCACATACATTAACGAATTATATCTGCAAACGTATTTCAGATATAAGATTATACAATATTGCTTCAACAGGAAAAGAAGCAATAAATATTATAAAGGAAGAAATTGTTGATATAATTATATTAGATTTAAATTTACCAGACATGACAGGTGTAGATGTGATTAATTATATAGTTAAAAATAAAATTGAAAAATATAAAAATTCAATTATAATTTTTACTAACGAAATGCAGTTATTGAGAGAAATACATAAAAGCGAATATGTTTTTAGTTATTGCACAAAAATTAATAGTGTAAACTATGTTATTTCTAATATAAAAGAAATGATAGAAGTAAATAAAAAGGATAGTTATAATATTTTTTTAAAGAAAAAAATAAAATTAGAATTAGAAAAGTTGCATTTTGATTTTTCATATATGGGTACTAAGTATTTATATGAACTTATATATGAATGTTATAGTAAAAATAAATTGTATGATATTAATTTAAGAAAAGAAATTTATCCTATTCTATCTAAAAAATACAATAAGGCAATTGCTACAATAAAATCTGATGTGTTTCATGCTACATCAATAATGTATTGTGAAACAGAAGAAAATATATTATCTAATTATTTTGGATATGAAATAATAGAAAAACCTAAAGTGAAAGATATAGTAAATACTGTTCTTCAAAAGATAGACGAAAATATAAAGGAAACAAAATTAGAAGAAATTAAATAGAAAAATATAAAAAGGTTATAAAAAATTATGCAATTTTTATAACTTTTTTTGAAGTTATAAGTATATATTGATGAAAGAAGGTAAGAGATGGAATTAGATAATAAATTGTATAATGATTATTTTGAGGGAGAAGATGAAGCATTTGATTTCTTGTATAAGAAATATAAAGAAAAAATTAAATACTTTATTTATAATATAGTACATGATTATCAAAAAGCAGAAGATTTAACACAAGAAACTTTTATATATGTCATGCAAAACAAAATGAAAGGAAATTGTAATTTTAAGTATTATATATATTTAAAAGCAAAATGTCTTGCTTTAACTTCATTAAATACTGAAAGTAGAAGAAATAAAATAAGAGAATTGTATCTTTTTAATGACAATGAGCAAAATGAAAAAGATGTATTAGAAAGCATTTTAAATGAAGAAAATAAAAAAGAACTAATTGAGGCGATAAATTGTTTAGATGAAAAATATAGAAATGTAATTTATCTTACAAAAATCGAAGGGTTATCATATCTAGACACATCTAAAATATTGGGAGAAAGTATAGAAAATATTAAACAGATAGTACATAGAGGAAAAATTCAACTAAGAAAAATTTTAATTAAGAAGGGATTTGATGAGATGAACAAGATAGCAAAAGTTTTAATAATTATGGTTATAGTTACAACGTTCATAGGTGGAATAGTATATGCTATAAATAATGTAAAAATATCAGGGAAACCAGTATTTGAATGGTTTAAAGTTAATTTCTCAGATGAATATGAAAAATATAAAGAAGAAGTACATGGTGAAACGATAGAAGGACCAAATGAAAGTAGTATTGATCTAGTATCAACTGTATGTGATGAGGGATTTGTTATATTAGAATTTGATATAAAATTAAGTGCAGAAGATAAAAAATATTTAAAAATAGGTGAACCTAGATTAACCGAAGAATATTTGAATGCAACAGATGATGAGGACAGTAGAACAATGGAGGAAGATTATGATGAAGCAAACCAAAAGTTTTTGTTGCAAACTAGGAAAGATATGATAAAGAAGATGTTAGGAGATAAAAAAGTAGAAGATATTATACATGTTGGATGTAATCTACAGCCAGGTGCTTTCAATGATAGTAAAATATTACAAAAAACAAGCAATATGCATGTTATTATAGATGGAGAATATGTTTATGTACGATTAGCACCACAATCTGTAAAACAAATTTCAGAGTATGAATATAAATTGTATCAAATGTATTTTTTAACAGATAAAGAGTTAGGAGATAAAACAGAATTTACTGTAACAATGAAAGATTTTGTTATAACAACTCAAGAGATGCAATATGGAGATGAAGAAACATGTTTAAAATTTGATGGACAATTTGATGTAAAATTATCTAAAGAAAAAGCAATTGAAAATTCAAAAGAAATAGAAGTAAACGACATAAAAGAAGTAATATATGAAACTACTGGATTAACTCAAAAAGTTGAGAGGGTATTAGTTACACCATTACAAATAATAGTAAAAGTACATTCTACATATGAGCATATAGATTATAGCCAACTAACAGATTCAACAACTCAAGATCATATAGGACCTAATGAATACAAGACTTTAGATGAAAATGGAAAAATTGTTAACACATGTTCTAATGAAATTAAAAGAAAAATAACTTATTCTGATGGAAAAGAAGAAGAATGGAACCCACTACAAGTAGATGCAACAAGAATACCTTTTAAAAATGCAACATTAGAAACAATAGATTATATATTTATTGAAAAGCATGAAGATGATTCTAAAATTAAAATTATATCACAAGTTGGACATGGATTGAAGAGATTAGAATATAGTGATATAGGAAGTTTTGAAATAGATTTAAGTAAAGAGATAGATAATTAGAATTAAATAAAATTATCATAAAAGAAAAAATATAATAGGACGAATTAGTAATAAGAGGTAAATACTTACTAATTCGTCTTTATTTTTATTTAAATTTTATAAAAAAATAAATTAAAATTGTTTTATTTTGAAACTTTTTTTATAATTAATGGTATATACATTATGAAAGTAGGTAAAAATGGACAAAGAATTAGATGATGAATTGTATAACAATTATTTAAATGGAGAAAAAGAAGCGTTTGAAATTCTTTATAATAAATATAAAAAAAGAATAGAGTATTTTATTTATAACATAATAAAGGATTATCAAAAAGCAGAAGATTTAACACAAGAAACATTTATATATGTAATGCAGAATAAAATAAAAGAAAATTGTAGTTTTAAATATTATATATATTTAAAGGCAAAGGGGATAGCATTGAATTTTATAAAAGTAGAAAATACCAGAAATGAAATAAGAGAAAAATATTTAAATAAAGAAACACAAATAGAAAAAGATGTTTTAGATGTTATTTTGAAAGAAGAGACTAAAAAAGAATTAATAGAATCTATAGACCTATTAGATGAAAAATATAAAAATGCTATGTATCTTGTATGTATTGAAGAGATGTCGTATGAAGAAACAGCCAGGATATTAGGGGAAACAATACAGAATATTAAAAATTTAGTACATAGAGGAAAAAAACAATTAAGGAATATATTAATCAAGAAAGAATTTAATGAAATGAATAAAGCTGTAAAAGTTTTGCTAATAATTTTTATAGCAACTACTTTTATAGGTGGATTTGTATATGCAGCAACTACCATATATAATGAGTATACCAAGAATTTGAAAAATGCAGGTGAAATAAAATCAGATGAATTATATAGAGATGATGCAGGAAATTACACATATGAAAATAAAGATAATATGCAATATGATGAAGAAACTGGTTTTAGTTACATAATAATAAATAATATTTTGAATTTTACAAAATATAAAGAAAAATTGAACGAATTACCTGAAATGAAAGAAAGTGATTTTGAAAAACATTCATTGATAATTATTGTAAAATATGATTGGTTTAATGCATATGAAAGTAATCTTAAAATATATGACATTACATCAGATGAAACAACAACTTACATAGAATTAACACAAAATGAAAATTTAAATTATAATAAAGAAAGTATAACGTTATATGCGGTAATAGATAATTCTTTTATTAAAAATAACATTGAATTAAATATTGAAAAACCAGATGTTCAAATAGAAAATTTTGTTAGTATAGAAAATTTACCAAATAATTATAGTGTAGAGGATGCTATAAATGATGGATGCTTTGTAACAGTAAATTATAAAGTATTATCAGAGAATAAAACAGCTTTAGATGAGTTAATTGAATGTGAACAAACTGGAGAAGAAAAATCTATGAGAATATATAATAAATTATCGAAAATTCATGAGGATGATACTTCTTGGATTGAGAAATCAGAGGTAATTGATGTAAAGTATAAAAATGGAATATATCTTTTTAATGTTCGCAAATTGAATAATGATAGAATTTATACAATTGCAACTACAAAAATAAATAAAAATTACTATTACAATAAAAATATTTATTTTTATGAATTTAGTGATGAGTGGAATGTACCAATATTAAATGAAACTGGAAATGATATATTCGAATTTTCAAAGAATATGAGATATGATGAAGTAACAGATCTATATTATAAAGTAATAACCAATATAGATGATTTGAATAAATGTAAAGAAGTAGTAAATGACTTTCCTAAATCATTTGAAATAGATTTTAATAAAAGTTGCTTAATAGTTGTTGGAAACTATTATAAAGATATGCCTCATAAGAGGGACTTGCAGATTGCTAATATAAACGTAGATGAAACAACAACTTATGTAGAACTAAAACAAAATGAAAAAGCTGACTATACCAAAGAAAAGTTAATAATATATAAAATATTTGATAAAGAATTATTAAAAGATAATGTTAAGTTAAATTTTGAAGAAGTTAATATGCAAATAAGTGGAATGATAAACTTAGGAGAAGTCCCAAGTGATTATAGTGTAGAAGAGGCAATAAGTGATGGCTGTCTAGTTAAAGTTGTAAAAATGTCAGATAACCAACCAATATCAGAAATATTATCAAGCAATAGAAATGCGATAAATGAATATATAGATAAAGCTGAAAAAGGAATCGAATCTATGCTAAGAGTGTATTTAAAGGAATTTAACGATGTTACTATAATAGATATGAAGTATGAAAATGGTATATATATCTGGAATTCTAGAGAACTTAGTGATTCGAATATTTATACATGTTCTAGTAAAAATATAGAGAAAATAGATGAAGGAGAAAATTTGTGTGAATACATACTAAAGGATGCAAAAGAGCTAACATTGCAAAACAAGAGATACAACAAAATTGGCATTTGGAACATATATATTTGATAGAAAAATATTTCAAAATTTTATATATATTAATTAGTACTAACTTTGCTTTAGAAGTTAGTACTTTTTTCATTTGTTTAAATTTTTTAGTTACTTTTATAAAGTAAAGTTGTATTATAAGTATAAGGAGGAAAAAATGGATAACGATAAGATATTATATGAGAATTTTTTAAATGGTAATAAAGAAGCTTTTGATATATTAATGGATAAATATCGATTAAACCTTATTTATTTTACAAATAGATTTTTAAATGATGTAGAAGCTTCAGAGGATTTAGCACAAGATGTATTTGTATATATACTAATTAATAGAAAAGAATATGATTTTAAATATAGTATGAAAACGTATTTATATACAATAGCAAAATCTCGAACATTAAATTATTTAAAAAGGAGAAAAAAGATTGTACCAATTGATGACAATTATATTTCAAATATAGAAGATACATATTTAGAAGAAGCAGAGGAAGCAATTTACGCAGAAGGTAGAAATAAAGAATTATACAATGCTATGAAAAACTTAAATAGAAGTCAACAAATAGTAATTTATTTAGCGGATATAGAAGAGTTATCATATAAAGATATATCTAAAATACTTGGAAAATCAGTGCCACAAGTAAAAATGACACTTTACAGAGCAAGAAAAAAGTTAAAGGCAATTTTAAAGAAAGGAGAAGATAAAAATGAATAGTAATGAATTTAAAGAAGGCGTATATAATAAATATTACAAACAAAAGGAGATAAAAAATGACGATTTTTTCAATAATTATCAATATAAAGATAAGAAAATAAATCCAATCAAAATAGCTGCTAATTTTGTTTTAGTAATTTTAACATCGATTGCAATTTGTATTGGAGGACTGTCTGTATATGCTACTTTTGGTGGAAAAATATCAGGAAAACCAGTATTTGAATGGTTTAAAGTTAGTTTTTCAGATGAATATGAAAATTATAGAAATGAAGTACATGGCGAAACAATACAAGGTCCAAACGAAAGTAGTATTGATTTAGTATCAACTGTATGTGATGAAGGATTTGTTATACTAGAATTTGATGTAAAATTAAGTGCAGAAGATAAGGAATATTTAAAAATAGGAAATTCAGTTTTAACAGAAGAATATTTAAAAGCAACGGATGATGAAGATAGTAGAACATTAGAAGAGGATTATGATAAAGAGACTCATCAGTTTTCAGTGCAAACTACGAAAGAACTGATAAAGAAAATGTTAGGAGATAAAATAATAGAAGATAAGATATGTGTAGGGTGTAATCTTCAACCAGGAACTTTCAAGGATAGCAAAATTATACAAAAAAAATATAATAAGAATGTTATTATAGATGGAGAATACATTTATGTACAATTATCACCACAATCTGTAAAGAAAATTTCTGAATATGAATACAAATTATATCAAATGTATTTCCTAACAGATAAAGAATTAGGAGATAAAACAGAATTTACTATAACAATGAAAGATTTTATTATAACAACAACTCAAATGGAATATGGTGATACAGATACCTGTTTAAGGCTCGACGGACAATTTGATATAAAATTATCTAAAGAAAAGGCATTAGAGAATTCTAGAAAAATAGAAGTAAGTAATGAAGAAATTGTATATAAGGATAAAGAATTAACGCAAAAAATTGAAAGTACGGTAGTTACACCATTGCAAACAATAGTAAAAGTACATTCTACATACGAACATATAGATTATAGTCAATTAACAGATTCAACGAGTGAAGAACATATTGGAATTAGAGAATATAAAGTTTTTAATGAAAGTGGAAATGAAATTAATTCTTATAGTTTTGAAACAAAAAGAATGATAACTTATGCCGATGGAAAAGAAGAAGAATGGGGTAGTGACCAAATAGAACCAACGAGAATACCGTTTAAAGATGCAACTTTAGAAATAATAGATTATATATTAATTGAAAATGAGGATAATTCTAAAATTAAAATTTTATCTCAAGAACGTAATGGTTTGATAAATGGCATAAAAAAAGTAGTATATACAGATATAGGAAGTTTCGAAATAGATTTAACTAGAGAAAAGAAAAATTAAAAAAATTATAAATTAAATAAAGACATAATTACAATATTTATGATATAATCAAATGCATAATGAAAGCTATAAAATAATATATAAACAAAGGTCAAAAATATTTATAAGGTTCTTAATAGAAAAGAATAATTCATATAGTATTTTATTAATATAGATAAAAAAATATAAGGAGAATAAATAATGAAAAAAATTTTTTTACCAATAATTTCAATATGTATTTTAGCAGTCTTAATATTAGTGTTATTTAATTATAATAATATAGTTAATAAAAATACTAATATAAAAGAAGAAAGACAAGAAAAATATGAGTATGAATTATTTACCCTTCAAATGACTCTTTCTACACAAAATATGGATGGGTACATGAATAAGATTTATTATAAAAAAATTGAGAATTACCAAGAGTATGTATCATTTAAAAACATATGTAATAATATACAATATATGTCAGAAGAAGATTTCAATAATAAATATATGATTATTACAGCTGTTGAAAATACTTCAATGATGAGGCTTACACTTGGTGAATTATATATAGAAGATAATACTTTATATATTGGGTTAAAAAAAGTGCCACTTTCTGAAGAATTTGATGAGAAGAATAATGGAATTTGTATAATTATTGATAATAGCACGAAATCAGATAAAATAGAAGTTTTTAAAACTATAGCAAATAAAGATTTTATGAGTAAATATAAAAATATAAAAACATTACCAAAAGAATATTCAATTGAACAGGCTTTGCAAGATAATTGCGTTGTAATAAATGAGGCAGAATTAAAAAATTATAATAATGATGTATTTAATAACTTTATAAAAGATGTAAATAATAATTTAGATGCTGAAGTTAGACTTATATATTATTTTCAACCAGAGAATGGAGTTCAAATTATTGATATAAAATATATAGAAAATGAAAAAATTTATAAATTGTGTATTGATAAATCTAGGCAAGTAAATAGTGGGTACACTCTTGAGATGACATATAATTATTATGAGTACAACAGTATGGAGAAAATAGAGAAATTTAATATAATGGATACTTATAAGTTTAATAATAATGCTACTAATGAAGAATTTAATATAGATATTTATAAATAAGAAAATTAAGCTACACATATAATTAAATATATTCATAAATAGATATGTTGCACATATATTATATTAACTAATTTAGGAGGTATATATATGTGCAATAAATTTATAGTTACAATGTTATTAATTGTTATCTTATTAACACCAATCTGCTTTGCAACTGAAAATTCATATACATGGTCAGAATATCCATATGCAATAGAGGTTTCAGCAGATGCAACAAATGAAAACTTTTTAAATTTAGAATCTGGAAGTGCAATATTAATTGAACAAACAACTGGAGAAGTTTTATATGAACATAATGCACATGAAAAATTAAGACCAGCAAGTGTTACAAAAATAATGAGTGTATTGTTAATATTTGAAGCATTAGACAGTGGAAAAATAACATTGCAAGATAAAGTTCCATGCAGTGAAAAAGCTTCATCAATGGGAGGCTCACAAATTTGGTTAGATACAAAAGAAACACTTAGTGTAGACGAAATGATAAAAGCAATATGTGTTGTTTCAGCAAATGACTGTGTTGTTGCAATGGCAGAATTTTTAGCAGGAAGTGAAGAAGCATTTGTTGAACAAATGAATAAAAGAGCAAAAGAACTAGGAATGAATGATACTACATTTAAGAATTGTCATGGAATAGATGAAGATGGGCATGTTACATCAAGTTATGACATTGCACTTATGTCAAAAGAATTACTTAATAATCATCCAGATGTAAAAAATTACACAACAATATATATGGATTCATTAAGAGATGGAAAGTCAGAACTAGTAAATACAAATAAACTTATAAGAAATTATCAAGGTGCAACTGGTTTAAAAACAGGTTCTACTTCACTTGCACTTTATAATTTATCAGCGAGTGCTACAAGAAATGATTTGTCTTTAATAGCTGTAATAATGAGAGCTCCTACAACTAAAATTCGTTTTGAAGAAGCAAAAAAATTATTAGATTATGGATTTAATAATTATGAATATAAAAAGCTGGCTACTAAAGGAGAAATTGTAAACGCAGTAGAGTTGTCAAAAGGAGTAGAAGATACGGTAAATTTAATTTATGAGTCTGATGGAGGAGCTTTCATAAAAAAAGGGGAAGCTTCTAATGTAGAACAGGTAGTAGCAATAGATGAAAATATATCAGCTCCAATAAGTAAAGGACAGAAATTAGGAACAGTAAAATATTTAATTAATGGAGAAGAAATATCGTCTGTAAATTTAATAGCAGAATCTGACATTGAAAAAATAACTGTAAAGAATATGATGAAATGCATTTATGGAAATTGGTTTAATGTTTTAAAAACTGAATAGATATATATAATGATAAAATCTCAATTGGATTTATATTCAATTGGGATTTTTATTTATACTATAAAATTGATATAGTATGTTTGGAAATAAATATGAATTTATAAATCTTAGAAAAAGTGTAACCAAATAAAAAATTATGGTAATATACAAATGAAAGATATCTTAAAAATATAAGGAGTTTAAATTTAAAGTGGAAATTAAAAATAGAAAAATATCAAGTTATATTTATCAAAACAAACTGAAAATTGAAGATATAGTAAAAGATTTTTCAAATTATGTTTATACAATAATAAGAAAATCATATATAAATTTTTCAAATGAAGATATAGATGAAATTGTATTAGATGTATTTTTGGCTGTATGGAAAAATACACACAAGTTAGATATTAATAAGGAGATGTCGTCCTACATAGGTGGTATAACAAAAAACTTAATAAAGAAAAAATGTAGAAGTTTGAAATTAAATGAGAATATAGAAGATTACGAAGAAGAACTTATAGAGCATAACAATATAGAGTTGGATTTTATAGAAAATGAAAAAACACAAATTATTGTTGATGAAGCAAAAAAATTAAAAGACGAGGATAAAGAAATTTTTATTAAATATTATTATGAAGAAAAAAGTATTCGAGAAATATCTGAATGTTGTAATATTACTCAATCAAAGGTAAAGATAAAATTATATAGGATAAGGAAAAAAATAAAAAAAGTTTTAAAGGAAAAGGGGTATGATTTTGATGAAAAATAATAAAGAACTTTTAGAAGAATTAAAATTTAATATTGCAGCAACTAGATTTGAAGAAAAAAATAGAAAATATCAGAATATTCCAAAAAGTAATGAAATAGATTTGAAGTGTTTTATGAAAAAGAAAATAATTGTAGGCTTATGTACAGGATGTTTATTAATATCAGGGGTAGCAGTAGCAACAAATTTAGATAAAATAGAAGTAAGATTTGGATTAGGAAAAGGAATTGATAAAGCCGTTCAAAATGGATATATCGCAGAACCTGAAATGGATTATGTTGAATTTAATAGCCAAATAATAGATGATAATAAAGAAGAAAATTTAGAAAATATTGATGTTAGTACAAAAGTTGATAATTTTTTAATGGATGATTTGAATATTAGCACACATTTTACTATAGAAATAGATAAGGTTATTAATGAAACTATTGATATAAATGATATACGCACTGTAGAATTAAAAGATTTAGTAGTAATTGATGAAAATAATAATATTCTATTTTGTACTAATAAAGAAACTTTTAATAATTATTGCAAAGAAAATGGTTTAGATAATATAAATTATTATAAATGTGGATTAAATTATTTTATAGAAAGCCGAGATAAAGAAAATGGAATAATAAATTTAGTTTATAATATATCCACAGACACTAAAAGTTTTCCAAAAAGTAAAAAGTTAAAATTTCAATTTTCAACAATCAGTTTAAAGAGAAATGATTATATAGAAAATGAAGACAGCATAGTAAATATAAAAGGTAATTGGACTATGGAATTTGATGTTCCAGAAGAAATGTATAATAGGCAAACTATATCATATAGAGTTATTAGTTGCGAAGAGTCAGATTTTGAAATAACTAATGCAACTCTAACTAATACGGGATTTGAATTAGGAATTATAATATCAAATATTGGAGAACAACCAGAAGAACCAGAAATAATAAAAGATTTAAGGAAACAACAAAACGATGGAGTAATTGATAATAATGAATATAACAGGATAATAAACTATGAACCAGAGTATAGAGAAGCTTTAAAGGAATGGAATAAATCAATGAATCCAATAACAATAGAAGTGTTAAAATTTGCTGGTGAAGAAGGCAACTCTAAAGTGGTAGGTGAGGATGTAACTTATGTGGAAAATGAAAAAGGTGAAAAATTTGGATGTTCAATGCGACCTGGAAGAAGACAAAACAATAATTTTATAGATGGGGGTAAATTTAGCTTTTATGAAACTTTTGAACTTACATCATATGATGCAACAGATAAATTAAAAGTAAGAATTGTATATAAAGATGAACCTGTAATTATTGAGTTGGAAAAAATGAAATAGATAAAATTTATTAGTAATAGATTAGTTTGAAATATAACTAATCTATTTTTTATGTACATTATATAAATAATCTAACAGACATTTTGAAGATGAAAGTTTGAAAAAAGCAAAAACTAAGGATATAATAACTCATATTTTACAAAAAATATAGAAAATTTATTATATTTTGGAATTTTTTTTAAAGTTATTGGTTTATATATATGAAGGTAGGTAAAAATGGAGAATGATTTAGATAAAAAATTGTATAATGATTATTTAAATGGTAATAAAGAGGCTTTTGAAATATTATACAATAAATATAAAAATAAAATTGAATATTTCATCTATAATATAGTGAAAGATTATCAAAAAGCAGAAGATTTAACACAAGAAACTTTTATATATGTTATGCAAAATAAGATTAAGGAAAATTATTCTTTTAAAACATATATATATTTAAAAGCAAAATATTTATCATTAAATTATATTAAAACTGAAAATTTAAGAAATGAAATAGTAGAAAAGTATTTATATAATAAAGATGAAAGGATTGAAAAAGATGTATTAGAAATTATTTCAAAAGAAGAATCTAAAAAGGAATTACTTGAATCAATAGAACTTTTAGGTGAAAAATATAAAAATGCAATATATCTTATTAAAATCGAAGAATTATCATATGAAGAAGTCTCTAAAATACTAGGAGAAACTCTCCAAAATACCCAAAAGTTAGTTCATAGAGGAAAAATGCAATTAAGAAATATTTTAATAAAGAAAGGATTTGATGAAATGAACAAATTATCTAAGATAATAATTGGTATACTTATAGCTACAACTGTTGTAAGTGGCGCTGTATACGCAATAACTAATATTAAAATATCGGGGAAACCAGTATTTAAATGGTTTAATATAAACTTTTCAGATGAATATGAAAAGTACAAAGAAGAAGTACAAGATGAAATAATACAAGCTCCAAGTGAGAGTAGTATAGAATTAGTATCAACTATTTGTGATGAAGGATTTACTATATTAGAGTTTGACTTGAAGTTAAGCGAGCAAGATAAAAAGTATTTAAAAATAGGCAAACCAATTTTAACAGAGGAATATATAAATGCTACTGATGATATAGATAGTAATATGTATGAAAGTGTACTTAATGAAAAAACAGGAGAAATTGAAAGAAAAATAAAAAAACAAGTAATTTTAGAAAAATATGCTGGAAAAACAATATCAGATTCAATACGAGTTTCTTATAATCTTAAACCGGGATGGAGTGAAAACGTTAAATATGTATATAGATTAACAAATCGATTTGCGATTATAGATGGTGAGTATTATTTTATAAAAATAGCTCCACAATCTATAACACAAGTTTCAGAATATGAATATAAAATATATCAAATGTATTTCTTAACAGATAAAGAATTAGGAGATAAAACAGAATTTACATTAACAATGAAAGATTGGGTTATAACGACAGAGGAAAGACAAACTAATGATTTAGATACATACTTAGAAATTGATGGAGAATTTAACATTGATTTATCAAAAGAAAAAGCAGTTCAGAATTCAAAAAAAATACAAGTTAGTTGTAATGATGTAATTTATGAAAATAAAAATTTAACACAAACAATTGAAAGTGTAGTTGTTACACCTTTACAAACAATAGTTAAAGTACATTCTATATATGATAATGTTAATAAAGAAAAATTAACAGACGCAAATAACACAGAATATATTGGACCTAGAGCATATAAAATATTTAATGCAAATGGAGAAGAAATAAATTCATTTAGTTCAGAAAGTAAAAGGAAGATAACATATACAGATGGAAAAGAAGAAGAATGGGCTACAGGACAAATAGAACCAACTAGAGGAACTTTTGAAAATGCATCATTAGAAGTAACGGATATTATCTTAATTGAAAATAGCATAGATAACTCTAGTATAAAAATTGTTTCACAAGATGGAAATGGAATAAAAAATATAGAATACACAAATATAGGAAGCTTTGAAATAGATTTAACTAAGGAACAGTAAAATATTTAATTAATATATATGTTTATGTATAGACCTTTAAATATATTAAAAATATGTTTAAAGGTCTTGCATTTTTTTAAATAATTTAAAATAAAATAAAAAAATACTATTATTTTGTATTTATATATGATATTATGCAATATGTAATTAAAAATAAAAAGGAGATATATTTTATGAAAAAAGTAATTATAGCGATTTTAATAGTTATTATAATTATTGCAAGCTTAGGGTATGGAGGATATTGCTTATTTAAATCTAAATTTGATACAGTATCTGAATTAGAGAATATTAGTATGGAAAGTTCTTTAAATTCATATGTAGTAAAAAGAGATTCAGTAACAACATATGTTAGAGGAACTGGTGAAATTCAATCATTCAATGTACAAGATATTAGCATTGAAAATTATGAAAAAATAACTGAACAATATGTTTCAGATGGAGAAGAAGTATCAGCAAAAGAAAGATTAATGAAGGTATCTGGAGCTGGAACTGCAAGATATATTACATCACCAATAGATGGATTATTTTTTGAGATAGATAATTCTCAAAGTTCATATGGAAATCAATCAACAGCTACTACTAAAAGCTACAAAGTATATGACCTAGATGAAGTAGGTGTTTTAATGACTGTTTCTGAAGCAGATGTTGTAAATATTGAAGAAGGACAAAAAGCAATTATAAAAATTACAGCATTAAATAGAGAAGTAGAAGGTACAGTTTCATATATATCAAAATTACCTTCAAATGGAAGATTTAATGTAAAAATATCTATGGATTACTCAGATGATATAAGATTTGGATATGGTACTTCTGTTAAAATTATCACTAAAGAAGTAGAGAATATGATTGTAATACCATATGATGCTTTACAAATGGATGAAGCAGGAAGATACTTTGTAGTTACAGAAGATTTTAAACAAGAAGTTTTAAATTCATATTGGGAAGCAATACCAGAAGAAGCAAAAACTTATGTTGAAGTTGGAACTGTAAGTTCTACACAAGCAGAAATTATTTCAGGATTAGAAGAAGGTAAAAAAATTATTTATAGGAAATGGTAATTGAAAATGATTGAATTAAAAAATATTGTCAAAGAATATAAATTAACTAAAACAAATAAAGTGCTTGCATTAAACAGTATTTCATTAAAAATTGAAGCAGGTGAGTTTGTAGCTATAGTTGGAAAATCAGGTTCTGGAAAATCTACATTGTTAAATGTTATATCTTGCCTAGATACAGATATATCTGGCGAATATGTTCTAAATGGAATAAATGTTAGAAAAAAGAGAAAAAATGCATTAGCAACTATAAGAAATAAAAATTTTGGATTTATATTTCAAAACTTTAATTTATTACAAAAACTTACTGCTTACGAAAATATAGAAATTCCTTTGATTTATAAAAAAGTACCAAGAAAAACAAGAAAGAAATTAATAGAAGAATATGCAAGAAAGCTAGATATATATGACAGATTAAAACATAAACCAAATGAACTATCTGGTGGACAGCAACAAAGAGTAGCAATAGCAAGAGCCTTGGTAACAAATCCAAATATAATTATTGCAGATGAACCTACTGGAGCAGTTGATGAGAAAACTGGAGTACAAATAATGGATATATTAAAAAATCTAAATAATGAAGGTAAAACTGTAATAATAGTTACACACGATATGGAACTTGCAAATCAAACTAAAAGAAAAATTGTAATATCAGATGGAAAAATTGTTTCTGATGAGAAAGTAGGTGCATAGAATGTTATATGAATCAATAAAAATGGTTCTTAAAGTTTTTAAAACAAATAAACTTAGAACATTTTTAACAATGCTTGGAATAATAATAGGAATTTTTTCAATAACTATTATTTTTACAATATCAGATGCAACCAAAGAGTCAGTATACAATGAATTGTCTGAATTTGATACATCAACTATTGAACTACAATTTAATTTATATAATTTAGGATACTTTGGGCAAAATACTTCAATAAATGCGTATATTCCAAGAGATGAGCTTATGAAATTGAAATCAACAAGTCAAAATATATCTGCATTATCAAGAAAAGCAAATATAGAATTTCCTGAATATACTAATATAATAGATAGCACTTCACAAGATAATTCTATGAATTATTCTCAAAGGACTGAATTTTTAGCTGTTGATCCAGATTATTTTGAAATTAATGAAAAATTAAAAAATAAGTTATTAGAAGGAAGATTTTTTTCAGACATAGATGACAAAAATGCGATGCCTTTTTGTATTATAAGGCAAGATGTGGCACAAACTCTACTTGGAACAACTGAAAATTTAATTGGAAGAACAATTAATGTAGATAAACATGAAATGGAAATAATAGGTGTGATGGATGTAAATACAGATATGTATTCTATAGATTACATTTCAGATATTTATATTTTAGGTTCATATGTAGAAAGGTATTATGATTCTATTCCTCAGAACATGAGTTATCAATTTAAACCTGAGAATATGGAAGTAAGAGATTTAGCGGTAGAGGATATAAAAAAAGTATTAAACGAATATTTAAAAGAAAGTGATTACTACATTCAAGATTATTATGCGTCTATTATTGAGCAATCAACAACTATATTAGATATTATTTCGTTAGTATTTTTGGGAATAGCAAGTTTATCTATTTTAGTAGGAGGAATAGGTATAATGAACATTATGCTTGTTTCAGTAAACGAAAGAATAAAAGAAATTGGAATACGTATTGCACTTGGAGCTAAAGGATATCATATTCTTATACAATTTTTAATGGAAGGAATTTTCCTTACATTATTTTCTGGAATAATAGGAATTGTGTTAGCAATTTTAGCTACAAATGGAGCAAATTCATTTATGATTGCAAATAATTATACTTCATTTACTTTGAAAGTAAATTTAGGAGTTATGATGAATACAATACTATTTTGTGGTATAATAGGAATTGTATTTGGCATATATCCCGCTAAAAAAGCTTCAAAAATGAATCCGGTTGAAGCTTTAAGATATGAATAAATTAAAAACGGAAAAGGGAATATTATGAAAAAGAAAAGAAAATTATTTCGAAACTTGGCTTTTTTTATAGTTCTTATAATAATCACATTTTATATATTATTAAAAGACCAAGATTTATTTGAAATTTTTAATATAATAAGTTCAGTAAAAATTGAATTTGTATTTATAGGTATAATAAGTATGACTATTTACCTAATGCTAGAAGCTGTAAATATAGGGAGAACGCTAAAAACATTAAATGAGAAAAGCAGCTTTTTAAAAAATTTTAAATATGCACTTATAGGCTTTTTCTTCAGTTCGGTAACACCAGCTGCAAGTGGTGGCCAGCCTATGCAAATTTATTACATGTATAAAGATAAAATATCAGTTTCTAATTCAACATTAGCACTTTTATTAAATTTAACAAGTATGCAAATAACAACAATAAGTTATGCAATTATAAGTTTATTATTTAACTATCAATATTTAAATAAATTTTTAATAATATTTTTTATAGTAGGTATTTTATTAAATCTTAGTGCTTTGATTTTACTGCTAGTTGGTATATTATCAAAAAGACTTTCAAGAGGTCTAATAAATATAGCAATAAGAATATTAAAATTCTTTAAAGTTAAGAATATTGAAGGAAAAAAGGAAAAATTTGAAGAGGAGCTTGTTAAATATCAAAAAAGTGCTGTATACATAAAGAATAACAAAAAAATAATGTTAAAATTATTAATTACAACTATAATACAATTTACATTCTATTATAGTACAACTTATTGGACATATCGTGCCTTTGGATTCTCAGAGCACAACATTTTAGAAATAATAGGTATGCAAGCGGTATTATTTGCAACTGTTTCAGGAATTCCATCTCCTGGCGCTGTTGGAGTTAGTGAAGGTGCTTTTATGGAGATATTTAGAAATGTATATCAAAAATCAATGATGAGTAGTGCAGTATTATTAAATAGAGGAATTAATTTCTATTTATTTGTAATAATAAGTGCTATAGTAACTCTGATAAATCATATTAAATCAGGCGATGAAGAAGAAAAAGTAGAAGAACTAGATAATGTAGAAGAGAATTAGCATTATTGACAAAATTTAAATTTATAGTATAATATATATGTAAGTTTATTTTAAGGAGGATACTAAATGATAGCAAAACTTTGGAAAAAAATAGGATTGTTAATATTAATAATTGCTTGTATATATAATGTAATGAATAAAATTGTAAAAAAAGTATCTTTCGATAACGAAATGGAAAGCACAGCTACATACTATAATGAAAATATAAAAGATAAAAACAGTGTAGAAAATAAGCAAACAGAAATAGATACAGAAAAATTCAAAGAAATGAACAATTACAACAACCTTTTTGAAAATAAAACATATTAAATTAAAATTAAGTGTTGCAAAAAAAATCAGAATGTGTTAATATAATAAAGATATTTTTTAGATACATATGAAAGAGGTGAATATAAATGAAAGAAGGAATACATCCAAATTATGAAGAAACAACAATAACATGTGCATGTGGAAATGTAATGAAAACAAGTTCAACTAAAAAAGATTTAAAAGTTGATGTATGTTCAAAATGTCATCCATATTACACAGGTAATATGAAACAAAATACAACAGGTGGTAGAGCAGATAAATTCAAGAAAAAATATGGAATACAATAATTTTAACTTAGTTAATTATAGATGTAGAAATAATTTTATAAATATTTCTACATCAGTATGGTAATAGGTATCTTTTAAGGTACTTATTTTTTTGCCTAGCAGATTGTTAACATAAAATATTTAAAGAATAATTACAAAAGTATTGAAAAAAAATGGGACATGTGCTAAAATAATAAATGACACTAATTATAAGATTCAAAAATTATGTGTATAAGGGGGCTATAAAATTGGAAACAGAGGAAGCTACTATCAACTATGCTGCTACTTTAGTTTCGGTTACTAATAATTTAGCTAGAGATAATAAGATTACAAATAGAATATTAATGCGTATGCTAGACATATGTGCAGGGTTAGTTGGATGCTTATGTTTAATACCATTAACTATAATAGTATTAATAAATAATATAAAAAATAAAGATTTCGGACCAATATTTTTCGTACAAGAAAGAATAGGAAAAGACGGAAAGTTATTTAAAATGTACAAATATAGGACAATGGTTGTAGGGGCAGATCAAAAACTATATGAATATTTAAAAGAAAATGAAAGTGCAAGAAAAGAATATAAAAAATACAAAAAATTAAAAAATGACCCTAGAATAACAAAATTTGGTGAATTTTTAAGAAAAACTAGCTTAGATGAATTTCCTCAATTCATAAACATTTTAAAGGGTGAAATGAGTTTAGTAGGACCAAGACCATACTTGAAAAGAGAAAAAGAAGATATGGGAGCATATTATTCTTGGATAATAAAAAACAAACCAGGTCTTACAGGATTATGGCAAATATCAGGAAGAAGCGAAGTTGCATTTGATGATAGATTAGATTTAGATTTAAAATATAATTACATAAAATCCCTAAAATCAGACATAAAAATCTTACTTATAACAGCTTTAATAACTTTAAAAAGAAAAGGTGCAATGTAAGAAGAAAAATATTGAAAATTCTTCTTTTATTATATATAATACAAAAATAATATTATATATAATAAAAGGAGAATTTTTTTATGAAACAAGAATTTTTAGAATTATTAAAATCAATAAACAGAGAAGGAATGGAGAATTTGATTGCATTTATAGAAAAAACAGATTTTTTTGAAGCTCCAGCTAGTACAAGATTTCATGGTTCTTATCAAGGTGGCTTGTTAGAGCACAGCATGAAAGTATATGAAATATTATTACTTAAAGTGCAAAACAATATAATTGGATTAAAACCAAATGAAGATACTATTAAATTAATAGCTTTATTACACGATATATGTAAGGCTAACTTTTATAAGGTTGATTATAGAAATGCGAAAAATAGTAAAGGTGAATGGGAAAAAGTTCCTTATTATACAATAGAAGATACTATACCTTATGGGCATGGGGAAAAATCAGTAATGATGATTACAGAGTATATTAAATTAACTCCAGAGGAAAAATACTGTATTAGATGGCATATGGGATTTACAGAGCCTAAAGAAGTATATACTACACTAGGAGAAGCTTTTAAAAAATATCCATTAGCATTACTATTACATGAAGCAGATTTAGAGGCAACATATTTTTATAATATATAAAAAAACACTTGCATTTTATTACCAAAAGTTGTATAATATTACTGTCAAAATATTAAATACTAGAAGAGTGGGAACCAATCCCACTCTTAAGTTTTAAATGGAGGTAAAATTGAGTATAAATATTGAATCTAAAGTTCAAGAACTAATAGGAGATATAATAGAAAATATTGGGTATACTATATACGATTTACAATATGTTAAAGAAGGAAAAGACTATTATTTAAGAGTTTTTATTGAAAAAGCAAACAAAGAAGAAATAACATTAGATGATTGTGAAAAAGTAAGTAATGCAATAAATGAAACTCTAGATAAAGCAGATTTTATTAAAGAACAATACTTTTTAGAGGTATCTTCTACAGGAATTGAGAAAACTTTAAGAAAAAAAGAACATTACATTAATCAAATAGGTAATGAAATAGAAGTAAAATTATTTAAGCCTATAAATAAAAACAAACAATATATAGGAATATTAAAAAGGGTAGAGGATTCTTATATTATTTTAGAAAACAATAATGAAGAAGTTAAGATAGATTTTAAAGATATATCTACTTCAAAAACAGTATATAATTGGTAAAAGGGAGGAATTAAAAAATGAAGGCTGGAGAAATGAAAGAACTAGTAAAAGCAATGGAAGAATTAGAAAAGGAGAGAGGAATTAAAAAAGATTATTTATTACAAGCTTTAGAAGCTGCGTTAGTTACAGCATATAAAAAAGATTTCGATTCTGTAGATAATGTTAAAGTTGTAATAAACCCAGATAATGGTGAAATACATGTATATTCTGAAAGAATAGTAGTAGATAATTTAGAAGATCCATTATTAGAAATACATATAGATGAAGCTAAAAAAATAGATAAAAAATATGAATTAGGTGATACTGTTAATGTAGAGATACAACCTAAAAACTTTGGTAGAATAGCAGCTCAAACAGCAAAACAAGTTGTAGTACAAAAAATAAGAGAAGCAGAAAGAGAATTAATTTTTACAGAATACAATGACAAAAAAGGAGAAATAGTATCTGGAATAATTCAAAAAGCTGATGATTCAGTTGTAATAGTTGATTTAGGAAAATTAGAAGGAATAATGACAGCAAAAGAGCAAATTCCAACAGAAACATACAGAGTTAATGATAAAATAAGAGCATGTATTGTAGGTGTTGAAAAAGGACTAAAAGGAAATCCACAAGTAATGATTTCAAGAAGTCATCCTGATTTTGTAAGAAAATTATTTGAATTTGAAATACCAGAAATATATGAAGGTGTAATAGAAATAAAGAGTGTATCACGTGACGCAGGAAACAGAAGTAAAGTTGCTGTATATTCAGAAAATCCAAATATTGACCCAGTTGGTTCTTGTGTTGGACAAAAAGGTATAAGAATTCAAAATATAATAAACGAATTACATGGAGAAAAGATTGATGTTATAGAATGGAATGAAGATCCATCAATATATATATCTTCTGCATTATTACCAGCAAAAGTAATGGCTGTTGATATAAAAGAAGATGAAAAATTTGCACAAGTAATAGTACCAGATGATCAATTATCATTAGCTATAGGAAAATCTGGACAAAATGCTAGATTAGCTGCAAGACTTACAAATTGGAAAATAGATATAAAGAGTGAATCTCAATTTAGAGAAATGATAGCAAATTCTGAAAATAGCGAAGAAAGTGAAAATATAGAAGAAAACGAAACTAAAACACAAGAATAGTGAATATAATAAAAGGAAGTGAAAGCCTTGAATAAAAAAGTGCCAGAAAGAACTTGTACAGTATGTAATACTAAGGGAGAGAAGAAGGATTTTATAAGAATAGTAAGAAACAAGCAAATGGAAGTTAGCATAGATTTAACAGGTAAAGCAGCAGGAAGAGGAGCATACATATGTAAAGATTTACAATGCCTAGAAAAATTAATAAAAACTAAAAGATTAGAAAAGATATTTGAAACAAAAATTGAAAATGAATTGTATGAAAATTTAAGGGGTGTAATTATTGATAGCACAAAATAAATTGTATGGTTTACTCGGGTTATGTTCTAAAGCAGGAAAGCTTACTTTTGGAACAGAAGCAACAGAAGAGGCAATATTAAAAAGAATTGTCTATTTTATAATAATTGCAGATGATAGCTCAGAGAAAACGAAAAATAAATTTAAGACTATTTGTGAAAAAAGAAAGATAGATTATATTGTTTATGGCACTATAGATGATAATAGTAAGGCTATTGGGAAAAGCAATAAAGCTATACTTGGGGTTAAAGATAAGAATTTAGCTAATGCAATAAAAAAAATAATTTATGGGGGTGATACTATTGAGTAAAATAAAAATACATGAATTAGCAAAGAAACTTAACTTAAATAGTAAAGATTTGGTGGAAAAGGCAAAACAAATAGGAATGGACGTAAAAAACCATTTAAGTGGTATAACTGAAGATGAAGCAGAAAAATTAG
This sequence comes from uncultured Clostridia bacterium, assembly GCA_934167495.1. Classification (GTDB taxonomy): domain Bacteria; phylum Bacillota; class Clostridia; order TANB77; family CAG-508; genus CAKPKP01. The sequence continues at coordinate 78,837 of CAKPKP010000002.1, read as the reverse complement.
AAAAACAGTACAAACAACAAAGCAATGATGTACAGAGCGAAAAGAAAGAAAAACCAGTGGCAAATAAGAAAGAGAAAAGTGAAAATAATGCCCCTGTAATAATTAGAAGAGAAGTTATTATAAAAGATGATGAACAAGAAAAGAAAAAAGAAGAAGTTAAAGAAGTAAAAAAAGAAAAAATAGATAATAGTAACTATATGGAAAACAATAGAAATAAAGATTATAACATTGTTTATAGAAATAAACCAGTAAAGCCAATGACTGTAAGTGAGCTTTTTGGAATAAATAAAAAAGAGAAAAAAGAAGAAATCGTAGAAAAGAAGGAAATTGAAAAAGATAATATGAAAACAGAAAATACTAGCGTAATTGAAAAAGAAGTTAATATTCAAGAAAAAGAAGAAAAAAAGGTAGTTCAAGATGTAAAACCTAAAGAAGAAGGAAATACATATGTAAACCAATCTAAACCATCATATGACAGAAATAATGGATATAATAATCAAAGAAGTAATTATAATAATCAAAATAACAATCAAAGAAATAACAATGTAAGACAATTTGGAGATAAAGATAGAAACAATAATTATAATCAAAGAAGAAATCAAAACGGATATAATAACAATTACAATAACCATAATAATAACTCAAATTATAATAATGGAAATGGTCAAAGAAACAACCAATTTAAACAATATGGAGATAGAAATAATAACAATAATACCCAAAAGAAAAATTGGAACAATAATAACGGAAACAATTATAATAGAAGACCACTTGACGAAAAAGGTATAGATAAAAATATTAAAAATATTATGGCTATAGAAATGCCTGAAAAAGAAAATGTTAGAGAATATTCTAATAAATTAAAAGATAAACAAAAAAATAATAGACCAGAAGAGCAAAAAAAGAAAAGCAAGAAAAATAATTTAAACAACGATTTTGATAGTGATAAATTAAAAAGTTTAAAACAACATAATAAATTATCAAATATGTTTAATGAAGGCGAAATGCTAGATTATTATGATTTAAGTACAGAAAGAGGAAGAAGAGGAAAGAAAAAGCCTGTAAAAGATGAAGAAAGAAATAAACAAAAAATATTTAAATTAACTGAAATAACTATTCCTTCAACAATTTCAGTTAAAGATTTAGCTTCTGAGATGAAAATAACAAGTGGAGAAGTTATTAAGAAATTAATAGGATATGGAATATTAGCTACAATAAACAATGAAATAGATTTTGATACAGCCTTCTTAGTAGCAGGAGAATTTGGAATAACAGCTAAAAAGAAAGATGTTGTAACAGATGAGGATAAATTATTTGACGATAGCGAGGATACAGCAGAAGAATTAGCTGTAAGACCACCAGTAATAGTTGTAATGGGACACGTAGATCATGGTAAAACATCATTACTAGATGCTATTCGTTCTACTAATGTTATAGAGCGTGAATCTGGAGGTATTACTCAACATATAGGTGCATATCAAGTAAAAGTAAATGGAAGAGATATAACTTTCCTAGATACACCAGGACATGAAGCATTTACTAGCATGAGAGCAAGAGGAGCACAAATTACAGATATAGCAATATTAGTTGTAGCTGCAAATGATGGTGTAATGCCACAAACAATTGAAGCTATAAATCATGCTAAAGCTGCAAACATTCCAATAATAGTAGCTGTAAATAAAATGGATTTACCAGGTGCTAATATGGATAAAATAAAACAAGAATTAACAGAGTATGATTTAGTACCAGAAGAATGGGGCGGTGAAACAATATTTGTTCCAATATCTGCTAAACAAAAAACGGGTATAGATACTTTATTAGAAATGGTATTATTACAAGCTGATATGCTTGAATTAAAAGCTAATCCTAAAAAACAAGCAAAAGGAACAGTTATAGAAGCAAAACTAGATAAAGCTAGAGGACCAGTTGCTACAATGCTTGTACAAAGAGGAGAATTAAATATAGGTGATACAATTGTTGTTGGTTCAAGTATAGGTAGAATAAGAACAATGGTAAATGCACAAGGTAAAAAAGTTAAATTTGCTGGACCTTCTACACCAGTTGAAATTACAGGCTTAACAACAGTTCCGCAATCTGGAGATACATTCTATGAAGTAAAAGATGAAAAAACAGCAAAACACTTAATAGAGAAGAGAATAAGAGAGCAAAGAGATAAAAACTTAAATGCTAATACTGTGGTTACATTAGATGATTTATTTAATAAAATAGAAAATGAAAATTTAAAACAACTAAACTTAATTGTAAAGGCTGACGTACAAGGTTCTGTAGAAGCTATAAAACAAGCTATGGAAAAATTATCTAACAACCAAGTAAGAGTAAAAGTTATACATTCAAATGTAGGTGGAGTTACAGAATCAGATGTAACACTTGCAAAAGTATCTAATGCTATTATTATTGCATTTAATGTAAGACCTGAACCAATGGCAAAAGAAATAGCTGAAAAAGAAAAAATTCAAATAAGACAATATTCTGTAATTTATAACGCAATAGATGATGTTGAAGCTGCAATGAAAGGATTGCTAGATCCAGTTTACAAAGAAACTGTTCTAGGAAATGCAGAGATTAGACAGGTATTTAAAGTATCAAATGTAGGAACTATAGCAGGATGTTATGTAACAAATGGCAAAGTAGCAAGAAATGCCGGCGTTAGATTATTAAGAAATAATATAGTTATATATGAAGGAAAATTAGTATCATTAAAGAGATTTAAAGAAGATGCAAAAGAAGTTACATCTGGATTTGAATGTGGTATTCAATTAGAAAATTATAATGATATTCAAGAAGGAGACATCCTAGAAGTGTATATTAAAGAAGAAATTAAGCAATAATAGAAATATACTTGAAATTGAAGTTTTATCTAATAGAAATTTAAGTTTCTATTAGATAAACTTATCTTGTAAAGGAGATTAAAAATATGCAAAAAAATAGTAACAGAATGAATAGAATAAATGAGGAATTAAAAAAGGAAGTTAGTAATATAATTAATTATGATTTGAAAAATCCACATTTAGAAGGCGGATTGATTAGTGTTACTAAAGTTATAACAACACCAGATTTAAGATTTGCTAGAGTTTATGTAAGCATGATTAATGTAAAGAGCAAAAAAGAAGCTTTGGCTATATTGAAGAAATCTGCAGGTTTTATAAGAACAGAAGTAGCAAGAAAAGTTAATTTAAGAACTACTCCAGAATTTATATTCCTATTTGATGAATCAATTGAGTATGGTTCAAGAATTGATAGTATAATTAAAGACATAACAAAAGATATGAAAAAAGATGAATAAATGAGGTGAATCCAATATGACATTAGATAATATAAAAGAAGAAATATTAAAAGCTAATAATATATTAATTTTAACACATGAAAGTCCAGATGGAGACGCAATTGGAAGTTCGTTAGGAATGATGCATGCATTAAAATCTTTGAATAAAAATGTTGAAGTTGTAATGAAAGAACTTCCTAAAACATATGCATATTTACCAGGAAGTGATGAAATAAAATTAGAACCAGCAATCAAAATAAATGATTTAGTAATTGTTCTAGATTGCCCAGATAAAAATAGAACAAATAAGGAATATTGGAATTATATAGAAGATGCCAAAGTTAGAATTTCAATAGATCATCATAGTAAAAATTCAATGTTTGCAGATTATAATTTTGTAAACCCAGCTTCACCAGCCTGTTGCCAAATACTAGTTAATGTATTTGAATATTTTGGAATAGAAATAACTAAAGATATAGCAACTTGTTTGTTAACTGGAATTATAACAGATACAGGAGGCTTTAGACATTCTGGAATAACAGAAGAAACTTTTGAATTTGCTGCAGAAGCTTTAAGCATGGGAATAAACGTATCTAAAATATATAGGCAAGCTTTAATGGTGGTTACAAAGCCAAGATTTGAGTTACAAAAAATAGCTATGGAAAGAATGGAATTTTTAGCTGATGGTAAAATTTCTTTTACATATATAACTGAGTCTGATATGAAAAAAGTAGGAATGGAACCTGGTGACCATGAAGGAATTGTTGAAATTGGTAGAAACATAGAAGGTGTTGAAGTTTCAATATTTTTATATGAAAAAGAAGATGGATATAAAGCTTCTTTACGTTCAAATGATTACGTAAATGTTGCTGATGTTTGTCTAATTTTTGGTGGTGGTGGTCACATTAAAGCTGCTGGATGTACAATTAAACTTCCTTTAGAAGAAGCTAAAGAGAAAATTATAGCAGAAACAATAAAACAATTAAAATAAGGAATAAGTATGGATGGAGTTGTAATAATAAACAAACCAAAGGGAATGACTTCTCAAAATGTAGTATCAAAAGTAAAAAGAATATTAAATGAAAAAAAAGTGGGGCATGCTGGAACATTAGATCCAAATGCAACAGGTGTATTACCAATCTTAGTTGGTAAAGCAACAAAAATTTCTAAATATTTGATTGAACACGATAAATCTTATGAAGCAATAATAAAACTTGGAGAAAAAAGTTCAACAGGTGATATTGAAGGAGATATAGTTGAGAAAAAAGAAATCAAGCTAGATAAATATACTAGTGAAGATATCCAAAATATATTAAATATGTTTCTTGGAAAAACTAAACAAATTCCTCCAATGTATTCAGCAATAAAAGTTAATGGAAAAAAATTATATGAGTATGCAAGAGAAGGAAAAGAAGTAGAACTAAAAGAAAGAGACATAGAAATATTTAATATACAGTTAAAAAATGTAGATTACGAAAATCAGGAAATATCATATATTGTAGATTGCTCTAAAGGAACTTACATAAGAACATTGTGTGAAGATATTGCTAAGAAATTAAATACGGTTGGATATATGAAAGAATTAACAAGATTAAGAGTTGATAAATTCAATATTTCAAATGCGATAACTTTAGAAGAGTTAGAAGAAAAGAAAAATAATAGCAATTTTGAAGATATAATTCCAATAGAGAGTTTATTTTCAGACAAACCTAAAATTATATTAACAAACAAAAAAGAAAATTTATTTTTAAATGGAGTAAAGCTAACTTTTAATAATGAAGATGGAACATATTTAATTTATAATGAAAAGAAAAGTTATGTTGGATTAGGAATAATAAAAGATAATTTATTAAAAAGAGATGTAGTATAGAATTAAAAATGGTATTTATATTTTTTAAATGTAAATGCCATTTTTATATTATAGGAAAGTTCGCTGAACTTCCTATAATATAAATATCCATAAATTATTAGGAAAGAAAAAATCTTTTAAAACCCTATCATATAAGACTTTTACTGATAAATGTAAATTTATAAAAAAATGTGAAAAAAAGCTTTATATTTTTTCAAAAGTATAATATAATATGCATGTCAATTATATTTTCTAGGAGGAAATAAATGAGTAAAGAAGAAAGAAACGATAATACAAAACGATATAACGCAAAAGAAGTAGAAAGAAAAAGTAAAAAAACTAATAAAAAAGAAAAAAAGAAGAAGAAAACTAAAACATGGGTGCTAGTAGTTAAAAAAATAATTATAATATTATTTATTCTAGGAATGTTATTAGGATTAATAGCTGCTGGAGTTGTTGCTGGTACTTTTATGGGAATCTTTGGTGACGAATTTAAAATGACTAAAGAGGATTTAGTAATTGCAACAGAAAACTCAATAATATTCGATAGTGAAGGAAATCAATTAGCGGTACTAAACGGAGATGAACAAAGAAAAATAGTAAGCTTATCAGATATGCCAAAATATCTTCCAGAAGCATATATAGCAATAGAGGATGAGAGATTTAGAACTCATTCAGGAGTAGATATAAAAAGAACTGGTAGAGCAACATTAACATATTTATTACATAAAGGTAGTTCAAGCTTTGGAGGAAGTACAATAACTCAACAGTTAGTAAAAAATATTACAGAAGAAGACGACAAAAGTTGGACTAGAAAAGTAAAAGAAATGGCAAAAGCAATTCAAATAGAAAATATGCTTTCAAAAGATCAAATATTAGAATTATATTTAAATATGATATTTGTTGGAGGCAATGGAATTCATGGAGTTGCCTTAGGTGCAGAATATTATTTTAATAAAGATGTAAGTGAATTAGATTTAGCAGAATGTGCATTTTTAGCTGGAATAAACCATACACCAAATAGCTATAATATCTTTATAGCACAAGATGAAGGCGAAGAGAAAGTTAATGAAGTTAATGAATTAATTAAGAAAAGAACAAAAACAGTTCTTTCAAAAATGAAAGAATTAGGAAAAATAACAGAAGAAGAATATAAAATTGCATATGACAAAGTTGAGGCTGGTTTAACATTTGAAAAAGGTGAATCAATAAATAAAACAGATTATAGTTTCCATACAGAAGCTGCAATAAATCAAATATTAGACCAATTAGTTGAAGAAAAAGGTATGACAAAAGAGATGGCAAAAACATATCTTTATAGTAAAGGATTAAAAATATATACAACACAAGATAGCTCAATTCAAGAGATAATGGAAGATGAATTCCTAGATCCAAAATATCAAAAAACAGATGCAAATGGAAATCCATCACAAGCAGCAATGGTTATGATAGATCATGAAACTGGAAATGTAGTTGCATGTGTAGGTGAATTAGGTGAAAAAACTTCAACAATGGGATGGAACAGAGCAACACAAAGTACAAAAGCAACAGGTTCTTCAATGAAACCAATAGGTGCAATTGCTCCAGCGGTAGAAGCTGGAATAATAACAGCTGGTACTGTATATGATGATGTTCAAACAAGATTTGGAACATGGACACCAAAAAATTATGATAATTCTTGGTGGGGTCTATTAACTGTACGTTCAACAATAGAAATATCACATAATATAGGACCAGTAAAAATTGTAAATGAACTTGGAGTTGAAAATTCAGTAAAATTCTTGAAAAAAGTAGGAATAACTTCACTAGAAAATGAAGGTCCATCAGGTTTAGCATTAGGTGGTTTAACTCATGGTATAACACCTTTAGAAATGGCAGGAGCATATGCTGCAATAGCTAATGATGGTGTATATATTCAACCAACATTTTATACAAAAGTAGAAGATTCAAGTGGAAATATAGTATTACAACCAAATCAAAGAAAAGAGCAAGTAATGACAGAGTCTAATGCTTATATAGTAAAAAGTATTTTAACTCAACCAGTACTTGGAAGCTCTGGTACTGCAACATATTGTAGAATGTCAGGAATTGATGTTTGTGCTAAAACTGGTACATCAGATAATGATTATGATAGATGGTTATGTGGATTTACTCCATATTATACTGCTGCTACATGGTATGGATATGATGATAATGCTGTAGTATATTTCTCAGGAAATCCTGCCGGAAAAATATGGAATGGTGTTATGCAAGCAGTTCATCAAAATTTACCAGATGCAACCTTTAATGTTCCAGATGATATAATAAAAGTTGCTATATGTAGAGATTCAGGCTTACTTCCAAATGAATATTGTTCAGAAGATCAAAGAGGAAGTAGAGTATATACAGAAGTATTTGTAAAAGGAACAGAACCAAAAGAAAAATGTTCAACTCATGTGTCTGCAGAGGTATGTTCTGAAACAGAGTTGTTACCAGTAGAAAATGCTTGTGAAAAAGTTAAATTAGTATTTATAAATAGAGCTGATAGAGATACAAATACATCATGGCAAAACGCAAGAGATGCAGCATATATGCTTCCAGACGAATATTGTGATGTTCACACTGCAAAACCAACGCCAACACCAACATTAACTCCGTCTGCAACACCAAGTGCAACACCAAAGCAGTCTACAAAACCATCAGCAACACCAAGCACAACACCAACTGCAACTTCTAAACCAACAACAGAACCAACTGTAGCTCCAACAGCAAAGCCATCTACACCAACTCCTACAGCTACAACTCCACCAACAAAGGAGCCAGATGCTCCTTCTGGTGGAGATCCAGAAACAAATGAATAATGTTTAAAAAGCGTAATTTATACTTTTTTAAGGAGGAAAAAATTGAAAATTTTCAATACATTAACTAGAAAAAAAGAAGAATTTATTCCAATTGATGAAGGAAAAGTTAAAATATATTCTTGTGGACCAACAGTTTATTATTATGCACATATTGGAAACTTAAGAGCATATTTATTTATGGATAATTTAAGAAGAGTACTTAAATATAATGGTTATGAATTAAAACATGCAATGAATATAACAGATGTGGGACATCTTGAATCAGATGCTGATGATGGTGAAGACAAAATGGAGAAAGCAGCAAAAAGAGAAAATAAAAATCCATATGAAATTGCAGAATTTTATACCCAAAAATTTATGCAGGATTTAGATAAATTAAACATTTCAAAACCAGAAATAATATGTAAAGCAACTGAACATATAAAAGACATGGAAGAATATGTGAAAACAATAATAAAAAATGGTTATGCGTATGAAACAGAGAATACAATTTATTTTGATACATCAAAACTAGATAAATATGGAGTATTGTCTAATATAAAAATTGATGAACAAAAAGCTGGTGCTAGAGTAGAATTTGATTCAAACAAAAGAAATGTTACAGATTTTGCTTTATGGATTAAAGCACCTGAAAATCATATTATGAAATGGGATACTTTTTGGGGAAAATGCTATCCAGGATGGCATATAGAATGTTCAGCTATGAGTAGAAAATATTTAGGTGAAACATTTGATATACATACAGGTGGAATTGATCATATTCCAATTCATCATGAAAATGAAATAGCACAAAGTAAAGGGTATTGCTCAAAAATACCAGCTCATTATTGGATGCATGTTGACTTCCTTCAAGTCAATGGAGGAAAAATGTCAAAAAGTCTAAATAATTTATATACATTAGAAGACTTAGAAGAAAAAGGATATGAGCCATTAGTATATAGAATGTTTAATTTTTCTTCACATTATAGAAATAAAATAAACTTTACATGGGAAGCAATGGATGCTGCTAAGGTAGCTTTAAATAGAATAAGAGAAGGATATTTAAAGCATTTAAATGGTAATGAAATTATAGATGAAGAAATCCTTAATTCATATAGAAAAAGATTTTTAGAAGCTATAAATGATGATTTAAATATGCCAGTAGCAATGAGTGTTGTATGGGATGTTATAAAAGAAAGTAAAAAATCTAAACAATTTAAAGATTTATTACTAGAATTTGATGAAGTACTAGGATTAAACTTAAAAGAATATACTGGAGCTGAAAAACGCGGTGAGCTTTCTGAGGAGATACTAAAAATATTAGAAGAAAGAAAGCTTGCTAGAGAAAATAAAGACTTCAAAAAATCTGATGAATTAAGAGACTTACTAAAAGAAAAAGGATATATTGTAAAAGATTCCAAAGAAGGAATGACAGTAGAAAAAATTTAAAATTATAACTTCAAGGGTATAATCACCAATGGTTTGATTATGCCCTTGAATAATAGTAGATTACTTATAAAATATTATAAGAAATTTACTTTATAAAAATATATAAAGGATTGTTGATTAGATAATGAGAAAAAATGTTGAAAAAAATAAAAAGAATAAAAATACAATAAGAATATTAGCTGTAATAATATCTTTATTAATTTATATAATAATAAATTGTATATCTTTAAGAGGTCAATATTTAAGTATAAAAGGTATTGGAGATAATTATTTAGATATTTTTAGAACTAATATTAAATATAAATATATGGTTACATTTATAAATTTTATAGTAATATATTTAATTGTTTATATTACTAATAAATTAATAAAAAAAGGATTAAAAAAGTTTTTTGATGATGAAAAAAGGACAATGCCTAAATTACCAAATAAAACATTTGCTGTAATAATAGGATTAATAGTAAGCATAATAGGAGGAAATCTTTTAACTGAAAAATTTATGTTATTTTCTAATACAGCATTTTTTGGTGGAGAAAATGATCCAATTTTCGGACTAGATATAGGTTATTATATTTTTAGTGAACCTTTTATAGAAACAATTTTAGTATATGCAATTACAATTTTTGCTGTATTAACATTATATGTTGCAGTGTATTATATAATTTCATTAAATATATATTTTGATGGTGTAGATATGGAATTATTAAAGAAAAATACATTCATAAAACAAATAATATTAAATGTAGTTATAATTACACTTCTAGCTTCAGGATTAGTTTTCTTAAAGTCTCAAAATATATTAATTCAAAATATGATTTCAATAAATGATGAGTCAAACACTTCATTGGTGGGTGCTGGAATGACCGATGTTACTATAAAATTATGGGGATATAGAATACTTAGCATAATAATTATTATATCAGTAGCAAGAGCAATAATGAATGTAAAGAAAATGCAATTTAAGAAAATGTTTTTATCGTTAATAATAATTCCAGTATATTTGGTTGGATTATTTATAGTTATGACATTATTCCAATTAATATATGTAGAACCTAATCAATTAGATAAAGAAAAAGCTTACATAGATTACAATATTGATTATACAAGAAAAGCATATGGATTAGAAATAAACGAAATAGATATAGATAATTACGATACAATAACGTATGACCAAATTTCTTCAAATGCAGAAATTTTGCAAAATATACCAATAATAGACAAAGACGTGGTATATAATACTTTATCAAATTATCAAGATAATACAGGATATTATTCATATAGAAATACACAAATAGCTAATTATAATATAAATGGAAATAACAAACTTGTTTATTTAACACCAAGAGAAATTGTTAGTGATTCAAACAGAACAGCAAGTAATAAAATATATAGATATACACATGGATATGGTGTAGTAGTAAATTCAGCAAGCTCAGTAGATAAAAATGGATATGTTGAATATGTTCAATCATCATTTGATAGTTCAAACGATAAAATAAATATAACAGAACCTAGAATATATTTTGGATTAGAGAACAATAATCCAATAATAGTAAATACAAACTATGGTGCAGAATATGATTATCCATCAAGTACTTCAACATATGAAGAAAATCGCTACAATGGAAATGCAGGGCTAAAGTTAAATGCACTAGATAGATTAGTTGTTGGAATAAATAATCAAGATATGTCATTAGTATTTTCTAAATATTTAAATGATGATAGCAAAATAATAACAGATAGAAATATAATTCAAAGAGCAAAATCATTATTACCATATTTAAAATATGATGATAATCCATATTTAATAATAACAGATGAAGGAAAATTATTATGGGTTATAGATGCATATACATTATCAGATAAATACCCATATTCTCAATTAACAGTAATAGAAAATCAAGGAAATAAGCAAAAAATAAATTATATTAGAAATTCGGCTAAAGTTTTTATAGATGCATATGATGGAACGACTACATTTTATATAACAGATAAAGATGATCCAATAATAATGGCATATAAAAATATATATCCATCATTATTTACAGAATTAGACGAGAGTTATATAAATAGTTTATCACAACATTTTATATATCCAAAATTTTTATATGATATACAATCAAGAATGCTTGAAATGTATCATAAAACTAATGTTGAAGTATTGTATAGAGCTGATGATATTTGGAGTATAGCAACTCAAAATTTAAATAGTACTTCAGCATCAAAAGTTTCAGAAATAAATAGTTATTATACTATGGTAAAAACTTTAGATAGCAAATCAGATACTTTAGGATTAGTAGTACCATACACTAAAAGCGGAAAGCAAAATCTAAATGCTTATTTAGTAGGAACATATGAAGGTGCTAATCCAAAACTTACTTTGTATAAATTTAATTCAGATACTAATGTTGCGGGAGTATTACAATTAAGCTCTCAAATAGAACAAGATGAAACAATATCAGCTGAAATTAATTCAATATCGGTATCAGGCACAAAATTAATAAAAAATATAATAATTGTTCCTATAAATAATACATTATTATATATAGAACCTGTATATCAAGTTAGACTAAATGAATCACCACAAATACCAATATTGAAAAAAGTTATTGTTGCATCTGGAAACAAAGTAACTGTTGGAAATACATTAGAAGAGGCTTTAATGAATTTACTTTCAGAATATGCTGTAAATTTAGAAATAATTAATACTGAAGATATAGATGAAATAATTGATTCAATAATTAGAGCAAATAAAAATTTAAAAGAATCTGAAGATTCAAAAGATTGGACTTTAATAGGAAAAGATTTGAAAAAATTACAAGAACTATTAGATAATTTGGAAAAAGCTAGAAAAAAAGAATTAAAAGATGAATCTAGTAATGGAACAAGTTTTATTAATAGTATAAATATAGGGTTATAAATATCCTGAATAAATAATGTTTATTCCTCCAAAATATAATTAGGAGGAATAAGCATGTTTGCCAAAAAAGAGACTATAGAATTATTAAATAATAAAATAGAAAAATTAAATAAAATGTTAGAAAAAAGTAATATAGATGACTTATCTTATATATTAGGAAGTAAAAGACAAATTTTTATAAGAAATTTTATGGCTGGAATATCAAGAGGTGTTGGAATAGGAATAGGAATTACAATTATTTCTGCCATAATAGTATATATATTGCAAAATTTAATAAAGTTAAATATTCCTGTTATAGGAGAATACTTAACAGATTTAATACAAATAGTTGAAGCAAGAAATTTATAATTTATGGAGGTCAATTATGAATTTAGCAAATAAATTAACAATATTTAGAATTATATTAGTACCTATAATGGTAATAATTCCATACTTAGGAATAGAGGGAGAATTTTTGAATATCCCTATTACATATTGGATTATAAATTTAATATTCTGTATTGCATCAATAACAGACAAGCTAGATGGATATATAGCACGTTCTAGAAATCAAGTTACTACATTTGGAAAATTTTTAGATCCAATAGCAGATAAAATACTAGTTTTGGCAGCTATGGTTATGCTTGTAGGTTTTGATAATAAAATTCCATCATGGATACCAATTATAGTGTTATTTAGAGAATTTATAGTTTCAGGATATAGATTAATAGCAGTAGAAAAAGGTGGAAAAGTAATAGCTGCAAGCGTATGGGGGAAATTAAAAACAGTAACTCAAATGATTGCATTAATATTAGCATTTATAGATATACATAAATTTGGTGAATTTATTTTTAATCCAATAGAAGGAAACTTCTGGTTAGTTTTAAATGTAATTTCAACAGTAATAATGTTTGTATCTGTAATTGCAACAATATTCTCAGGTTGGGAATACATAAAAAACGGAAAAGAACTTTTTAAAGATTAAAAATATAGAGGTGTAAAATGAAAAAAACAGAGGCTAAAAAAAGAATAGAGGAACTAAGAAAAACTGTGGAATATCACGCTAAAAGATACTATGATGATGATGATCCAGAAATAAGTGATTTTGAATATGATATGTTAATGGTAGAACTTAGAAATTTAGAAAAAGAATATCCTGAATTTATTACAAAAGATTCTCTAACTCAAAAAGTAGGAGGAACTGTAAAGGAAGGATTTGAAAAGGTTCAACATGAAGTACCACTTCAAAGTCTTCAAGATATATTTGATTTTGATGAATTAAGAGCATTTGATGAGAGAATGAAAAAATCTGCTTTAGAATATAATAAAGAATTAAAATATGTTGTGGAAACTAAAATTGATGGATTGTCAGTGGCATTACAATATGAAAATGGAATATTTGTAAAAGGAGCAACAAGAGGAAATGGGCAAGTAGGTGAAAATATAACTGAAAACTTAAAAACAATTAAAAATATACCACAGAAATTAAAAGAACCTATAAATATTACTGTTAGAGGAGAAGTCTTTATAGGAAAATCAGAATTTGAGAAGATGAATGAAGAAAGACAAGAAAATGAAGAAACTCTATTTGCTAATGCACGAAATGCAGCAGCAGGTTCACTTAGACAGTTAGATAGTAAAATAACAGCCTCAAGACCACTTGATATCTATATTTTTAATGTTCAAAAATGTGAATCAATTGATTTTAAATCACATTATGAATCTTTGAGATATTTAGAAAAAATAGGGTTTAATGTAAATCCTGTAAAAGTACTATGTAATAATGTAGATGAAGCAATTGTTCAGATAAATAAAATTGGAGATGATAGAGATAGCCTAACATTTGGAATAGACGGAGCGGTTATAAAAGTTGATGATTTAGAATTAAGAGAATTAGTAGGAACAACTTATAAAGTTCCAAAGTGGGCTATAGCATATAAATATCCACCTGAAAAGAAAGAAACTATTTTAAAAGATATAGTATGTAACGTAGGAAGAACAGGTGCTATTACACCTATGGCAATATTAGAGCCAGTTAAAGTAGCTGGTTCAACAATCTCAAAAACTACATTACACAATGAAGACTTTATAAAAGAAAAAGATTTAAGAATTGGAGATACAGTTGTAATTCAAAAAGCAGGAGATGTAATTCCGGAAATAGTAGAAGCAATAAAAGACAAAAGAACAGGAAATGAAAAGGAATTTTCAATGCCTTCTGTTTGCCCTGTATGTGGTGCTTTAGCTATAAGAGAAGAAGGGGAATCAGCTAGAAGATGTATAGGAATAGAATGTCCAGCAAAACTTTATAGAAGTATTTTGCATTTTGCATCAAGGGAAGCAATGGATATAAAAGGGCTAGGAGATGCAATAATTGAAGAACTATTAAATAGAAAATTAATAAACAATATTGCTGATTTATATGATTTAAAATTAGAAGATGTAAAAACTTTAAAAAAAGATGGAACAAAGTTCGCTCAAAACTTGATTGATTCAATAAATCAAAGTAAACAAAACGATTTAGATAGATTAATAAATGCATTAGGAATAAGACATATTGGAACTAAAACAGCAAAGCAATTAGCCAAAAAATTTAAAACAATGGATAACCTTGAAAATGCTAGTTTAGAAAGTTTTATTAATGTTGATGATATGGGAGAAATAATGGCAAAAAGCATATTTGAGTTTTTTAGCCAACCTCAAACAAAAGACTTATTGCAAAGATTAAAACAAGCAAATGTTAATATGAGCTTGAAAGAAAATGAGTTAATAGATGATAGATTTTCTAATAAAACATTTGTAATTACTGGAAAATTAGATAAATATTCGAGAGATGAAGTAGAAAAAATTATTGAAAAACATGGAGGAAAAGCATCTTCATCAGTATCTAAAAAAACAGATTATGTTTTAGCAGGAGAAGATGCTGGAAGCAAGCTTACTAAGGCAGAAGGACTAGGCATAAAAATTATATCAGAAGAAGAATTTGAAGAAATGATTAAATAATGGAATGGAGTTATAAATGGGAGAAGATTATACATTTGAAAGATTTTGGGAAGATTTAGATAATGGATTTGAAATGTTATACACATATATGGATAAAAGATATTTAGTTTATAAACTAACAAAAAATTGTTATAAAAATGAATTATTAACAATAGGAGAAAAATGTCCTCATCAAAGAATGGCAATATATACCTTAAAAAGAGTAAAAGAATTATTTCCATATATGGAAGATATAGAATATAAATCAGGATTAGTTTAAACAACGGTTATAGAAAGGAAACAAAAATGGAAGAAAATTTATTAGTTCCAAATATTCAAAATGATGAAGAAGAAATAGCAGAAACATCGTTAAGACCAAAAACACTTAATGAATATATAGGACAAACCAAAGTAAAAGAAAATATGAAAATATATATAGAAGCTGCTAAAAAAAGAAAAGAGAGTTTAGACCATGTTTTATTATATGGACCTCCAGGTTTAGGTAAGACTACTCTTTCAAATATTATAGCAAATGAAATGAATTCAAATATAAAAATAACATCAGGCCCAGCAATTGAAAAGCCAGGGGATTTAGCTGCTATACTTACAAGTCTTTCAGAAAATGATGTCCTTTTTATAGATGAAATACATAGATTAAACAGAACTGTAGAAGAAATATTGTATCCAGCACTAGAAGATTTTAGTTTAGATATTCTAATTGGGAAAGGACCAAGTGCAAGATCAATAAGATTAGATTTACCTAAATTCACCCTTATAGGAGCAACTACAAGAGCTGGTTCACTTTCTACGCCATTAAGAGATAGATTTGGAATTTCTTGTAGATTAGAGCTATATAATGAAGATGAATTAAATACGATAGTTAGACGTTCAGCAGATATATTAGGAATTCAAGTAGATGAGAACGGTTCAAAAGAAATAGCAAAACGTTCAAGAGGAACGCCAAGAATAGCCAATAGATTGCTAAAAAGAGTAAGAGATTATGCAGTTGTATTAGGAAATGGAAATATAACATTAGATATTGCAAAAATAGCATTAAATAAATTGGAAATAGACAATTTAGGGTTAGATAATATAGATAAGAAGATATTAGAAACAATAATATTAAAATATTCCGGTGGACCAGTAGGACTTGAAACATTGTCTGCAACAATAGGTGAAGAACCAGATACATTAGAGGATGTATATGAACCATACTTGATGCAAATAGGTTTTTTAGCTAGAACTCAAAGAGGAAGAACAGCAACACCACTTGCATACGAACACTTAGGATTAAAATAGATATAGATTTAAAGTAAAAAAAGAGAGGATAAAAAATGAAATTATTAATGCATACATGTTGTGCACCTTGTAGTGTATATTGTATAGATTCTTTAAGAAGTGAAAATATTGAGCCAACAGTATATTGGTATAATCCAAATATCCATCCATACATAGAATATAAAACAAGAAGAGATACTTTAAAAGAATACACAAAAAGTATAAATGTAGATGCAATCTTTGAAGAAGAATATGGATTAGATAATTTTTGTAAAAATGTAATAGGAGATTTGCAAAATAGATGTCAAAATTACTGTTATAGAGTTAGATTGGAACAAACTGCTAAATATGCAAAGGAACATGGGTTTGATACGATAACAACTACACTTTTTGTAAGTCCATATCAAAAGCATGAAATATTAAAAGAAATAGTTGCAGATATAGCTAAAAAATATGAATTAAATTTTTTATATAGAGATTTTAGAGTCGGTTTTAGAGAGGGACAAGCCAAAGCAAGAGAATTAGGATTATATATGCAAAAATATTGCGGATGCATTTTTTCAGAAGAAGATAGGTATAGTAAACAGATTAAGAGGGATAGAGAATAATATTCTTTTCTATGTTAAACAAGGATTTGATAAATATGAAAAAACAATTAAGAAATAATTATAAAGAAGAAATAAAAGATGGAGATTTAGTTTCTATATTTATAAGTCTATCAACTATTGTTGTTACTGTATATGTTGGGAGAAAAAAGAAAATGTCCATAAATAATTAAAATATTATTAGAAAGAAAAGATAAATTACGAGTTATAGAGATATAAAGAGGAGGGATGAGAGCATAAATGAATCTAATAGAAAATTTAAAGAAGAAATAAAAATGAAATATTATATATAGATTTCCAAACGTGTCACCACTGGGACACAAAGTATATGTTTGGGTTGTAACAAGAACAGATATAACTAATCTAAATATTTATACAATATAGAAAAATACAAGTAATAAATGTGTTAAAAGAATGTACTCTCTTGACGATGTTCAAGCTATTGGATATGGTAGTCTAAAATATTAAAAATAGTATTAGATAAATTTTAGAAACTTTGTCTAGTACTGTTTATTTTTTTGTTGCTAATATAAAAATAAATATTTTTTGTAAAAAGTTGTAACGAAAATGATGTAAAATAACACTATATTTATAGAAGGGTGTGAATAATGGAAAATATTGATGATGTTTATAAAAAATATGCTAATGTAATAAAAAATTATATATTTTCTATTACAGAAAATGAAAGTTTATCAGAAGAAATTATGCAAGAAACATTTATTGTAGCAATAAATCAAATAAATAATTTTCGAGGAGAATGTGAAATTTCTGTATGGCTTCGTTCTATTGCAAAGAAAATATTATATAAAGAAACTAAAAAAAATAACTCTAAAATAATGGTACCTATTGATGAGTTAGAAATTAAAGATAAGAAAAATATGGAAGAAGAATTTATAGAAAATAGTAATAAAATAAGAATATATAAAGCCCTTCAAAAGCTAGATGAAAATACCAGAGAAGTTATATACTTAAGAATTACAGGAGATTTATCTTTTAAAGAAATAGGACAAATTTTAAATAAAAGTGAAAATTGGGCAAGAGTAACATTCTTTAGGGGAAAGAAAAAATTAGATATGGAGGATATTAAATGAAAGAGATTAGTTGTAATATTATACAGGATTTATTACCTAATTATATTGATAAAATATCAAGTAAGGAAACTAATGAGCTAGTAGAAGAACATATTCAAGAATGCAATAATTGTAAAAATGTTTTAGAAAAAATGAATAAGGACATAAGCGTTAAAACATTAGATAGTAAAGCTGATAAAATTAACTTTTTAAAGGGATATAAGAAAAGAAGAAAATTACTTATATTACTGTCAATAATATTGACAGCAATGGTTCTTATTGTTTTATTTATTATAAATGTAGTAAATAAAAATATTTTATTATATAGAGATTTATATGTTGATGTTAATAAATTTAATGTTGAATATATGTACTTAATGGAAAATAAACATCAAAAGGAAACAACAACAGAGAATGCAAAAATTTTGAAAGTATATTTATATTCAGAAGAATACAAAAATATGTGTTTAACAGGTGAATATCAATTAATCCCTGGAGATAAAGAAATATATTATAAAATTTCTGCCGTAGAATTGCCAAAAGGTGTAGAATTTGATGGTAGTGGAATTGAAACATCATTTGAGATAAATGAAAATATAGAAAAAATTTATATCGAAGATACAGAGCATAATTTAAAAGAAATTTGGAATAAAGATATGAATGTGCAAACAGAAGAAGAATGGGAAAAATGGTATATAGATAATTATGTACCAGAAGAAATTAAAGAACAATATAAAATGAACTATGATAATATGTCTGTTGATGTTACAATTTGGAAAAAATTATACAATATGAGTATAAAAAAATAAAGTTATTAGAAAAAAGAGGTTTTTGTTGAAGATAAAAAGATAAAAGTTAAGTTTAAATATGAAGATGAATACAATTATTCAATATATAAAAAAGAATATAATCTTTAAATGATAATAGCAATTGTTATTTTAAAATAAAGATATTATGAAAAAAGAAGGTAAATAAGATGGAAAAAATAATCGAAGGAAAGATAGAATATGAGTCTAAAAAGTATGGCTTTTATTATATTAACAATATTTTAACTTTAATACCAGATGAAAATTTAGAAGAAGTATGGAAAAGTATATTTAAATCCTTAAAAGAAAGAACTGTTGTTGACAACTTATTTTTAGAAGGCATTACTAGTTTTGGACACAGAATAACTTTTATTAATATAAAATTAATAAGACAAAGTGGGGGAATTTACAAGGCTTTTGTACCTGCATATATAATCGGGAATTCTAATATGACCAATCCACTACCTAAAATCGATAACTTAGAAACAATGATTTTTTATGGAAAATGTATTGATAATTTTTTTTATCCTCAAAAAGTAATTGAATTAGGAAAGGATGATGTAAATGAAATTAATCTGAAACTAAAGTCAATAAAGAATGATGAAATTTTAATTGAGAAAGACAAATTCAATATAGGAGTTAGTTCAACATTATCAAGAATAGAAAAAAATACCAATACACCAGTGGTATTAAAATCATATTTGCAAATTAACTTTAAGAATAAAAAAAGTATTGCAGATGTAATTGAATATTATAGAAAAGTAAGTGAATTATTTGAATTTTTTTATTTGAGAGAACATGTTAAATTTGATGAAATTAAATTAATTTCAAGCGGAAAAGTAAAAATTGAAGATGAAATAAAGAAAATTACAAATACATTCAATTTATATTGTTATTTAAATGAAGATGCAAAAATAGATCTACCAGATATTAATAATTGTGTTAAATATGAACAGATTGAGTCGAACTTCAAAGAATTATATCTAACAGTCAATAATAAAAAAGCCTATAAAAATTATTATAATTTAAATAAAGATGATGAGCTTAAGATTACTGTTAATAAATATCAAAATATTTCATCTGCATTTGAATCATGGTTTGATATAAATTTTCCAAAGTTTAAGAGTAATTCAAATGAAAATTATAGAATTTTAAAAGACAAAGTAACAAATTTCATAGATGATTGCATTAATGAAGAGGAAAAAAGAGAAAATAAAGAAATTTTAAGATGGTTTGAATTAGATATAAAAAATATGGAGGGAAGTTTAAAAGAACAAATAAAGTATTCGTTAGGAGTGTTTAGTGAATGCATAATAAATGTAAAGAAAAATCTTATTAGCAATTATAATATTAAATATGAGTCTGAAGAGGAACTAAATGAAATGATTTCTAATACTTTTAAAAATACTAGAAATGGAATAGTTCATGGCAATATGAAGAGTGAAATATTATTTTCGGATATGGACGTGGTAGCATATGCTATAGTAGAAAGATTGGTTCAATGTCTAGTTTTTTACAAAGCTAATGTAGACAAGGAGAAAATTAAAGAGATTGTAGATGATAAATTTTGATAATATACTTTGCTGTTCATAGAAATATATTGACATCAAAATAAATCTAATATAAAATTTGACTAATAGTTTATAAGGAGCAATAAATATAGATTAATAGTAAAAAAATACGCAGTAAGAACTAAATAAAAAAGGAAAGGCGGTATTTTTTATGAATGATCTAGAATTTAATTTTTCTGAAATTATTAACATGATTGAAGAAAGAAGAAAAAATGCTTACAAAAAAGTAAATGAAGAGCTAATCTCCTTATATTGGGACTTCGGAAAATATATAAGTGAAAAAGTAAATGATTCTAATTGGGGAGATAAAATTGTTGACAAATTAGTGGAATTTATGAAAAGAGAATATCCTACAATGAGAGGATTTAATAAACGTGGAATATATAGAATGAAACAATTTTATGAAACTTATAAAGATTTTCCATTTGTGTCACCACTGGTGACACAAATTAGCTGGACTAATAATTTATTAATTTTAAGTGGTACTAATTCAATAGAAGAAAAAGAATTCTATATAAAAATGTGCATAAAAAATAATTATTCCAAAAGAGAATTAGATAGACAAATTTCAAGTGGATATTTTCATAGATATATGTTATCAGATGGTAAGGTAAATCAAAGTTTATCAAAAACTATGGGAGAAGAAGATTACCCAAACACTAAAATATTAGATACTTATAGTTTAGAATTTTTAGATTTACCTAACAATTATTCTGAAAAAGATTTGAAAAAGGCAATTATTTCCAATATGAGAGATTTTATTTTAGAAATAGGTAACGATTTTTCTTTTGTTGGAGAAGAATACAAAGTGCAAGTAGGTAACGAAGACTTTTATATTGATTTATTATTTTATAATCGAACATTAAGCTGTTTAGTTGCATTTGAGTTGAAAATTGGAAAATTTAAACCAGAATATATATCAAAAATGGATTTTTATTTGGAGGCATTAGATAGACAAGAGAAAAAGAAAAACGAAAATCCAAGTGTAGGAGTGATTTTATGTGCAAGTAAAGATGTGCAAGTTGTTGAATATGCAATGAGTAGAAGCATGTCGCCAACAATGGTATCACAATATACATTGAAATTGATAGATAAGAAATTATTAGAAAATAAACTGAAGGAAATTACGAATATAGTTGAAGAAAATAACAACAAATAAATTTGTGGTCTTAAGTAGTTATTTCAGAAAAGGATATTCCAACATACCATATTGCAATTGGGAATCCTTGTAATGTTATTAATTCCTATACTAACTTCAAGCAATTTAGAAAAGGTTAAAGAAGAATTATCAAAATTAGTATGATTACAAATTATAGAAAAATGCGAAATTAATGAAATAGAAGAGATTGAAAGAAATTATAAATATGATTGAAACAAGAAGAAATAATGCATATAAAAAAGGTGATTAAAAATGAAAATAGAAGAATTAGTAAAAAAAATTAATAATAATGAAGACTATAAAAATTTTTTGGAATCGAAAGAAAATTTAGGTAATATAGATAAGAAATTTGCAATATTTAAAGATGAAAAAGGAGATTTTAATATTGTAGAAATTTATATAAATATGGGAAAATGTTTTAGTTTGAAATCAAAAAATCAACATGGAGAAGATACTCGGATATATGAACATATATTTTCACCATAATAAAAGATTCTTTTTAGATACAATATATTGTTATGATACATTTAGAGGAAGAAAAATAGCAAGTAATCTAAGTGAAATTGCTGATTATATAATGCAAAAGTATCAAGGTTATAAAATTAGAGGAGTATATGAACCAGGACAATTATCAACAGATAGAATCAATAATATTACTAGAGATATGGCAGAATTAAAAAAGAGAGCAGATAATTTTTATCAGTCAATGGGATATAAAAAGATAGAGTATAAGGATTTTAAAAAACATCCGGAAAAATATACTGAGATAGATGAAACTCTAGATTTTCAATTGGGAGAAGAAATACCAGATACAATTATTGTAAAAGATGTTACTACAAAACAACAATATCCATTTAAAATTATTAATGGTATATTAGTTAATAAAAATGCTTTAAAAAGAGAAAAAGATATAGAAGAAGAACGATAAAACACAATAAAAAAATATTTATATAGATGATGAATTATTAAAAATGGAACAAAATTCGGAAAAGATTATTAGAAATAATTCTTTCAATTAGGACAAGCAAGCCAAGAATATGACAACAGATAAAAGAAATGGAGAAAAAAGAATGAAAAAAATAATTAATTTTAAGTATTTTATTTTATTGACATCTATTGTGATGGTATCACTATTTATGGTATTTTATGTATATATTAATTATGCATATGAAATGTATAATAGATATAAAAACATTGATACTAGTACATATTTGGGAGATATGTCAAAAGAGGAAATCGAGGAAATAAAAAGTAGAAATATTTTACAAGATTTCCTTTCTTTAAAAGAAGGATTTTCAGTAGATATGAGCTATTCGAAGTATTGTCAAATAAAGACAAGAATTATACCAATAGTTATTATAAGTGTTTTTTTCTTGTACTCAAATATTAAACGTAACTTAATTAAGTATAATATTGGTAGAAATGATAAATATATTAATGAAAATAATAAATTGAAAAGAAAAATAGCTTTAATTCCAGCTATATTTTCTCTGATAGTTGTAGGAATACTTACTATTATTGGATTATTGTCTACAAAAAATAATTTTTTGACATATTTTAAATTTTTATATAACCATAATGATTTAATTAGTTTTTTTATGTTTAATAATATAATGGTATTTATCGTGTTTGAGGTTATAAGCTTTATTGGAATTTATTTATTATGTTTATTTTCATTAGAAATAGTTGATAGATACGGTAATACAGACGGAATAATAATTTTTATAATAATGTCATGGGTGTTACCAATTATTACGTCAAGTAATTTAAATTTATTAGTGGAAATCAGAAGGTTGTTGCCACATTCTATTCTTTTGATTGGAACAGAACATGGATGTTCTTTTATAGATTTGATATTACCAATGGTAATATTGGTAATTTTAATATTGTGGATAAGGAAGTTAGATTATGATAAAATCGAAATATAGAAGTGTTTGGATTATTATTGTAAAAATTTTATTTATATCTATATCAGTTATGTGGATTTACAAAAATGTAAGCCATAAAGGCGAAATCATGAGTGCGAGCGATTTAACTACTATTGGATTAAACTCTTTTTATTATATAGATTATAATATGCAGGTAAAATTAGATTCTTTTAAAATAATATGCATTACTTCAATAGTTTTTATGACTTATGCAATTACTTTATTTAAAATTCATAACTTTTATAGTGGATTAAATGAAACAATTAGAATAAGATCAAGTAATCTTATACAGTATATGAAAAAAACAATTAATTTTTATTTTATATACATTTTTATAGATGTTGCAGTTTCAGTTATAACAATTTATGTAACAATGATAGTAATGAATGTAGAGAATATATTTTGCTCACAAGTAATATGTAATTTGATACTGATGGCAATGTTTTATATGATTATACCTTTTTTATTAATTTTTATTGTAGAAAAATTCGAATATTTTATAGTTGGCTTATTAATGCTAACAGTTTTTGCTGACTATTTTATATATAAATTAAGTTTAGTAAATGTAGTAATAGCATATGTTATTGTGTTTTTAATAACATATGGACTTATTTTAATAAGAGAAAGGAATAAATAATGTTAGAAATAATTGATGGCGTTAAAAAATATGGTTCAAAGACTGTTTTAAATAATATAAACTATAAATTTGAAGATGGCAAAATGTATGGAATTACTGGAGCAAATGGCTCAGGAAAAACACTAATTTTAAAAAGTTTAGCTGGCTTTATAAAATATACAACTGGAAGAGTAATGCAAAATGGAAAAGAAATTAGAAAAAATAATAATTATATTGAAAATGCAGGGATTATAATAGAAAATCCAATCTTGGTAAATGATTTTACTATAAATCAAAATCTAGAATATTTAAAAAAACAGAGTGTTAATGCTGATGAAATAGATTTAGAAAAATGGTATAAATTTTTTAATATTCAGGAATATAAGAATGTTAAATTTAAAAATTTATCATTGGGAACAAAACAAAAAGTTGGGTTAATTCAAGCTTTTATGCATGAACCACAGAATATATTATTAGATGAACCATTTAATGCTTTAGATAAGGAAAATGTTAAAGCTGTTCAAGAATATCTTATCAAAAAAAGGAATGAAGGCAAATTAGTAATTATTATTACCCATATAAACGATGATATTCTAAAAAAATGTGATTATGTTTTAGAAATTAGTGAGGGGAAAATTTTATAAAATGAAAAAAAAGTTAAAAGATGATATATGCATGTGGATTTCAATTATTATTATTATATTTTGTATAGCAATAATAAGAGATAATATAAATAAAAAGAATGATTATGAATTGAATAATAAAAATAAAATTGTATCAGAAATAAGGAAAAGTGCAGAAGAAATCGAAAAAAATGAACCAGATTTTTATATTCCAAATGATTATTATATGGAATATAAAAATAAAGGAATGCTAGCCGATAGGATTGAAATTAAAAATTACAAGATGAGTAATGATTTTAAAACCATAAATTATACTTTGAAAAATAATTATGATTTTGATGTACTTATTACCCCAGAGTTAACAGATGAGATAGATAGTACTGATATGAATTCTATGCAATTATTATATTACGATTTTAACTATGCCTATAAAATTTTAAAGCCAGGAGAGGAGACAGATTTGCAAATTAATACAACTTCTATTGAGAGAGAAAAAGTGAACAAATCTAAATTTAAAGCATATAGAGTAATATATAAATATAATAATGAAAGAGATGTTGTTGGATATATTCAAATAGGAGGAGAGCAATAATTATGTTTGGTAGAATCAATAAAAGAACAATATTCCTGTTACTATTTATTTTGATATTTATTATAGTCATTTTTATAAATTTTATATTAAAGAGTAATGATGATAAAGAGAACTACACTAGACAATTAGATTTCGAGCAATATTTAGATAATGGAATACAATTTTCAGAGTTCCTAGAAAAAAAAGAGTATTTGGACAATATAGAAATAAATCAAATAAAAATTAAAGATGGTATAGAATATACAATAAAAAATAATGGTAATAACGAGGTATATATTTCTAATGAAATAGAGATATTAATTGGAGAAGATGCTATTTTGTTGTCAGACTCAATAGATGGAAAAATAAAATTAGAACCAAATGAAGAAAAAATAATAACAATCGATAGTACTATTAATCAATTAAGTCAAAAATTGGGTTATTATATTGACATTAAAAAAATATCAATAATTAAACCTATATATGTTAAATACAATGAAAACAAATTGTTTGGAATTGTGAAAGGAACATATAATGAATGATTCATAAATAGTATTTAAATAAAGTGATTTTATATAAAAGAAACAGTAAAGTAAGCAAATGATTGAAAAAGTCATTTGCTTTTTTATCTAATAGGAATTTTCTCTGAAAATCCTATTAGATAAATACTTTGTACAGAAATTTGCTATGTGCAAATTTCGCACACGAACAATCAAACGTGAGCTGAACTTTATAATTTAAAATATAGAAAAATTTAATCAGCTCACTATTGTTTTAGAGAATAAAAAAAGCTTAGTTGAATTTTTTGTTGATTTATGATAGTCTTAGTAAAGAGAAAAATAGTAATTCAAAAGTAGATATGAATTGGTTTATTTGGCAGTTTCAAGGAAAATAATAGATTACATGTAGGAGTAAATTATATGGCATTTATTGGAATTTTTGTTTTAAATATTTTATTAATTCTTATTTTTGTATCAACATTGATAGCTTCTATATTTTTAATTATTTCAATGATATTCTTTTCAAAAACTAAGAAATTGGAAAACGGAAAGAAAAGAAATATAAATAAGACGAGAGGTGTTGTTACATTAGTAATCAGTATAGTTTTATTTATGCCTTTATTGACTAGTATATTTGCGATATCAATTTGTTCTAAAATTCAGGATGATAAAGAAAAGGCAATTATAGAAGCTATTGAAAATAAAGTTTTTGTAACAAGAGATGAATGGAAAAAAGGATTTGAATATAATGGAAAAAATTTGGTTCCAGTTAATATTTTTATTAATTCAGATAATTATAATAATAGTGGTTCGTTAAAAAATTTAAACAAAATTGGAGCATTGGTTATAAAAAATACAAATAACTATTACAATTTGTATGAAATAGATAATGATAGTGGATATAAAATATATTATGTATGGGTGGAGAGCTTTGCAAACGGAAATTATTATTCAAGGACTTTTGTAGATAAAAATGAATATGATTTAGTTTTAGAATATTATAATACTTCTAATTTTAAAATAAGTGCATTATGGAAATCTGCACCACAAGATACTAAATTAAGAAACAGTTGGAAAAGATTAAATTTAGATATAAATAATAATAGAGATGAATTAATACAATTATCACACGAAGTTTTAGATAATATCTCTAATAATAAATTAGGTGGAAATCCATTAGAAAATTATGATGAGTATATGGAATTTAAAATACAATCAGCTGATAAAGTTTTTACTATTGATTTAAAAATATATACCAAAAATGATGAAATTAAATTGGATTTAAATAGATATGAAGTAGAAGATAAAATTGTTCAAAAGTATAATGAAATGTTACGATCTTTAATAAATAACACGCAAAAAGAACTATTGCAAGGTACGAATGAAATAGAGGGAGATAAATAGTAAATAAAGGTGGTAGTAGTTATGAAAATAAGTGAATTAAACGCGGAATATGATAAATTACAATTACAGTATGGAGCAAAGGAGTTAACATCTATATATAATGGAGGATGCACTAATAATCCAGATTTTTGTTTTGTTTTTATGAATCCTACTGGAAAAAATATTGCATCAGATCCAAATTGGAAAGGGAGAAGATCTCCTTGGATTGGAACTAAGAATATATGGAAATTGTTTTATAGAATAGGATTACTTGATGAAGAAATATATAGTGATATTATGTCAAAAAAGCCACAAGAGTGGGATGAAAAATTTGCGGATTTAGTATATGCTGATGTAGAAAAACACAAATATTTTATAACTAATTTAGGAAAATGTACACAGGTAGATGCTAGAGTATTACCAAATTCGGTTTATAGTCAATATTTAGATTTATTATGCAAAGAAATAGAAATAATTAATCCTAAGACAATTATAACACTTGGAAATCAAGTAAGTTCTATTGTGTTGGATAAAAATATATCAGTATCTCAATGTAGAAAACAAAACTTTTTAAAGAATATAGCTGGTATGGAATATAAAGTATACCCAGTTTATTATCCTATTGGAAATGGAATGATGAATATAGACAAAGCAATTGAAGACTTAAATTTTATTATAAAAACAAATACAAAAAGTCAAAAAGACATTGAAGATTTTGAAAGGTAACCTCACCGACAAATTACAAGTTATAGTGGAGAGATTAAATTGGATATAGTTGTAAATAATATAAAAATTCATTATGAGGTTTTTGGACAAGGAAAACCAATCATTCTGTTAAATCCTAATAGTGTAAATACAGGATTAATGAAATTTATTGCAAACAGATTAAAAAATAAATATAAAGTATATATCTTTGATAGAAGATGTTGTGGTAAAAGTGAAAAAAATTGTATATTAACTTATGAGGAATCTGCAAAAGATGTATATGAGTTTATAAAAAAATTAAATATAGATAAACCATATTTATTAGGATGTAGTGGAGGAGGAACTGTTGCTATTAATGTTGCTATTAAATATCCTAATAGTATTTCAAAATTAGTTTTATGTAGTGGAGTTGCAAGAAATAATGTTGTAAAAAAGCCTAATTATGCTAAAATTATGGAAAAAATACCTTGGTATCCAGGTAAAAAAAATAATGAAATGTTTGAAAAATTGAATTTCGAATCTCACTCTATAACTAAAGAAGAACTAAATACAATCCATGTTCCTACTTTAGTTTGTAATGGCGGGATTAAAGATTTAGTCCCAAGAGATGAAGCTAAATACATTTCAAATAATATTAAAAATTCCGAACTGTTTATATTAGAAAAAGCAGGTCATTGTAATTATATTTTCAATAATAATGATTTTTATAATAAGTTAAATGATTTTTTGGAGAATAACAAATTATAATTTGAAAGTGAGAAATAATATGAAATATATAGCGTTATTAAGAGGAATAAATATAAGTGGTAAAAATAAAGTTTCTATGAGTGAATTAAAATTAGAGTTAGAAAAAAATGAATATAGAAATGTTCAGACCTATCTTAATAGTGGTAATGTCATATTTGAAACTAATATAGATAATAAAGAATCTATAAGCAAAGATATTTATAATATTATAAAAAGTAAATTCAATATTGAAATACCTATTTTTATTATAACTCAATTTGAACTTGAAGATGTATTAAATAATAATCCAGATTGGTGGGGAACCGATAATAAAGAAATATGTAAAAGATAGCAATTTGTCAAAAAGTAAAATAATATAAGGAGTAAAAAAATGAAGAAATTAAATTTAATTGTAGTATTTAATGTTGATTTGAAAAAAGCACTCTTTTGTATTAGAGCAAAAGAGCCATATAAAGGGTTATATAATTTTGTTGGTGGTAAGGTTGAAGAAGGTGAAACTAATGATGAAGCGGCATATAGAGAATTATTTGAAGAAACAGGAATATCGAGTAATGATATAAAACTAGAGCATTTTATGGATTTAAATTATTTTAAATATGAAAATAATTTGCAGGTTTATTATGGAATTTTAAAACATGAAGTAAATTTAGTAGAAGAAAAAAATAAATTAGAATGGGTAATTTTAAATGATGAATTATTGGATAATTCCAAGTTTGCAGGAAATTATAATATACCACATATCATAAGACAAATAAAAATTTATTTAGCAAATGGAGAAAAAAATGATAAATATTAAAAAATAATTAGTAATTAAAAAGTGAGGATAAAATTTATGAAAGAAAACAAAGCAGAAAATTTAATATTGATTGGTTTTACAATTATTGGTGCATTATTTGTTATAATTGGAATGATTATGTTTGGAACTGTTTTTAATTATAAAAATAAAGTAAATACAACAGGAACTATTGCAAAAATATCATCATACATGGACAATAATCAGGAAAAGTCTTACGAAGTATATGTATCATATACTGTTGAAGGAAAAGAATATAAATCAAAAATAAATGGTTATTCATCTAGTTTTTATGAAGGAAAGACAATAGATATATATTATGATAAAAATAATCCAAACAAAATAGGTGTGAAATCTTTGGATTCGTTATTCTTAATATTTCCTGTAAATTGATTAATTTTTCTAATAATAGGAGGAACGGGAATATTATTGAAAATTAATAAAAGAAAGTCAGAAAAGAATTTAAGAGAAAGTGGAGAAGTAATATATGCAAACTATGTTGAGACTGTTTTAAATACTAGATACACAGTAAATGGAAGACATCCATATAATATTATTTGTGAATGGAATAATTCATTGGATAATAAGAAATATATATTTAAAAGTAAAAACATTTGGATGAATCCGAAAAACATAATAGAAGAAAGAAACATAAAGCAATTTCCTATATATATTGACAAAAACAATAAAAAGAAATATGTTATTGATATAGACAGTTTGAAAGAAGAGGTAGTTGATTTAAGATAAAAAAGCAAAATATAAGTACAATTAAATTGAAAAAATTTAGTATAATTAAAAAAATACTAAAGTGAAATAGATGAAACTAAAAAGATAAAAAGAATGTTTTATAAGATATGCAAGTTTGTTGATAATT
Organism: uncultured Clostridia bacterium; assembly: GCA_934167495.1. Taxonomy (GTDB): domain Bacteria; phylum Bacillota; class Clostridia; order TANB77; family CAG-508; genus CAKPKP01. The sequence continues at coordinate 48,330 of CAKPKP010000002.1, read as the reverse complement.
TGCCACATTTTTTGTATTAGATTGGAGAGTAAATTCGTGAGCGAAGAAGAAAAAATGATTGCAGGAGAAATTTATGATGCTAATTATGATAAAGAATTATTAAATAAAAGACTTGATGCGAAAGAGTTATGCAAAGAATTTAATGAGTGCAATGTTAGAAAAACAGAAGAAAAAAAGGCTATATTAGAAAAATTATTTCAAAAGCAAATAGATATAATGGGAATAGAACCTAATTTTTATTGCGATTATGGATTCAATATATATTTAGGTAAAAATTTTTATTCAAATCATAACTTGGTTATTTTAGATGCTAATAAAGTTGAATTTGGAGATAATGTTTTCATAGGTCCAAATTGTGGATTTTATACATCAGGACATCCATTAGATTATGAAATAAGAAATAAAGGATTAGAGTATGCAAAACCAATTAAAGTTGGAAACAATGTTTGGATAGGTGGTAATGTTTGTGTATTGCCAGGAGTAACAATAGGAGATAACGTAGTTATTGGTGCAGGAAGTGTTGTTAACAAGGACATACCATCTAACGTTGTTGCTGTTGGTAATCCTTGTAAAGTTGTAAAAGAAATCTATAAGAATAATTTTAAAATATAGTATAAATGAGGCAAGAAATGAGAGAAAATATAAAAGAATTTATTGTTAAAAATTTAAAATGGATTATAGTGTTTATTTGCTTAATAGGCTTTTTAGCATTAGCTGAAGATGTATTTAATAAAGAAATAATGAATGGTGATATAATTGGATATAAAATGATATCAACATTTTTAATATCAGATTTTGTAACGCCAATAGCAAAATTTATTACTAATTTTGGAGGTGCAATATTTTTAATAGTATCAACAATTGCTTTGTTTGTATTATTAAAAAATAAAAAGATTGGATTATCAATTTTTACAAATTTAGTTATTATTACAGCACTAAATCAATTATTAAAAGGAATATTGCAAAGACCTCGCCCAACTGAATTTAGAATAATTGAAGAAACTGGATATAGTTTTCCTTCTGGACATTCCATGGTAAGCATGGCTTTTTATGGGTATTTGATATATTTGATTTATAAATATGTAAAGAACAAGTATATAAAAACTAGTTTAATTATATTGTTAAGTATATTAATATGCTGTATTGGAATAAGTAGAATTTATTTAGGAGTACATTATACAAGCGATGTATTAGGAGGATTCTTTATTTCTATATCTTATTTAATTATATATATAAGTGTTGTTAATAAATTTTTATTAGAAAGAGATTAGATAATCAAAAAAAAGATTATCTAATTTTTTTAACTATTTTAAATGAATTAGATATTATAACAATAAATATAAAATATAGCCTTAGGCACATTGAATTATTCAATAATACTTAAGGCTGATATTTTACAATTTTGAAATTTTTTGAATGAGAAAATTAAAAACTTCTTCTTTAGACATTTTAGTTGTATCCAAATATATTGTTGGACACTCAATTGTTTTAATAAATGAATAAAGTTTTTGATTAAAATCTTCAATAAATTTCAGGGTGACTATGCGACCTTCTCCACCACGCCGTTTTATAGCCTCTTCTGGCGTAATAGATAATGCCACTACACTAAATCGGGGGTACTAAGTTCAATAGCGTTAAAGAAATTTTCTATACTCTTAACCTGTTCAGAAGTGATAGAACCTATTGAAGAATAGTAATAATCCCAAAAGTAGCAATCAATAATACCTCTGTCTGCTAATATTATATCGCAGTCTTTTTGGTATTGTGCTTCTAAAATTGTTTGAACAGTCTCCAATCTCATCCAAAAATTAGAAGCAATACTGTTTTTAGGAAAAACACTAGGCAATGTTTCTGCCGCTTCGCGTACTATCAAAGGCTTCCGTGACTCGCTTAACTTTTCAGCCAACATGTGAATCATGGTGGTCTTTCCAGCTTCAGGAGTGCCAAGAAATTCAACAGTAGTAGCGATAGACGACTTTTGCATATTCATACAAATCCCTCCATATATTTTATTGACCTCAATTGATATGAAAATAATATCATTTTTAATCTAAAAAGTAAATACTCTAGTTGAAAGAATAAATTTATTGTTATATAATTTGAAATAGTTAGGAGGAATGATTATGTTTAGAGGAAAAGATAAAATTGAATATGCGATTTATTATGCCACAAAAGCCCACAATGGACAAGTAAGAAAGGTCGAAGATGTTCCTATGATTTTTCATCCTTTTACAGTTGGTATGATTTTACAAAGAAATGGTTGTGATGAAGATATTGTGGCAGCTGGAATTTTACATGATGTTGTTGAAGATACACCACATGAATTTGAAGATATTGAAAGAGATTTTGGTAAAAAAATTAGAGATTATGTTTATGATGCATCTGAACCAGATAAATCTTTGGAATGGGAAGATAGAAAAAAACATACAATAGAACAAATAAAAAATGCACCGTTAGGTTCAAAATTAATTGTAGCATGTGACAAGATTAGCAATTTAGAAGATTTATCTGATTGTATTGATTTATATGGTGCAGAGAAGTCATGGAGTTCTTTAAAAAGAGGAAAAGATATTCAAAAATGGTATTATACTAGTGTATATGAAAGTTGCATAAATGGAGTAGATAAAGAACATCCTATTTTTAAAAGATATAAAAGAGTTTTGGAAAAATTATTTGATTATTAATTTATTTAAAGGAGGAATTTTTGGTCTAGGAGAACCAAATGTAAATTTTGCACAGTACTTTGTTGGAAATTCATATTTAAAACCATTAACAGATCCAAAACAAACAAGTGTATTTATGGCAAATGTAACATTTGAACCTGGATGTAGAAATAATTGGCACATACATCACAGTACAAATGGAGGAGGACAAATATTAATTTGTGTTGATAGAGAAGGCTGGTATCAAGAGGAAGGAAAAGAACCAGTATCACTTAAACCAGGAATGGTAATAACAATACCAGCAAATGTAAAACATTGGCATGGGGCAAAAAAAGATAGTTGGTTTAGTCATATTGCTGTTGAAGTTCCAGGAACGGATACTTCAAATGAATGGTGCGAAAAAGTAACAGATGAAGAATATAATAAATTATCTGATTAAAAATAAGTTTGTATAAGAAAATTTACAAAGTATTTATCTAATAGAAAATGGTACACTTTCAAAAAAGGTGTACCATTTTTAATATAATTGGAGTTTTAAAAAATATACTACAAATTTACTAGCTTTCCGATTTGTTCTTTTCTATAATTACCATAGCACAAAATGGCCAATATTTCAAGACTGTTATTTTTAAAGTAAGCATGCTATATAGAATAAGGGTGGTAAAAATGGAAGATTATTTGGATATTGTTAATGAAAGAAAAAAGATTGAAATTGCAAATAGAACAATAGTGAGCTGATTAAACTTTTCTATACTTTAAATTGTAGAGTTCAGCTCACGTTTAATTGTTCGTGTGCGAAATTTGCATATAGCAAATTTCTGTACAAAGTATTTATCTAATAGGAATTTCAGAGAAAATTCCTATTAGATAAAAAGTGTAATGAGCTTACAAGTAAATATGGTCTAACATTAAGTGATAGACAAATATTTAATTTATTAGAAAAAAGAAAAGAAATTTTAATAGATACAGGAAGAATCGAATTTAGAGGAGGAGTCATAGAAAAAATAATAAAAGAATTTTGCAATTCACCATATATAAATAAAGAAAATTATGAGAGAACTTTATATGAGCTAATTGAAATGTTTTATGAATATAAAAATGAAACTATGGATTTAGTTACAGATGATGAATTAATAGAATTTATGAAGAAATCTTTTGATGGTGTATGTAAAGGAGATACAGAATATTTGTCAGGAACAATAATGTATAAAATGAGGGAAAACTTAATAAATGGAAAATCAATATCAGATATAAAAGAAGGTGAATGGTTTGAATAGTCTTGAGGAAGTAAGCAAAATAAAAAGAGAAAATTTAGATGAGAAAAATTATTTTAAGACATTAATAGAAGAAGCATATATTAATCAGATGATTACAGACGATGATATGGTTAACATGCAAATCGAAATTATCTATTTGTTAGATGAGAAATTATATAAATATAATGGACTAAATAGTAGTTCAATTAGAAAAGAAATAGTAGAAGAGATAAATTTATCAAATTACTACACAATTGGTTTATATTTAAAAACGTTTAAGAACCCAGACGAAGCTTTAAAAGAAATAAAAGAAAAAGGAGTAAAAGCAGCTTACTATAACGATACAATAATTGGTGGAATACAAGGATTTTTAAAGATATACAATCCAGATTTTAATGCACAAGATATGAAGATTACAGCTGATTATCCTTTATATAATAATTTAATCGGAAAGATTGAAGGAATAGAATTTATAAAAGAATATATAAATTCTATTTATTTAGAAAATGAATTTTGTAATATATTTTCAAATGAAAAAATAGAAATCTTATTATATAGTTATTCAAGTGAATATAAAGATTTAATTATAAATATTTTTGAAATCGTATTTTTAGAAGTAATTGCATGTAAGTTAGTAAAGAAAAATATATATGATTTAGGAATTAATTCAAAAGAACTAAATGAAATTTACAAATTATTCAAAGGAAAAAACAAAATAGAGATAGAACAAATAATTAAAGATGCGTATAGAAAGATATGCAAAGAACTAATAGAAGAAAAGAAAGAGTTACAAGAATACATCGAAAAGAACTTAAGTGGTATTGTTAATATAATAGAAAATGCTGTTAAACAAAATACACTGGATAAAGTATTTATAATTCAGGACTTTATTGATAATTACTTAAAGTTGTGATATATAATATATATATAGTAAGAGAAAAGGAGTGATATTAATATGATAAAGCATGTTGTGATGTGGAAGTTTAAAGAAAACGAAGAAGAAAATATGAAGAAATTTTTAAAAGGATTAAACGATTTAAAACAAATAATTCCAGAGATAAAAAATATGGAAACAGGTATAAATATTAATCCAAAAAATGAATATGATGCAATACTAATTTCTGAATTTGAAACTATGGAAGATTTAGAAAAATATAAAAATAACCCTGAACATGTTAAAGTATCAGCATTATGTAAAGAAATAAGAGTAGAGCGCCAAGCAATAGATTATGAATTTTAAATAAAAAGGAAATGAAAATAATGTATATAAAGTCGTATAATTCACCAATATCTAAAATTTATATGAGAAGTGACGGAAAATATTTAACAGGACTTTGGTTTGAAGGCTCAAGAGATGCTAGTAAGCATCAATATGATTTTGAAGAAAAAGATTTGCCTATATTTGATAAAACAAGTAAATGGCTTGATATATATTTTAGTGGGAAAAATCCAGATTTTATACCAGAATACCAAATAGAAAATTTAACTCCATTTAGAAAGCAAGTTATTGACCTTATGAATAAAATTCCTTATGGTGAAACTTGTACATACAATGATATAGCTAAAGAAATAGCAATGTCAAAAGGAATTGAAAAAATGTCTGCGCAGGCTGTTGGAGGAGCGGTTGGATGGAATCCAATATGTATTGTTGTACCATGTCATAGAGTTGTTGGAACCAACGGCTCACTTACTGGATATGGCGGAGGAATTAAAAATAAAATAAAGTTATTAGAAATAGAAAAAAATAATATGAGTAAATTTACTATTCCTAAAGAGAAAATATTAAACTAAGAAAAACAGTAAGTAAAGAATTGTAGAAATGCACATTTTGTTTACAGACTAAATTTTTATAAGGAGTAAAAAAATGGATTTAAACAATAAAGTAGCTTTTAGAGTAACAAATCTTTCAAAAGAAATAAATAAGAAAATATTATTAGATAACATTTCATTAGAAATAAAAAGAAATACGCTTGTTGCTATTATAGGACCTTCAGGCTCTGGAAAAACTACATTTTTAAAATCTATTTGCCAAAAAGAACAGTTTGAGAATGGGGCTGTATCGTACTTTTCTCAGCAAGGTAAACTTCAAGAAGAAATTCCAGCATTTGGATATGTGCCACAAGAAAATATAGTACATGAAGATTTAAAATTAAAAGAAATGCTTTTTTATTATGCAAAACTTAGATTATCTAAAAAAACAAAGAATGATGAAATATATAAAAGGATAGATGAAGTTTTAGAAGATTTGAACTTAGAAGAATGTTCTAATCAAATAATAAAAACACTTAGTGGTGGAGAAAAAAAGAGAGCTAATATGGCAGCAGAGCTTTTAAGCAATCCAGAATATTTTTTCTTAGATGAACCTAATACAGGATTAGATCCTTATACTGAAAAAAAGTTAATAGAAACATTAAAACTTCTTACTACTAAAAATAAAACTATAATGTTTGTTTCTCATTCATTGTCTTTTTTAGATATGTGTGATCAAGTAATTGTAATAGGAAAAGGTGGAAAATTATGTTTCTCTGGTACACCAAGTGAAGTTAAAGAATTTTTTGACGATAATGATTATATAAACATATATGGAAAAGTTCAAAAAGAAACAGATAAATGGCAAGAAAAATTTGCCAAAATTAATAATGTTGTAGTAGATACAGAAAATAAAAAAATAAAAATTAAAACAGTAAAAAAAGATAAAATATATCAATTTAGAATTCTAACTATGCGATATATAAAACTATTGTTAAGTGATAAGAAAAATTTAATATTATTGTTTATGCAAGCACCGATTTTTGCATTAGCAATTAAGTCAGTAACAAGAGAAGGTTTATATACGTTATTTTGGAATACACAAGAGATATTATTTGCATTTGTATGTTCTGGAATATGGATGGGAATATTTAATTCTTTAAGAGAGATATGTAAAGAATTAAATATAGTAAAATGTGAAACCAGAAATAATGTATCTTTAATAAGTTACATATTTTCAAAATTAGTTGTAATTGGAATTATTTGTTTAATTCAAAGTATAACGTTAGTACTCACATATTCACTAGTTGAAAAGTTTCCAACAGAATCTATTTTTACATATCCAATTGTAGAAATAATAATATCAGTATTTTTAATAACAATTGCTTCATCTTGCATGGGATTAATGGTCTCAACTTTATTTAAAAATCAAAATAGAGTTATGTCACTTGCTCCGTATTTATTAATACCACATTTATTATTTTCAGGAGTTTTGTATCAGTTAAATGATAAATTGTTAGTAATAGCAAAATTTATAATTGGATATTGGGGAACGAATGCGTTAAGTATATCAACACATTTAACAGAATTATCACCATCAGAAGAAATAATTGTTGGAGGACAATTTGATGGAATGAAGTTTTCACTGCCATTACCGGAAAAAAGTTATATTATTAATAATTTTCAATGCCTTATGGAGAATTGGGGAGCTTTGATTTTTGGTTCAATTATAATGATAATTTTATGTTATTACTTTTTAAAAAGAAATGTTAAAGATTAAATTTAAAATTGTGAAGAGTAGAAATGTAACAAATGCATTTCTATTTTATTACATAAATGTAACAAATATGTTGACGAAAGTCTATAAATACTGTAAAATTAATTTGAAAAATGTTAGTAAACATTTTCAAGTTAAATAACCTGAAAAGATTTGGAGGAATTATTTATGGGCGAAAAGAATCGGTTCTATGCAGACATTATGGCTATTCATCCAGAAGTAACAGGCTCATGTATCTTGGTTGTTGTAAAACGGCCAGATAATACGACAGTAAAATTTGTTGTTGATTGTGGCCTTTTTCAAGAAAGAGATTACAGTAAGAACAATGAATATTTACCATTTGAGGCTGACGGTATTGATTTTTGTATGGTTACACATAATCATGTAGATCATACTGGCAGATTGCCATATATGATAAAGAAAGGATATCACAATAAAATTTACACAACTTCTACAACGGCAAAGCTTCTTCCACTGGCACTTCAAGATAGTTGCAGAGTACTTAGGGACGTATATAAAAGAGCAAATTTACCTAGTTTGTACGATGATATGGATGTTGAGAGGACGATAAGCCTTATTGAATCATATGAGTACAATAATACTTTTGAAATTGATTCAAAAAACGTTAAAGTGACATTCTTTAATAATGGACATCTTATGGGAGCTGCATCTATTTTGGTTCAAATCAGTTATCCTGAGTGTGAAGACATTAACCTCTTTTTCTCTGGTGACTATAACAACAAAAATATGTTTTTCGATGTTCAGCAATTACCAGATTGGGTTTTAAATCTTCCAATAACAGTAATTCAGGAATCTACTTATGGAGATATGAATTCTACTGAAATTACGAAGTGTTTCAAAGCTAATGTTGAAAAATGCGTTAAAGATGGAGGAACAGTTGTAGCACCAGTGTTTTCATTAGGTAGATCTCAAGAAATATTGTATGAACTGAAATGTATGCAGGACGAAGGAAGCCTTGACAAAAACATACCTATCTTCTTTGATGGCAGACTTGCTATTAAATATACTTTTTTGTATTTAAATGATGGACTTGACATCAAAGAAGAAATGCGAAACTTTATTCCTGAAAACCTCACATGGGTTGATAAGGGAAACAGAAGTGAAGTGCTAGAAGATAAAAATGTAAAGATAATCCTTACAACTTCTGGCATGGGTTCTTATGGACCAGCACAAATATATATTCCTGAGTATATTGCAAGAAGCAATTCTTTAATACATTTCACAGGATATACTAGTGAGGGAACATTGGGGGCAAGACTAAAAGAAGCTTTAATAAACGAGAACGTACAGGTAGGAGGTATGATTGTAAAAAAGAGAGCTCAAGTTGAGTATACAACAGAATATTCCGCACATGCTAAAGCAGATGAAATGCTAGAATTCTTGAAGAAATTTAATTTTCTTAAACTTGTATTGGTAAATCATGGCGAATTTAATGCAAAGGAAATTTTTGCAGAAAGAATCGTTAATGAAGTAAAGCCAAAAGGAGTTGGAATTTTAGGATGTGGATATCTCTTCAGAGTAAATCCATATGGACTGATAAAGAACATGTCAACAAAATTTGAATAATTCACTAACCAAAATGGGGCTTCTATTATAGGAGCCTCATTTCTGCATACATAATAGAACATTAGTGGGCTGATTAAATTTTTCTACATTTTAAGTTGTAACGTTCAACTCACGTTTAATTGTTTGTGTGCGAAATTTGCATATAGCAAATTTCTGTACAATGTAATGTTCTCTAATAGGGAAATTCAGAGAAATTTCCCATTAGAGAAAAAAATAATTATTGAAAAACGTAAATTGATGTAGTATAATGATGAAAAACTTGGCTTTATTAAATTTGATAGGAGTGCATAATTATGTTGATGTCAAGGCCTTTTATGGTAGAATTTTCAGGGACACCAGAAGCAGGTAAGACTACTACGATTAATGCTGTAGCTGATATGTTACGGAAGAACGACTATAAAACAATAATATTAAAAGAATCAGCAGAATCCTTACCATCAGAAATACCTAAAGGCACATTTGATGCGAATATGTGGATGCACTTTATTACTCAATCAGGGTTAATAAGCGCTCTTTACTCAAAAGCAGATATTGTGTTAATAGATAGGGGGATTATTGATAGTGAGTTTTATGGTCAGAAATTTTTAAATGATGGACTGTGTACAAAAGCAAAATACGATGAATTCAAAAAAATGTTTTTGCAACATCTGAAACCAAATTTATTTATTGCTCTCATGGTAACACCAGAAGAATCGGTTAAACGTAGAGGAGGCGAAGGCAGACTGGTAAATACAGAATTATAATGAAGCTTATTTGAAATTTTTTGAAACAATTATAGTAAATAAGCATCTCATTATGACAGATAATATTGAGCTTTACGAAGTTTGTAAAACTGTTTTGAATATTATTTTGAAAAATTTACCGTGAATGAATTAATAGCACAAGAAAAGATTATTTCTTGTGCTAATTTATTTAATAGGAAATTTCTTTGAAATTCCTATTAAATAAATACTTTGTACAGAAATTTGCTATATGCAAATTTCGCACACGAACAATTAAACGTGAGCTGAACTTTACAATTTAAAATATGGAAAAATTTAATCAGCCCACTATTGTTCTATAATAATATATAACGTTTAATAAAAGCTTTGTAATTTTAAAAATAATTATTAGAAAGAGTGAAATATGAAAAAATTTATAGGAAAAATAAAAAATATATGTGAGAAAAATGAAAAAGTAGCAATGTTTATAGACATGGATGGAACAATTAATGAATATGCAGTATATTCAGATGAAAGTGTTATAAAGAAAATGGAAGATAATTATAGCAATGTAGAACCAATAACACCTATAATTGAAACTTTAAAAGAAATTAATGAAATTTCTAATATAGATTTGTATATTTTATCATTATCAAAAACTAAAAAAATTTCTGAGGAAAAAGATAGATGGCTTGAAAAATATGTAGAGTTTATTCCAAGAAAAAATTGGATTGTCCTTACAAAAGAAAGTGGGAACTACAGTTCAGAAAATCGAGATATAATAAAACCAATTAAAATGAAAGAAAAACTAGAAGAATATAATCATGTAATTTTATTAGATGATGATCATAAAATTTTAAGAAAATCTATAGATATGTTACAAGATAAAGTAGATGCTTTTCATATAACTTCTGCACTTATATAAATATATATAATGAACAAATCTGAAAAAATCAAAGATTTTTTCAGTAAATTTGTTCTCGTGCGAAAATTTGTGAAATAAATTTTCTGTGCAATGTAATTTTATATAATAGGAAAGTTGCATGACTTTCCTATTATATAAACCAAAAACACACTGAGCTCAGTGTGTTTTTGATTTAGAAATTTGCTATGCAAATATAGTTTTTGCGTAAAGATTATTTAATCTTCATTGCTTTCAGCCAATATGGGTATTTCTCTAAAAGCTTAGTGTACAACTCCTTATCATTTAATTCAGAAAAATCAGAAATTTTTACGAAATCAGTATTATCTACGCTGCGACCGTCAAGCTTATTAAGGTTTTTGAGATAATTAAAATTTGAATTGCCTATTCCAACAAACTGATAAAAAATCTTATACTTAGAAGATTTTATAATTGCTTTGTCTGTAGGAACACGATCAAAGTTATCTCCATCTGTAATAAAAATACCAAAAGCAGGATAAGTAGGCTTATCATTGTAACATGTAATGGTACGCTCTATTGCAGGTGAATAACGAGTTCCGCCTGATGGATGAAATCCACGCTTAAGAATGATACCGTTTACATAATTTTGATAGTTACTTAAGTTAAGACTAATTGGCAATCTTGTACAATTTTCATTTGAAAGATATACCTCAAGTTCTTTATTACCACTAAATCTCAATGCTAAAGGTAAAAGCCTTGTAAGAGCTGTTTGAACCGAACCATTAAGATATAGTTTTTCCATTGAACCTGAACGATCCATAATTACAAATGTTTTTGCAAAATGTTTGGAAAGATCAATACCTTTTTCTTCCTTTAACCGCAGAATAATACTGTTTAACCCCTCCTCAGCTTTTGAAAGTATAATTTCTGAAGAAGGCTTTGCTGTAGAATTAGAGATGTTGCTATTAGTTCTATTGTTATTAGATAATAACATAAAAGCTACCTCCTATAGCTGTATAAAATATAAATTGTAATAATTTTACAATATATAAATAATAGCATAATGAAACTTGAAAGTCAACATAATATGGTAAAGAAAATATAAAGTAAAAGTGTAACCTTTTGTATTATTATGATACTATAAAAGTGTAAGATATCTTATAAAGGAGCATAGATTTTGGAAGAAAATAATAAATTAGAAAAATATATCATTAATGGAAATATTGATTTAAACAGAATTGTAGACGATTATATACCATATGTAAGAACTATAATACAAAATATGAATTATAATAAGTTAACTGAAGAAGACAAAGAAGAAATTATATCAGATACATTTTTGATTTTATGGAAAAAATATACAGAAAATTACAATATTAATTCTTTAAGTTCTTATATTGCAGGAATTACTAGAAATTTAACAAAAAATAAAATAAACTCAATAAAAGAAACTGTTGATATAGAAGATTGTGAAAACATATTAAAATATTCAAATATAGATAATTATTTAGAAGATTTAGAAGAAATAAATCAAATATCAAAGAGAATAAAAGGATTAAAAGAAATTGATTTTAAAATTATGAATATGTTCTATTATTCTGCTGAATCAATAAAAGATATAGCTAAAAAATTAAAAATATCGGAAGTAAATGTAAAAACAAGATTACATAGGATACGAAAGAAAATAAGAAATGAATTAAAACTGGGAGGATTTTAATATGAATGATGAAATAAAGAAAAAGTTAAATTTAAAAATAGCTATATCTAAAATAAAAGAAGAGGAGAGAATAGCTATGAGTAATAAAAAGAAAATAATATTTAAAAATATAGGAATAGCTGCTTGCATATTTGCATCATTAACAGGAGTTGCTTTTGCAGGAAGTAAAATTTACGAAAATATATGGAAAGAACCAAGAAAAATAGGAACTGCTATAATGGAAATAACACAAGAATCAAAAATTGAAAATATTACAGAAAATGAAGCAAAAGAAATAGCTATACAAAAATTAAATCAAATTGGATTTAATACAAATATAGTAGGAACAGATCATTATAAAGAAGCAGATTCAAATAAAATTATATATAGATTTATAACAGAAGATGAATATTTAATTTCAATAGATGGAAAAAATGCTATATTCTTTAATATATCAGATAATAGTAGGAGAAATTATACTACTACTATATCTAAAGCAGAAGCTATCAAAAAAGCCAATGAATATTATAAGTTATTTGGTTTCCAAAGTGGAGAATACGAAATAGCTGATGTTTTAGTAAATAATGCTTTAGAAACAGATCCAGAAGAAGGAGAGAATGTTACCATTATATATTCAAAGAAATATGGTGAAAGATATAATCCTTTTGAGGTAATTTTAATAAGTATTGAATCAAACACTGAAAGATTGGGGGCATTAAGCATTGAGAATGTAAAATTTGATAATAATGAAATAATAATAACCGAAGAACAAGCTAAAAATATAGCAATTGCAGAAGATAGAGAAGTAGAAAATATGGAAATAGAAAGTATAAAAGTAGAACAAAAGATTGTGAAAGTAAATGTTGAAGCATATAAAAGGAAAATTGATAAAGAAGCTTATTATAATGAAATATATAATTCTTCTGAAAGAATATATTATGAAGTTGAACCTAGAGTAAGAAATGCATGGGTTGTTGTAATAACATATAAAGATGAATTTGATGATATTAAACTTAGATATACAAGAGGAAAATATAGTTATTTTGTAGATTGTACAACAGGCGAAATAATAGGCGGACAAACAATGGAGTATAAAAGTATGATAGATATTTAAATAAAAAATTGAAAAGGGAACGCAAATTTCACACCAAAAAATAAGGGGCTGTAAAAAAGTCCCTTATTTTTTTAGAGGAGATGAAATTAATCATCTATTGGAATATATTTTTTACTTTCTGGTAATGTTTTTGTTTCATCTTTTTTAGGTATTTCAAGCTTTAACATACCGTTTTTGAAACTTGCCTTAATTTCTTCTTCTTTTATATCTTCACCTATATAAAAGCTTCTTGAACATTCTCCCATATATCTTTCTTTACGTACATATTTTCCTTCTTCTTTTTCTTCTTTATTTTGATTTGTTTTTGCATGAACCATTAAATATCCATTTTCAATTTCTATTTTAATATCTTCTTTTTCATATCCTGGTAAGTCTATATCAATTATATACTTATCGTTTTTTTCTTTAATATCTGTCTTCATCAAAGTGTTCTCACCTAAATTTGTGAAAAATTGATCTGTAAACATATCGTCTAACAAATCAAAATCATGTTTTCTTCTTGGTAACATCATCATAATAATCAACTCCTTAAATATATTTTTTATGTGTTGACCTTATATATTTGTTAGCACATAATCTAAAAAGTATTATTAACTTTTTATGAATTTATTATACATCTATAATTAGCAAAGTCAATACTAGAGTGCTAAAATTCACAAAAAAATCACAAAACATGGAAAATACTTTTAAATAGTAACATTAAAGATAATATTTAAAAAATTCTGTTACCTTTTTCTTTTTTTTATCAATATATAGGTGTAAGATATCTTTAAGAAAAGGAGTTTAGATCTAAATTGAAAAAACAAAATGAAATAGGAAAATATAAGGAAAATAATGAATTGAATTTAGAAAAAATTGTAGATGAATATAGTGGATACATATATAAAGTAATAGAAAACATATCTTTTTCAAGACTTACAAATGAAGATATTGAAGAAATAATTTCTGATACATTTTTTATTTTATGGAAGAACAAAGATAAACTGAAAAATGAAAAGTTTATGAGTTCATATTTGGCTGGAATAGCTAAAAACTTAGTAAAAGAAAAATGTAGAAAAATTACATTTGAAAAAGATATATCAGACTATTCAAGTACAATTTATGACATTAATCAAATAGATATGATTTATGAAGAAAGAGATAAGGTATCCATTATAGAAAAAGAATTAAGAAAAATGAAAGATGATGATACAATGATTTTTAATTTGTACTATTATTCTGGAAGAAAAATTAAAGAAATTGCCAGTATATTAAATTGTTCAGAGTTTAATATAAAAACTAGACTGTATAGAATACGAAAGAAAATAAAAAAAGAATTAGAAAAAGGAGGGTATAGTTTTGAAGGATAGATTAAATGAAAGAATTTTAGAGAATGTGAAACTAAAGATATCTATATCCAACTTTAATAAGGAGGAGAATGTAGAAATGATAAAAAATAAAAAAAGTATATTTAAATCTGTTGCAGTAGCATCTGTAGCAATTGTTTCTCTAACAGGAGTGGTATTTGCAAAAGATATAGGAAACTTTGTTAAGAATATGTTTGGAACAAACACAAGTGAAGGCGTTGATATAGCAATAAATAATGGATATGTTACAGAGGTAAAAACTGAATCTCAAAAAGCAGATGGAATTGATATAAGTGTTGATTCAATGATGATGGATGATTTTAATTTTTGTATGAACTTTAATGTAAAATTAGATGATAAATATGATATTAAAGATTTCTCAAGCATAGATATTGCAGAGTTAAATATTGTTGATGAGACAGGAGCAACAGTGTTTAATACTCATGATATTAAATATGACACTGAGGAAGAATTTAGAGAAAAAGCATATATGGGTTCATATAGCATTTTATCTAATGAAAAAAATAATAATGAATTTACAATTTCAGTATCTGCAACGGGCAGTAATACGGCTTTTCCTAAAAGTAAGCATCTTACAGTTACATTTAGTAAATTAGTAGATAGAAAAAGTATGAATGATGTAAATAAAGAGTACGAAGGAGACTGGCATTTTGAAATAGATGTCCCTGCAGAATTTTATAATAGAACTACTACTATTTACAGAGCCGTTGAGTGTAATGAAAGTGGTATAAATTTAAATGAGGTTACAGCAACATTATCTAATACAGCATTAAAATTATATATTCCAAAAATCAAAACAGATATGGTAGATTATAATGCTTTACATAATTATGATAATATAAGCATAGAACATATGATAGCTCTTCAAAAAGAATATGTTGAAACATCAGACGGAAAGAAATTCGAAACTTCACAAAGAAGCGATGGAGATGGTGGATATAGTATTACAAATGAAGAAGAAAATACAATAACTGATTATAAAGCTACATTTAATTTAACACAATATGATGCAACAGATGAAATAACAGTACATATTTTTACAAATAAGGATAAAGAAATTATATTAAAATTAAAAAGATAAAAAGCAATACACCTTCTTATATTTTTAAGAAGGTGTATTGTATTTTTTTATTTAATAAGAAATTTTTTTGAATTTCATATTAGATAAATACTTTGTATAGAAATTTTCTATATGCAAATTTCACACACGAACAAAGACGCGGACTTCAAAATGTTTTAATAAGTGCAAAAGTTATTAATGTCCGCTTTTGTTCTATAAAGAGTATATGTATATTAATATAAAAACCCGCGTAAGCGATCAAACGAGCAAAGCGAGTGCGAAATGGAGCAATCGTCATATTATTTATTTATAATTGAAGATTGCGACAGCAAGGGTTTAATTATTAATATACATATACTCTTTTCTTAAATTATCATTTTGTTAAATCTTTTATAAAATTTATGTGAAATATAGCAAATTTTTATATTATGTGATATAGTAAATTTGCTTATAAAAATAATTTAACGGAGGCAAAATAGTGGAAAAAGTAGAAGAAATTATACAAACAATAAAAGCAAATCAACCAATGGATTTAGCAATTGCACTAGGGATATTAATATTATTTATATTAATTAGTTCAGGCTTTGCAAAATTAATTATGAGAATATTTAAAATAAAAGTTGAAAAAGGAACAAAAAAATCTAATATATATAAATCTTTAAAATTTGTATGGATTATAACAGGTATATATATATCTTTAAGAATTTTAAATTTATCAGCAGATATTACAGCAATAATTACAAAAATATTTAAGTTAATTCTTATTTATAATATAACAAAAATTATAGCATTTTTAATAGAACCAAATTCAAAAATATTCAATAAAATAAAAGAAAATAAAAATATAAAAAACGACAATACAATAAAAGTTATAGTAAAATTTGCAAGAGGAATAATATATATAATAGGTGCTTTTATATTTATATCAGAGTTAGGATATGATTTAAGTGGTTTAGTAACAGGCCTTGGAATAGGAAGTGTTGTTATTGCACTTGCTGCTCAAGATTTTGCTAAAAGTATTTTGGGCGGATTATCTATAACACTTGATAAACCTTTTGAAATAGGAGATTCAATAGAAGTAAAAGGAACTGCTGGAATAGTAGAAAATATAACTTTCAGAAGTACTAGATTAAGAAAATTTGATAATTCAGTAATGACAATACCAAATTCTGTTATAGCAGATGCAGATATAATAAATTGGAATAAAATAGAGAAAAGAAGATTTGAAACTAAATTAAAAGTTTCATTAAATATGATGCCACAGCAAATTGATTCTTTAACACAAAAAATTCAGCAAGAGCTAGAGAATATACCATATGTTATAAATGATACTGCAAGAGTATATTTTAGTGAGATAAAATCAGATGGATTGGTATTAACAATTTATTTATATACAACAATTACAGATTATGATGAATATATGAAATTTGCAAATGATTTAAACTTAAAAATATTATCTATTTTAGAACATCAAAATGTAAAATTAATATATCCAGCATATGATATTCATGAATTAAGAGCATAAAATGGAGGAAATAAAATGGAAAGGCTGGATAAGGTAATTGCATCACAAGGAAAATATTCAAGAAGTGAAGTAAAAAAATTAATTGCAAAGAAAAAAATAATAGTAAATGGAAAAATCGCAGAAAAAAGTGATATGAAAATAGATGAAAAAAATACTGCTATAGAAATAGATGGTGAAAAAGTAAGCACAGAAAAATATGCATATTTAATGTTAAACAAGCCAGAAGGTTACATATCATCAACAGAAGATAAGAATGCACTTACTGTATTAGATTTACTTCCAGAAGAATATTCAAAAAGAGATTTTTTCCCAGCTGGAAGATTGGACAAGGATACAACAGGTCTTATGATTATTACAAATGATGGAAAACTTGCACATAATATTCTTTCACCAAAGAAGCATGTAAAAAAAGTTTATGATGTTACCATAAATATTGACATTACAGAGGATATGGTAAAAAGATTTGCAGAAGGAATAAAATTAAATGATTTTCAGTGCAAAAAAGCAAAGCTAATTATAACAGGCAAAAACACAGCAAGAGTTATTATTACAGAAGGAAGATATCATCAAATAAAGCGTATGTTTGGATGTTGCAAAGCAAAAGTAACAAAATTACATAGGATAGGAATGGGAAATTTGATGTTACCAGAAGACTTAGCTGAGGGAAGTTATAGAGAGCTCTCTGATGAAGAACTTTTAAGCTTGCAAGAAAAAGATGAGAAATAATTAATTATGGAGGTTATTTTGGAAAATTTAGTTGTTATAGATGGAAATAGTATATTAAATAGAGCTTTTTATGGAATAATGGGAAGTAAAATGCTTCAAACAGCAGATGGAACATATACTAATGCTGTATATGGATTCTTAAATATAATGTTTAAATTAATAGAAGATGTATCACCAGAATATTTAGTGGTTTCATTTGACTTAAAGGCTCCTACAAAAAGACATCTTATGTATGATGGATATAAGGCAAATAGAAAAGGAATGCCAGAAGAACTTGCTCAACAAATGCCTATTATAAAACAAGTATTACAAGCAATGAATATACCAGTTGTAGTTAAAGAAGGGTATGAAGCGGATGATATTTTAGGTACATTTGCTAAAAGCGGAGAAAAACAAGGTAAAAATGTAATTTTACTTACAGGAGATAGAGATTCTTTTCAACTTGCAAGCAAAAATATAACTATAAGAATTCCAAGGACTAAAGCAGGAAAAACAGAAACAGATAATTTTAATGAAGATAAAATAATTGAAACATATGGAGTTTTGCCAATTGAACTTATAGAAGTAAAAGGATTAATGGGAGATAATTCAGACAATATTCCAGGCGTACCAGGAGTTGGAGAGAAAACGGCTTTAAATTTAGTTAAAAATTACAAAACAATTGAAAACCTTTATAAAAAATTGGAAAAAGGTGAAGCAAAAGATATAAAGGGAAAACTAAAAGAAAATCTAGAAAATAATAAGGAATTAGCATTTCTTTCAAAAACTCTAGGAACAATAGATGTAAACGCGCCAATTGATACAAATTTAGAAGATTATAGAATTAAAGAATGGAATAAACAAGAGGTTTATAAATTATTTAAAGATTTAAGGTTTAATAGATTTATAGAAAGATTTGATTTAAAAAACGAATTAGGCAATGAACATGAAGAGAATTTGCAAGAAGAAAGTAAAGCACAAATAGAGATAGTAGAAATAACCAATGATGACCAATTGAAAAAGTTAATAAATGAAATAGAAAAAAACAAGATTATGTCCTTTTATTTTGAATCATGTGAATCTAACAATAAAGAGCTTATAATAAAAGAAAAAATTAAGGTAATAGGAATAGCAATAGATAATAGATGTTATTATGTAGATTTTAATAAATATATTAATGAACTAAAAGCAATATTTGAAAATAATGAAATAAAAAAATATAGTCATAATATAAAGAAAACTTATATTCTATTAAAACAGAACAATATATTTGTAAGAAATTTTGCTTTTGATACTAAAATTGCTGCATACCTTCTAAATTCAGTGTCAGGAGCATATAGTTTAGAAGAATTAGCATTAAAATATTTGAACTTTGATATACCTGAACATTTGTCTAAGTTTGGCGAAAGCGATTCTAAAAATGAACAACTTAATTTTTTTGAAATTGGAAATGAGGAAAAAGAAAGTAAAAACTATAAATCTTTAATATATGCATATGTAATAGAAAATGTTGTTCCAAAATTAAAAGAAGAATTAAAAAGTGTAAACATGGAAAACTTGTTTAATAATATAGAAATGCCACTTACTGAAGTTTTAGCTCAAATGCAATATAATGGAATATATATTGATAAAGAAGAACTATTAAATTTTGGCGAAACTTTAAAAGTAAGACTTGGAGAATTAAAAGAAGAAATATGTAATCTAGCTGGAGAAGAATTTAATATAAATTCAACCAAACAATTAGGTGAAATTCTTTTTGAAAAATTAAAATTAACAGTATCTAAAAAGAATAAAAGCGGATATTCTACAGATGTAGAATCATTAGAAAAAATAAAAAATGAACATCCAATTGTAGAGAAAATATTAGAATATAGAAAAATAATGAAATTAAATTCAACATATGTTGATGGTTTAATTCCATTTATTAATGAAAGTACTCATAGAATTCATACATTTTTCCACCAAACAGTTACAGCAACAGGAAGAATTAGTAGTACAGATCCAAATTTGCAAAATATTCCAACAAGAACAGAACTAGGAAAAGAACTAAGAAAAGTATTTAAAGCTGAAGGAGATAATATTTTTGTAGATGCTGACTATTCTCAAATTGAACTTAGAGTTTTATCACATATGTCAAATGATGAAATAATGATAGAAGCATTTAATCATGATGAAGATATACACAAGTGGGCAGCTTCTAAAGTATTTGACATACCACTTGAAGAAGTAACAAAAGAACTAAGATCAAAAGCTAAAGCTGTTAACTTTGGAATTGTATATGGAATAAGTGATTTCGGTTTAGCAGAACAATTAGGAATAAGTAGAAAAGAAGCATCTGGGTATATAAAACAATATTTAGATAAATATCATGGTATAAGAGAATATATGGATAAAGTTATAGAAGAAAGTAAAGAAAAAGGATATATAGAAACTTTATATGGAAGAAGAAGATATATTCCTGAGCTTGCTTCAAAAAATTACATGGTTAGAAAATTTGGTGAAAGAGCTGCAATGAATACACCAATACAGGGAACAGCAGCAGACATAATGAAAATAGCTATGATAAATGTTTACAAAGATTTGAAAAATAGCAACATGAAAGCAAAAATAATATTACAAATACATGATGAATTATTAATTGAAACACCAAATGATGAACTTGAAAAAGTAAAAGAAATATTGATTTCTAATATGCAAAATGTAATAAAATTGTCAGTACCATTAAATGCAGAATTAGAAGTTGGAAAAACATGGTATGATGCAAAATAATTAAGAAAGAGGAGATTAAACTTGAGAAAAAAGGCTATAGTAGTAATTGCTGTTTTAATATTAGTTATTTTATTGACGTTTATAGCTTATAATGTAATGTTAAAAAAAGTTTTATATAATACAGCACATGAAGAAATTATATATAAGTATGCAGAAGAATATGATGTAGATCCAATGCTAATATTTGCAATAATAAAAAATGAAAGTAATTTTAAGAAAGAAGTAACATCTAATCAAAATGCAATAGGTTTGATGCAACTTCTAGAAACCACAGCAGAAGAAATTGCACAAAAAATGAAAATGGAAAATATAGATTTAACAAATGAAGAAACTAACATAAATATAGGAACAAAATATTTTTCAGAATTAATGGAAAAATATTCTGAAAATTATATGTTGGCTCTTGCAGCATATAACGCAGGTCAAGGAAATGTAGATAAATGGATAGAAGAAGGTTTAATAACAAATGATGGAGAAAACTTAGAAAATATACCATTTAAAGAAACAAATATGTATGTTAGAAAGGTTGTAAGGGATTATAATATTTATACTAAATTATATAAAAAATAATGAGGAGGTGAAGTTTTAAAATGGTTGATTTGAATAAAGATATTCAATATATAAAAGGTGTTGGACCAAATAGAGCTAAATTATTAAACAAATTAGGAATTTTTTCATTAGAAGATTTAATAACATATTTTCCAAGAGAATATGAAGACAGAAGTAAACCAAAAAATATTATAGATTTAATTGATGGAACTGAAGCTTTAATAGAAGCAATTCCTATTGCAAAAATGTCTGAAGTTTTTATAAGAAAAAATCTTACTTTATATAAATTAATAGTAAGAGACGGAACAGGTACATGCCAAATAACTTGGTATAATCAACCATATTTAAAAACTATTTTTAAACCAAATCAAAAATATAAATTTTATGGTAAAGTTAACAATAAATACGGAAAAGTAGATATGCAATCTCCTGTTTTTGATATAGCAGGTTCTAGTAAAAATACTGGAAAAATTGTTCCAATATATCCATCTACATATAGCTTAACTCAAACAATAATAAGAAAAATAATGGAAAGTGCTTTAAATGAAGTAGAAGGAAAATTAAAAGAAACTTTACCAGATTACATATTAAAAGAGTATAGTTTATGTGATTTAAATACGGCAATAAAGCAAATACATTTTCCAGATGAATTTGTAAATTTTAATTTAGCTAGAAAAAGATTAGTATTTGAAGAACTTCTTACAATGCAACTAGCATTGTTAAGCTTAAAAAATAAATATACTAAAGATGAAGTAGGAATTGCTTTTGACAAAAATGCTAAAATGTCTGATGTTATAAATAAATTACCTTTTAATCTTACAAAAGCACAACTTAGAGTGTTAGAAGAAATAGATAATGATATGGAAAGCACAAAACCAATGAATAGATTATTACAAGGTGATGTTGGTTCTGGTAAGACTGCAGTTGCACTTATTGCTGCATATAAATGTGTTAAATCAGGATATCAAGCCACAATAATGGCACCTACTGCAATTCTTGCAACACAGCACCTTGAAACATTTAATGAATTACTGAAAGACACAGGAATAAAATGTGAGCTTCTTGTTAGCGGAATAACTAAAAAGAAAAAAGAAGAATTATTAAAAAGATTAGCAGATGGCGATATAGATATATTAATAGGAACTCATGCGATATTAGAAGAAAATGTTGTGTTTAAAAATTTAGGACTAGTTGTTACAGATGAGCAACACAGGTTTGGAGTAAGACAAAGAGCGACAATTGCAGAAAAAGGACATAATCCAGATGTATTAGTTATGACAGCTACACCTATTCCAAGGACATTAGCATTAATTTTATATGGAGACTTAGACATATCAATAATAGATGAATTGCCTCCAAATAGAAAGAAAATAGATACATTTGCTATTACTAAAGGACTAGAAGATAGGCTAAATAATTTTGTTAAAGAGCAAATAAAACAAGGAAGACAAGCATATGTTGTATGTCCGTTAGTAGAGGAAAATGAAGAAATAAATGCAAAATCTGTACTTGAAATTGCCGAACATTATAAAACACAAGTATTTAGTGAATTTAGAGTAGAATATTTACATGGGAAAATGAAACAAAAAGAAAAAGATGCAATCATGACAGATTTTAAAAATGGGAAAATAGATATTTTAGTTTCTACAACTGTAATAGAAGTTGGAGTAAATGTACCAAACAGCAATATAATGATAATTGAAAATGCTGAAAGATTTGGATTAGCTGCACTTCATCAATTAAGAGGAAGAGTAGGAAGAGGAGAATATAAGTCATATTGTATATTAAAATATCAAGGAAAATCTGATGTTATAAAAGAAAGAATGAAAGTTATGACAAGTACAAATGACGGATTTGTTATATCAGAAAAAGATTTAGAATTAAGAGGTTCAGGAGAATTTTTTGGAACAAAACAACATGGACTTCCAGAATTTAAAATTGCTAATTTATTTGAAGATATACAAACTTTAAAATTAGTACAAGCTGTAGCTTTAAAAATTATAAATGATGATCCAAAACTTGAAAAATCTAAAAACAAAGAACTAAAAGAAATAGTAGACAAGAAGTTTAAAAATAGAATAGAAATATAAAAAGTAATTTCTATAATAAAATATTGCAAAAAAAAGCATTAATGTATATAATAATGTCATGCTTGAAAAAGTGGAGGTACAAATGAAGGAAATAATAGAAGATTTATTTAAAATATATAATAGTTTAATAGATAGCAATAATGTAATTATATACCAAACAATAAACCAAAAATATACAAGTATAGATAAATCTATGCTTACAGCTTATTTATACATACAAGGTTTAGTGCAAATGCAAAAAAATGATAATGAAGCAAAAGAAAAAATAATTAATTACTTAGTAAAACAATCAATTACTTCTGAAACTGGAAATTTAAATTTAGCAATAATAGAAGATGGAAAGCAAGAAGAATATAAAAAAATATTAAATAATTTAATAAGAGAAAAATTCAAATATAGAAATAGAATATTAAGAAAATTAAAAGTTGATTATAAAATATTAGAACCAAAATTAGATTACGATAATTTAATATTATTTTTTGAGGATTTAGCAGATTTATTTATAATGATTGACTTATATTCTAATGGTAACAAATCTGCGTATGATGAAATTCAAAGAATAATAACAAAACTAGATTCAAAATGGACAAGCAGAGAAAACTTTGAATCTGAAGAGATATATGAAGAAATAATAGAAATAATTACATCAATAAAAGAAACAGAAGATTTATCAGATAAAGAATATAAAGTTAGCAATTACTACAACTTAGCTAAAGTTGTAATTAATTTAAGAAATATAAAAAGATATACTTCATCAACATTTGTTGTATCAGAAAATGTTTTGTTCCATTCTTATGCACTTTCAGTCATAACTGTAGCTGTTTGTGAATACTTGGAAAATCAAGGAGAAGAAATAAATAAACCAGAAGCTGTATTTAAGGCATTATTTCATGATTTTGCAGAATTTACTGGAAATGAAATTGTAACTCAAATAAAAAATCATAATGAAGAATTAAAAACAATGTTTAGAAAAATAGAAGCAAATGATGAAGAAAAACTAAGAGGATACATAGGTGATGTATTATGTGGAATAACAACTAGTTATACAACTGGTTTAGAAGGATACATAGCAGAAACATTAGATAAATTAGTTGGTGTAATGAAAATATGGATTGAAATAGGATATATGAACAACTATAAAGCTTTAAAATTATTATCAGCAGTGTATCAAGAAAAATTTAGAAATTTGTATATGGAAAATGAAAGAATACATAATTTAAAAAATAGAACTTTCTTTAAGTCATTAGTTTTAAATATGTATATGTATATAAAAAGAAATATTCTTAAAGTAGATGAGGAATTTCTTTTACAATATTTTACTGAAGAAGAAATTATAAAATACAATGAAGAAATAGATGAATTAGAAAGAAAAATAGATTAAATTTATAGAAAGAGGATGTTGAAAATGAATATATTTTTATCTGTTATTGGAACTTTTTTAGTTTGGTCAGGAGTAATATTTGTATATGATGCAAGACCAATAACTAAAAGATTATTTGGATTCGGAGACCAAAATGAAGCTACAAGTGGATTTAAAATATTAGGATTTATGTTTGCAATAATTGGCGGATTATTAATATATTTCAATTTATTATAAATATGTTATAAAAAGATTTGCATTTTTTAAATCATTATGTTAAAATAAATAAAGTTTTAAAAATGTGCGTGAAATTCGTAAATTATATAATGGAGGAAAATATCATGGATATATTAAAGTACATATTAATAGCTATTTATATTGTTGTTTGTTTGGCAGTAATTGTATTAACTTTCTTACAAACAAAAGGAGAAAGTGGAGCTTCAGGAGCAATAGTTGGTTCTTCTTCTAATAATTTCTACGAAAAAAATAAAGGTAGAACAAAAGAAGGAAAATTAAAAAGAACAACTATAATATTAGGAATTGTTTTTATAATTTTAACTATTGCACTAGGAATAATTTATGCTGTTTAGTAAAGATAACATAGATATCTATTGTGCTAAGTTTTATAAATAATATGTAATCAATAAGAGCAGTATATCCTGCTCTTATTTTATCTAATAGAAAATTACATTGCACAGAAATTTGCTATATGCAATTTTTAAATAAATAATGAAGTATGAATCTGAATAAAACAAACAATAATTCAAAAAATAATTAAAAGGAGATATATATGAAAAAAAAGAAAGGAAAATTAATTGTAAAAGGAACTTTTAATGCAAGCAGTAGAGGTTATGGATTTTTAAAACCTGAAAATACAGAGCTAGATGAGATATTTATTTCACCTAAAAACGTAGGACTTGCTTTAAATGGAGATATTGTTGAAGCAGAAGTAATAAAAGGAAAATTTTCAGATAGAAAAGCAGAAGGGAAAATTGTTAAAATAATTAATCATTCAACAGAAACAGTAGTTGGATTGTTTCAAAAAAGCAGAAGCTTTGGATTTGTAGTACCAGATGATAAGAAATTTGGTACAGACATTTTTATTTCAAAGAAAAAATGGGGAGAGGCTAAGAATAATCAAAAAGTAGTAGTAAAGATACTTAAATATCCTACAAAGGGAAAAAATGCTGAAGGAGAAGTAATAGAAGTATTAGGAGATATAAATCAAGCAGGAATAGATATGTTATCATTAATAAAAGAATACAGTTTACCATATGAATTTCCAGAGTTTGTTCAATCAGAAGTAAAGAAGATTAATCAAGAAGTTAGTGAAAAAGAATATAAACATAGAAGAATTTTAACAGATGAAGTAATTTTCACGATAGATGGAGAAGATGCAAAAGATTTAGATGATGCGGTAGCTGTTAAAAAATTAAGTAATGGAAATTATAAATTAGATGTTCACATAGCAGACGTTAGTAATTATGTTAAAGAAGATACAAAACTAGATAAAGAAGCCATTTTAAGAGGAACAAGTATATATATGTTTGATAGAGTAATACCTATGCTTCCTTTTGAACTATCAAATGGAATTTGTAGTTTAAATGCAGGAGTAGATAGATGTACTTTATCTGTTTCAATGGAAATAAATAAAAAGGGACAAGTTGTTTCATCTGAAGTATATAAAGCAATAATAAAAGTAACTGAAAGAATGAATTATACAGATGTTAACAAAATAATAACAGGATCTGATGATGAAGTATTAAAAAGATATTCAAAATATATAGATAACTTTAAATTAATGGAAGAATTAGCTTTAATATTAAAAAACAGAAGATTAAAACAAGGATATTTAAATTTAGATATTCCAGAAAGTAAAATTATTTTAGATAAAAAAGGAAAGGCAATAGATGTAAAAAAATACGAAAGCACGTTTGCAAATGAAATAATAGAACAATTTATGCTTACAGCAAATGAAACAATAGCAGAAAAATTTTATTGGCTTGAATCGCCTTTTATATACAGAGTTCATGAAGAACCAGACTATGATAAAATTAAAGAAACAAATAAGTTTATATGGAATTTAGGATATAAAATAAAGGCAAATAAAGACAACATTCATCCAAAAGCTTTTGCGGAAGTGTTAGATGAAGTAAAAGGAAAACAAGAAGAAAGAGTTATTTCAAATTTAATATTAAGAACACTAAAAGTAGCTAGATATGAAAGTGAAAATAAAGGACATTTTGGAATAGCAAGTAAATATTATTGCCATTTTACATCACCTATAAGAAGATATCCAGATTTATTTATTCATAGAGTTATATCAGATTATTTAAAAAGCAATTATAATATAGATGAAAACAAAAAAACAGATTATAAAGCAAAATCAGAACAATATGCAGAATCATCATCAGAAAGAGAAAAAATTGCAACAAAAGTTGAAAGAGAAGCTGAAGACATAAAGAAAGCTGAATACATGGAAGATAAAATAGGAAATGAATATGAAGGAATAATTTCTTCTATAACTTCATTTGGAATGTTTGTAGAGCTTGAAAATACTATAGAAGGCTTAATAAGATTCGAAAATATGGGCGATGATTATTATATTTATGATGAAGAAAGAAAAACTTTAATTGGAGAGCATACAAATAAGATATTTAAAATAGGAGACAAAGTAAAAATAGCCGTTGTAGAAGCAAATAAAGAACTAAGAAAAATTGCTTTTGAATTATTAGATGATGAAGAATTAACAGAAGATAATGAATAAATAAAAAGTTAATGAATATATAATAAAGAGGTGTTTTAAATGAAAGAAATTCTAAATCCATCACCAATATTAGGTCCGGTACCAGTGGTATTAGTGAGTGCAGGAGATATGGAAAATGCAAATATTACAACTGTAGCATGGACTGGAATTATAAATTCAGATCCATCTATGTTGTATATATCATTAAGAAAAACAAGATATTCTTACGATATAATAAATAATAGAAAAGAATTTGTAATAAATATCCCATCAGATAATTTAGTATATGAAGTAGATTTTTGTGGTACAAAGTCAGGAAAAGATATAGATAAATTTGCAGAATGTAAATTTAACAAAATACAATCCAAAAATGTATTGGCTCCGTCAATTGCAGAATGTCCAATAAATTTGGAATGTAAAGTAAGAGAAATAAAAAGTTTAGGTTCGCATGACATGTTTATATCAGATATAGTTTCTACAAGTGTTAATAAAGAAATATTAACAGAAACAAAAAGAATTGATTACGAAAAAGCAAGAATTCTTACTTATGCAGATGGAAATTATTTTGTAAATGATAAAATAATAGCTAAAAGAGGAATTTGTTTAAAATAAGCTTAAGAAAAAATTCTTAAGCTTTCTTTTTAACTAAAATTTTTTATAGTATTTAATATAAAATCGAGTTCTTCATATGAATACCTTTGGTCACAAGGAACTGCTAGCATGTGTGATATTATATTATTTGCAAATTCACATATATGTTTGTTTTCGTTATCAATAGGCCATATAACAGGACAATATATATTGTTAGATGCCAAATAAGTTTGAAGTTCTTTTTGAAAATCTGTAAATATTGGAAAATATAATCCATTACAATCTGTATTAATAGAATAATTTTTAATGAAATCAGAATGTGTTTCTAAATATTTTAAATGTTCTAATCTGATTTTTAATATTTTTTCAAAATCAATTTTATAAAGCAGTTCTTTAGAATAAGGACTCATACTAATAATGTTATTATCCGCTTCTAGGAATGAATCTGCCTTTCTAAACAATTCTAAAAATTTTTCTTTAATTTTTATATCTTTTAGCTGTAAATATTTACTTTTTAAATCCATTGCTTCTTTTTTTAGATTAAAATATTCAGGAGAATATTTATCAAAATTTATATTAATTGGAGTTTTACTCCATAAAATTCCTCCATCAGGGAAAGATGCCCATTTTCTTACGCTAAATATAGAAAAATCGTCATTAGCTTTATCTGTATATAAGGCATCTTTTAATGTATGAGTATAATCTTTTATGATTTTTATACCAAATTTTGTTTTTAATGTATTTAGTTTAGAGTCTTCGTTTTCTGATGTTACTTTATCTTTAAATCCAAAATAATTTGCAACTAATAATAGGTCATTAGATTTTATATTATTATTAATAAAATCAAAATCAATAGAATAATTTTTAGTTACTGGATAAAAAATTACTTCATAATTATTTTGGTTAAAAGGCAAAGCCATTGATTCACAAGAAAGAATTGGTATAAAAACTCTATTTGAATTGCTACTTTTAGCAATATATCTTAATGCATCTCTAGCACTTCTAAAAAAGTATGCATTTCTAAGCCATTCTGTTAATGGCTTAGAATCACTAATAAAATT
Organism: uncultured Clostridia bacterium; assembly: GCA_934167495.1. Classification (GTDB taxonomy): domain Bacteria; phylum Bacillota; class Clostridia; order TANB77; family CAG-508; genus CAKPKP01. The sequence continues at coordinate 19,081 of CAKPKP010000002.1, read as the reverse complement.
ATTATTAGAATAAGTATCTATATCACTACCAAATTCAATATGAAAATTATTCATTTTTATCACCTTTTTTAATTGTATCTATTATAAATGGAGGAGTATGCTTAGCTGCATCTAAGGCTCTCCAAACGTATTCACCAACTATTCCTATAGAAAGCATTATAATTCCAAAAGAAACTAATAACAAAATAATGATAGATGTATAACCATCTATAGTTATATTACCAGTAATCTTTTGAACTATTAAAACAAATGCCCATATAACGGAAAATAGAAATGCCAAAAATCCAACTGAAGTAATAAATCTTATAGGAATGTAAGAGAAACCTAAAAGCGAGTCAAAAGTCATTTTTATTTTTTTAGATAATGTCCATCTAGATTTTCCTATCGTTCTTTTTTGCCTGTCATAATAAACAGGAGCATATTCGTATCCACTCCATAAAATTAATTCTGTAAGAGGTAAATTATTTTGGTTTAAATTCTTTAAAAAGTCTATAACTTGTCTATCTATTAAATAAGAATCAACACCACCTTCAGGCATATTCTTTAAAGCAAATTTTTTAATTGTATTAGTATATATATTAGATAAGAATTTTTCGTGCCATTTATCATCTCTACTTTTTCTAAGAGCAAGAACAACTTTGTTTCCTTCATTATATTTTTCTATCATTTCTAAAATAAGTTCAGAAGGTTCTTGAAGGTCTGCAGCTTTTCTTACAGCAAAGTCGCCTGTACATTTAGAAAGACCAGCAAGAGTTGCTGCATGTTCACCAAAATTTCTAGCAAGCTTTATAAGAACAATTTTATTATCTAATTTAGCAATTTCTTGCATAACTTCATAAGAGTTATCCTTAGAGCCATCATCGACTAAAACAATTTCATAATCTAAATTATTAAGCTTTGTTAAAACCTTTTCTTTTAAGTCATTGTAAAGAGGTAAAAGGTTTTCAGCATTATAATAAACAGGTATTACAATAGATATTTTTTTCATTTAAATCACCTTTCAATATTAAATTAAATGGATTATATCATAAATAAGCAAAAAATGGTAGAAAAATATTGATTTTTCTGTAAACCTTTGTTATAATATTATGTAACCAATGAATAAAAAGCTTATTTTTAGCACATAATTTTATAAGAATATGTTAATTTTAGTTACAAAAACTGAGAAAATTTACCATTTTATTAAAAATAATAAACAAAGTTAGGAGTAAATATGGAAGAAATTGATTTAAAACAATTATTTTTAATTGTCTGGAATAAAAAAATACATATCATAATTATTATGATATTATTTTTTAGCGCTGGATTAGTATATAGTTTTAATTTTGTAGAGCCAAAATATAAGTCTTATACAACATTAATACTAGCTAAGGTTAATTATACAGCAGAAGGAAACAGTACAGAGAGCGACCAAATAACTCAAACAGATATAACACTTAACTCTAAACTTATATCAACATATAGTGAACTTATAAAAAGTAGTACATTATTGCAAACAGTTAAAGATAATTTAAATTTAGATATTGATGAAACTGATTTAAAAAAGTCAATAACAGTTAATACTATATCAGATACTGAATTAATTGAAATTAGTGTAGTAAATGATAATCCTAAACAAGCAGCAATCATAGCAAATGAAATAGCAAAAGAATTTGCTATCCAAGTAGAAAAAATATATAAAATCAATAACATATATATAATAGATCAAGCAAAAGTAGATACAAATCCATGTAACATTAACCACTTAAAAGATGTTACAATATTTACTATAATTGGATTAGCTGTATCTATAGTATATGTAGCATTATGCACTGCATTAGATACAACTGTAAAAAGTACAGAAGACTTAGAAAATGGTCTCGGAGTATATCCACTTGTATCTATACCATTTATTAAAGATAATGTAAAAAATAATTTTAAAGCAAAAGAATTAATAACATATAATGAAGTTAAATCTGTTGTTTCTGAAATATTTAGAACATTAAGAACTAATGTACAGTTTATGAATACTAAAGGTAAAAAAACTATATTATTAACAAGTTGTTTCCCTGGTGAAGGAAAAAGTTATGTATCTGCAAACCTTGCTGTAACATTTGCACAAGCAGGAAAAAAAGTAATTTTAGTAGATGCAGATATGAGAAGAGGAAGACAAGGCAAAATATTTAACGTAGATTCAAGATGTGGATTATCAAATTATCTTTCTAATTTAGACGAAAATGGAATGGAAATAGCTAATGATATAAGTAAGTATATAAAAGAAACAGATGTAACTAATTTAAATATAATAAGTGCAGGAAATGTACCACCTAACCCATCAGAATTATTAACATCAGATAGAATTGAATCATTGTTAAATGAATTAAATAAAGTATACGATATAATAATTGTAGATGGTGCACCAATATTACCAGTAACTGATTCATTAATATTATCTAGATTGATAGGTGCTACAATATTAGTCACATCATATAAGAAAACAAAAAAAGATGATTTAGCAAAAGTAATAAAATCAATTGAGAATGTAGGCGGAAGAGTTATAGGCGCTGTATTAAATAAAGTACCAAATCAAGTAGTAGGTTATGAAAATACATATTATTATTATGGCGATAATGATATGAAAAAGAAAAAAATAATAGTAAACAATAAAAAAATAGAAAATAAATTTTTAGATGGTGTAAAAAGAATTGTAAATAAATTTAAAACAAGAAATAGAAGATTAAAATCAAATAATGATGAAATTATAGAAAAACAACATCATTCACATGAAATAGTAAAAGAAGAAAAAGAAGAAACAGATATTAAAAAAGAAAAAAATAATGCTAATACAGTTCAAAGTATTAATGAAATACAAAACTTAGAGCAAGAAGAAAAAAAGATGAAAGAAGAACTTGAAAGAATTACAAGTTTAAAAAATAAATTACTAGGAGAAAATAAAAAAGAAGAACCTGAACAAACAGCACCTGTAATTAGCAAAGAAGAATTATCAGAAATGATATCAGAAGAATTCTTAATGGAAAACTTATATCCTAAAACAAAAAATAATAAAAATATGTAATGAGAAAAGTCCTAGAATTAAAGTAATAATTCTAGGATATTTTTTTAACTAAAAATTAGTTGCAATATTAAAAAAGAAAGTATATAATATGATGAGTTTATATTAAGGAGGCTATTATGAGAAAATATTTTGGAACAGACGGAATTAGAAGAATTGCAAATACAGAATTAACACCAAATTTAGTATTTAGAGTTGCAAAGGCAGGAGCATATGTATTATCAAAGCATACAGACCATGCACCAACAATATTAATAGGTAGAGATACAAGAATATCAGGAACTTTAATAGAAAGTGCAATGACAGCAGGATTTTTAAGTTATGGAGCAAATGTAAAATCATTAGGAGTTATACCAACTCCAGCAGTTGCATATTTAACAAAAAAATTGAATGCAGATGCAAGTGTTGTTATATCAGCATCTCATAATACATTTGAATTTAATGGCGTTAAATATTTTAGTAATAAAGGAATGAAAATATCTGATGAAATAGAAGAAGAAATAGAAGAAATAATGGATTCAGATAAATTATCTGCATTAAATGCAGTTGGAGAAAAAATAGGAACATCAGAAAATAGAGAGGATTTAATAGAAAAATATGTTGAATTCTTTGAACATACTTTTAAAGATAATTTTTCTGAGCATATGGATTTGAATTTTAAAGTAGCTATAGATACAGCAAATGGAGCTACATATGAAGTTGCTGATAAAGTATTTACAGCACTTGGAATAGAACATATTATTATTAACAATACACCAAATGGTGTTAATATTAATGATAATTGTGGTTCTACACATTTAGAAGGTTTAAAGAAATTTGTTGTAGAAAACAAATTAAGCTTAGGAATTGCTTATGATGGTGATGGTGATAGATGTTTGGCTATTGATGAAAACGGAAATGTTATGGATGGAGATATAATATTAGCAATAGTTTCAAAATATTTAAAGAAAAGAAACAAATTAAGCAAAGATACTGTTGTAGCTACAGTAATGAGCAATTTAGGATTAAATAAATATGCTGAAAATAATAATTTAACTTTAAAACAAACTAAAGTTGGAGATAGATATGTTTTAGAAGAAATGCTAAAAGAAGGATATAATTTAGGTGGAGAACAATCAGGTCATGTTATATTCTTAGATTATAATCCTACAGGAGATGGAATTCTAACATCATTAATGCTTATACAAGTAATGTTAGAAGAAAAAGAAAAAGCATCAGTACTTGCAAGTGAAATTACTATATATCCTCAAGTATTAATAAATGCTAAGGTAAGTTCAGACAAAAAATATGATTATGAAAAAGATTCAGAAATATCAGCTAAAATTAAAGAATTAAATGATGAATTTGCAGGTAATGGAAGAGTATTAATAAGACCATCAGGAACAGAGCCTTTGGTTAGAGTTATGATAGAAGGAAAAGATCAAGATTATATTACAAAAAGAGCAAAAGAATTAGCTACTTTAATTGAAGAAAAATTGAAATAGGAGTTTTTTGTATGAAAAATGATATTGAAAATGTATTAACTGGGCAATCAAGAAAAGAAATTGAAAGCAAAATAAGAAAATTAAAGATTGAGCAAGATTATATTTCTTTAAAATTGCCAGATGATGTTAGAATAACTTCAGTAGAAAGAAATTTAACTTTTAATTTAAAAGAGCTTAATATAGATAGAGATATAAATGATGTAACTTTAATGAAAGTTAAAGATGTGGAAAGAGAATATTATAAATTACTTAATTATTCCGAAAATGTAATAGATAATAAAGAAATCCAAAGAGTAGCACAAGTTTTAAAATTATCTGAAAAAGATATAAATGATTTATTGTCAACAGGATTAGAGCTTAAAGAAATAGAACAGACAGGAATAGAAGCGATAAAAGATTCTAGCAGTAAGCAACAATCAATTTCAACAAGAGAATTAAAAGAAAGAATAACAGAAAAAGGTCTTGAAGAAAAAGAAAATGAAGTAATTACTGTATCAAGAAGCGGAGATAAAACTATAATTTCAAAAATTGATGAAATTGGTGAAATAAATGAGAAATCACAATTAGAATTATCAAATGATATTCAAAAACAATTACACCCTTATGTAGCAACAGGTCTAGTAAAATTAGATGAAAAATTATATTTATCTATTGAAAAAGAACCTACAAAAGATGGAGAATTAGGAAGAGAAATTTATAAAGCAATTCCGGAAGAAAAGTTAGAAGAAAAGCAAGAAAAACAAGAGAAAGAAAAAGAAGAAATTGCACAAGACTTAAACGAAAATCCAGATAATATAGTAGGAATAATCAGAGTAAACGATAGAGAAACTTGTTCTCAAATATTAAATGATGACTCAATAAGAACTTCATCAGATAACGTTGTAATAGTAAGATTCAAAAACAATAGATTTAAAGCTATGCAAGAAAATGCAGCTGGAGATAAAAAAGAAATAATTGGTTTTAAAGCAACACCTGCTTTTGAAAATATAGCACCAGTTCTTGAAAATAAAGTTGGAAATTTATATTCAAATTTTAATGTAGGCGATATAACTGCTGGAAAGAGAGTAGATGGTCAAAAATATGATGTATTCTATGCTGATACAGGAACTAGAGGAGATGGAATAGGAAATCTAATTGTTGTAAATTCAGATGGAAAAAACAATATGGATATGGTAAAAACAGCAGAATGTGGAGGATATGAAATAGAATTTGCAGATGCTGAAAGAGTTTATCCTGCTGAAGTTATTATGGAATCAAAAGATGGAGATAAATCTAAGCATATTCATAAAGAAGATACTGAAATTGTAGATGAAAAAGAAGAAGAAAAATTATATGAAGTAGCAGATGGATATTCTGGAAGTATAGAAGAAGAAAGAGAATTACTTGAAGAATTAATAGAAATAGATGATGAAATAACAGAACTTCAAAATTCACCAGATATAGAAATGGATACTACATTAAGAGAAATAGCAATTGGCTCAGCTGCAGGATATGCCTTAGGAAAAGAAGCAGGAGCACTAGTTGGTGGAGCAAGAGGTGTAGAAAAAGGAATAGAAGAATCAAAAGAAAATAAAGAAGACAGAATTAAAGAATTAGAATCAAGACGTTCAGATGTATTAAAAAGATTAGGGTATTCTCAAAAAGATTTAATAAAAGCAAAAGAAGAAGCAGAAATGATTCATACTCATAGAAGATAATGAAATAATATATGTAAATGTACAAGGAGAAAAAAATGGGAAAATTATTTGTTATAGAAGGTACAGATGGAAGTGGAAAGCAAACTCAATTTGAAAGATTGAAAAAAAGATTAGATGAAGAAAACATAGAATATAAGACAATGTCATTTCCAAATTACGATAACGATTCATCAGCTTTAGTAAAAATGTATTTATCTGGAGAATTTGGAGAACATGCAAAAGATGTAAGTCCTTATATTGCTTCAACTTTTTATGCAGCAGATAGATATGCAACATATAAAAGATATTATGAAGAATATTATAAAAATGGTGGAATTATATTAGCAGATAGATATACAACTTCTAATATGGTTCATCAAGCTGGAAAAATTTTAGATAATGAAGAAAGAAAGAAATTTTTAGATTGGTTATGCGATTTTGAATTTAACTTATATGGATTACCAAAACCGGATAAAGTATTCTTTCTAAATATGCCACCAGAATATTCTTTACAATTAATAAAAGATAGAGAAAATAAATTCTCACATGATTCTAAAAAAGATATTCATGAAAGAGATTTTAATCACCTTCAAGATAGTTATAATGCAGCTTGTAGCATTATACAAGATTATGGTTGGTGTGAAATAAAATGCATAAGAGACGGAAAAATAAGAACAATCGATGATATACATGAAGAAATTTTTAGTGTTTTAAAGAACAGTAATTTATTATAATCTAGAACTATTCACTTTACAAATGAGGTGTATTAATGAAAGGAAAATATGTAAATTTAGTATTAGGTATAATGAATGCTTTTGTAGGAATTCTAATTCTTATATATTCTAAAGTTATACCAGAAGACATACTTTCAGTAACTATTCAAGAAATGTCTGTTATAAACATAATAAATATTGCTCTTTTTGCTTTACTTGTAATTACAGCGATTATAAATATTTTATATGTGTTTATTAATAGAAAAGATAAAATATTTTGCTTTGGATATTTACTAGGAATTTTTGCAATACTATTTATTCCAATTCATGCAATATATATATGTACATTTAGTTTTATGTCAGCTTTAATAATAATTATTATGAGCTTAAAAGAAAATATGGTTGATGTTAATAATATGGTAATGATATCTATAGTTGTAACAATTATAGGATTAATTATAGTATTATCTGGTACATGCTTTGCATACAAATGGATTGGAGAGCAAATAAGAGATAAGGATAATGAAGGAGAACTTAAGTATTCAAATGACTTTTTTAAGTATATAACAGAACTAGACATTGATGATGTATATATAAATGTCAAGAATGAAGAGGGAAAATGGGGATATATAAATCAAGATGGAAATACTGTTATAGATTTTAAATACGATTATGCAAGTCCTTTCATTAATATTAATGTATACAATAAAAACTTTAAAATAGCTTTAGTATGTGATAGTAAAAGTACAAAGATTATTTTAAAAAATGAAAGGAAAGTATTATCATACAAAACAGAATCTAACAATAATGATTACAGCAGAAAATTAGAAGAATTAAATAATATATACAAAAATACATTAAATCAAACTGGTGAGATGAAATATGAAATTGCAAGAAATAAAGAAGATTATTTAGAAAAAAGACCTGTATATGTTGAACAAACAGAAGATTACACTTACAGATATGATTATAATAACGAATATGATGTTATAATTACAGAATCAATTACTGGAAAAAATAAATATGAACTTGCAAGAAAGTCTAATATAAATATAAGATTTACATTAGAGTGTGATTCATTAGATTACGATTCAAATTATTTATACGTATATAAAAACGGTTTTATTCCTTTTTATAATATAAGCAGTAGAGAGCAAGGATGGTTCAATTCTGTAGGAAAGAAAACTATAATGCAAGGAAAAGCACAGATATTAGAACTTGTTGATGATGTAATTTTACTTAAGAATTATAATGATAATACTGTATATTTTATAGATAAGTCTGGAAACATTGTTTCACCAGTTTATAAAGAAGTATATGTATGTGATAATTATTATATAGTTAAAAATACAAATAATAAATTTATGTTTATAGATAAACAATATCAGAAAATGTTTGAAGAAGAATTTGACTATGTAAATACAGCATTTTCATATTTAAATATTTATATATGTGCTAATTTAGGCGAAACTGTAACATTTAATGATTATGGATATGCAAATATAAATTATCAATTAATTACGTCAGACGCAGTATCTTTAGGACAATATCAAGATATATACAATTTAGATTGCAAAATATCAACTAATAAGAAGGAGAATTATATAGATAGATATAATCAGTTTTTAAATAGTATAGGAACATTAAATTGTAAATATGTTGGAGATAAATTTTATATAAATTATAAATAATATATCAAGAAAGAGTTTATGCTAATTGCATGAACTTTTTTCTTACCTTCCATTGTTTACATAAACAGTTGATTTTTACCAACTTTTATGTTATAATAAAAAAGGTGATTAAAAAATGGATGAATTAGAAATAAAAAGATTGTTAAAAACAGTCTATAATAAAAAATTGTATATAGCAATGATTATATTACTTTTTATTCTTGCTGGATACATTTATTCATATTATTATGTAACACCAAAATATAAATCAGAGACAACAATAATATTAATAAAAAATACAGAAGAATCAACAGCAAAAGAAATTACGCAAAGTGATATTAATTTAAATCAAAAATTAGTATCTACTTATGGAGAAATAATAAAGAGTAATAAAGTAATAAGAACAGTTATTAAGAATTTAGACTTAGATATATCGGAAAATAAATTGAATAATTTAATAAGTGTTACAGATATAAACAATACTGAGATTTTAAAAATTACAGTAGTAAACCAAGATGCAAAATTAGCTAAAAATATTGCAAATGAAGTTGCAAAAGTATTTAGCGAAGAAGTAATGAAACTATATAAGATTGATAACGTAAATGTTATAGATGAAGCAGAAGAGGCTGTAATTCCATATAACATTAACCATGTAAAAGATATAGCTATATTTGGAGTAATCGGAATAGTAGTTTCAGCATTATTTGTATTTGTAATGTATTATTTTGATTCAACAATAAAAGAAGAAGAGGATGTTGAATCATATATTGGAGTAAATTTACTTACAACAATTCCAATGCAACAAAAATATATGAAAAATAAAAATGGAAAAAGAGATGAACTAGAAGAATTAATTACATATGAAGATTATAAATCTCCAATATCAGAATTCTTCAGAACATTAAGAACAAATATAATGTTTACACAAACAAATAATAATATAAAAACTATATTAGTAACTAGTGGTATGATGGGCGAAGGTAAAAGCTGGGTAACAGCTAATTTAGCAACTGCATTTGCACAATCAAACAAAACTGTATTACTAATAGATTCAGATATGAGAAAAGGCAGACAACATCATATATTCAATGTGAAAAATAATGTAGGTTTATCAAATTGTTTAGCAATGAAGAAAGAAGAAATTACAAGCAAAGATAATTTCAAAAAATATATTCAAGAAACTAAAATTGAAAATCTACACATTATGACTAGTGGAAATAGACCACCAAATCCATCAGAATTGTTATCTTCAGAAAAAATGAAACTGATTATAGATACATTAAAAAGTATATATGATATTGTAATTTTTGATGGTACTCCTTGTATGCTAGTTTCAGATAGTGTTATATTATCAAACATGGTAGATACAAGTATAATAGTTGCTGAATATAGAAAAAGCAAAATAGAAAATACAAAGAAATTAAAGAAATCAATTGAAAATGCAGGTGGTATAATAGGAGGTTTAGTATTAAATAAATTACCTATATCTGCAAAATCTTATAAAAGTAAATATTATTATGGTGAAAAGAATACAGAAAAACTTATATCATTGCCAAATTCAGAAGTAAAATCAAAATCAGTAGAAGAGTTAATAGAACAATCTAATTTAGATATAATAGAAAATAATGTTCCTAAAATAAACAATGTAGAAAATATGTCTGTAGATGATAGAATTCTTGAATTAGAAAATATGATTGAAAGATATTTTAATGCAAACAATGAGCTTATGAAGAAAAATATGACAGCTGTAGAAGAAATAAAAAGTAATTTCAAAGATTTAGCTGAAAAACAAGAAAATAAAGCAAAGAAAACTACAACTAAAAAAGTAGCTACAGTAGCACCAAAGAAAGAGGCAAAAAAGGTAGAGAAAAATGATACAGAGAAATTAAAGGAAGAAGAAAAAAATATAAAAAAAGTTACAAAGAAAAGTAAAGAAGAAAAAGAAGTAAAAGATAAAGTAAGTAAAAAAGCATCAACTTCAAAAGTTGATAAAAAAGTAACTAAAAATGAAACTGAGAATAAGAAGAAAACAGCAAGTAAAGTTGAGAAGAAAACAACAACTAAGAAAGAAACGCCTAAAGTTGCAAAAAATGTAGAAGAACATAACAAAGAAACTGGTAAAGGAAATAAAAAATCAAATGTTTTAAAATTGATTGTTGCAAATAGTAAAGCTGATAAGAAAAAAGAAGAAGAGGAAATAAAACCAATTTCTCAAATATTAAGAGTATAGATTTAAAATAGATGTCACCTAAAATAGCCTTTGATTTATTAAAATCAAAGGCTATTAGTATCATATAAAATTACTTTTCTGTTGACTAAAAATGATATATGATATAAAATATATGCATTGTGATAAGGAGGAAATTTATGCAAATTACATATAAAGATAAAAATTATGAAATACAAGATTATACTAAAGTAAAAGATGCTTTTAAAGAAGTAATAGAGAGTTCAGATAATGATATTATTGCATGTAGATATAATAATGAAGTTAAATCTTTAAATCATGATATAAATAAAAATGGTACAATTGAGTTCATTACAAGAGGAGATTCTGATGGAAGAGTTGTTTATATAAGAGGTCTTTTATATATAATGGCAAAAGCATTTAAAGAAGTATATCCAGAAGCATTATTAAAAGTAAATTATCAATTAACAAATTCTATGTTTTGTGAAATAGATAACTGTCAAGTTACAGATGAAATGATAGAAAATATAAAAAACAAAATGCAAGAAATTGTAAATAAAGACTTACCAATAAGAAAAGTAGTAATGTCAAGAGAAGAAGCTGAAAAGTTTTATTTGGAAAATCAAAATACACATAGAGGAAAATTGCAATTAAGTTCAAAATATAAAGAAACAGTTTCATTATATTATTGTGAAGATTATTATAATTACTTTTATGGTTCAATGCCAATATCAACAAAATTTGCAAAATTATTTGATTTAAAAAAATATCAAAATGGTTTCTTATTAAGATACCCAAGTAAATTTAAACCAAATGAATTAGGTGAATTTAAAGAAAGTTTAAAACTTTTATCAGCACTTAGTGAATATGATGATATTTATGAAATATTAGACATTCCTATAGTTAGCAAATTAAACGATAAAATTAGAGCAAATAAATCAAAAGATTGTATTCTAGTATCAGAAGCATTACATGAAAAGAAAATTGCTCAAATAGCTGACAAAATTAAAACTAAAGAAAATGTCAGAATGGTATTAATAGCAGGTCCATCATCTTCAGGAAAAACAACCTTTGCACAAAAATTAGGTATACAATTAAGAATTAATGGATTTAAGCCTGTAACAATTTCTGTAGACAATTATTTTGTTGAAAGAGAATTTAATCCTAAAGACGAATACGGAAATTATGATTTTGAATGTATTGAAGCAATTGATTTAGAATTATTTAATAAACATTTACAAATGTTACTAAATGGAGAAGAAATAGATGTTCCAACTTTTGATTTTGCTGAAGGTAAAAAAAGATATTTAGGCGAAAAAATGAGCTTAAAAGATAATGAAATACTTGTTATAGAAGGAATACATTGCTTAAATGACAAATTAACAAGTTCAATTCCAAAGGAAAGCAAATTCAAAATATATATTAGTGATTTAACTGTTCTTAATATCGATTATTACAATAGAATTTCTACCACAGATACAAGACTTATAAGAAGAATAGTTAGAGACCATCAATATAGAGGATATTCAGCACTTCATACTTTGAAAATGTGGTATTCAGTAAATAGAGGAGAAGAAAAAAATATTTTCCCTTTCCAAGAAGAAGCAGATTGTATGTTTAATTCATCATTAGTATATGAATTAGCAGTTTTAAAAGATTATGCAATTCCACTACTTAAAGAAATAGATAATACTCATAAAGAATATAGTGAAGCTAAGAGATTAGCTACATTATTAGAATATTTTGACTCAATGTCTCCAGATGATATACCAAATACTTCTTTGTTAAGAGAATTTATTGGTGGAGGAATTTTTGATAAACACTAAGAAAGAAGGTAAAAAATATGCCTAATTTTACTGAAATAGATGAAGAATTTATATGTGAAAATTGCGGGAAAAAAGTTGAAAAACTTGGATATTCATGTAGAAATCATTGCCCATATTGCTTACATTCTAAACATGTAGACAAAAATCCAGGAGACAGGGAAGAAACTTGTCATGGAGACTTAGAACCAATAGGACTAGAAATAGATAGCAAAAAGGGATATGTAATAATTTTTAAATGCAAAAAATGTGGGATGATAAGAAAAAATAAAGCAGCAAAAGATGACGATATGAACTTAATAATAGATTTAAGTGTTCATAAATAAGAAATGAAAAGAGATGATAAAAATAAAAAAAGTTTTAAAAAGAATTATATTAGGAATATTAATTTTATTATGGATGTATATAGTATTTGGTTTTTCTAGTCAAAATGGTGAAATGTCTGGAGGATTAAGTTTAAAATTAGTGAAAATATTTATACAAGATGAAAGTATAGTTGAAATAGTTCATCCAATTGTTAGAAAACTAGCACATTTTTCTATATATACTTTAGGAGGAATATTAATATATTCATTTGTAAATACATTTAATATAAAGAAAAAACACGTTATTTTAATTACAATATTTATTGGGTTATTATATGCTATTTCAGACGAATTTCATCAACTGTTTATTGCTGGAAGAAGTGGACAAGTAACAGATGTTTTAATTGATACATTAGGAGGAGTATTTGGAACTATAATTTGTACAATATATACAAAACTATCATTAAAGGCAAAAGGAAACATTTTAATTCTAGTTCTACTTTTGCTGATATTTGGATGGATGTCTGCTGTTTTTATGTTTTCAAATCAAGATGGCACTACATCTCAAAGCTTGAGTTTGAAGATTGCAAAATTAATTACATCAGATCCTAAAGAAATAAATATAATACATCCAATAATAAGAAAGCTAGCACATTTTTCAATATATACATTAGGTGGCATACTTATATATTGTTTAGTAAATAGTTGTAATATGAAACCAAGTTTAAAAGTAATATTAACAATATTTTTAGGAACTTTATATGCAGGAACCGATGAATTACATCAATATTTTATTTCAAAAAGAACTGCAAAAATAACAGATGTCTGGATAGATGCTTTAGGTGTTATACTTGGAATGATAATAGCCATAGCAATATGTAAATTAATTAAAAAGATATTTAGTAAGAAAGAGGTAGTAAATAATGATTGATTTAAAAGAAGAAATTGCAGAAAAAATATCTAAAATTATAAATGTAAAAATAGCTAGAGAATATATAGAAACACCACCAGATAGCAATATGGGAGATTATGCATTCCCATGTTTTAGGTTAGCAAAAGAATTAAAAAAATCTCCACAATTAATAGCAGAAGAAATAAAAAATAAAATAGAAACAGATAATATTATAGAAAAAATAGAAACAGCAGGCGGATACTTGAATTTTTATATAAATAAATTAGAATTATCAAAGATAGTATTAAATGAAATTGCTAGTAAAAAAGAACAATATGGCTCTAGTTTAATTGGAAATGGAAAAAATGTTGTTATAGACTATTCTGCACCCAATATAGCTAAACCTTTTCATATAGGTCATTTGCGTTCAACTGTAATTGGTGGAGCTTTATATAGAATATATAAATTTTTAGGATATAACTCAATTGGAATCAATCATTTAGGAGATTATGGTACTCAATTTGGTAAACTTATAGAAGGATATAAATTATGGCATGATGAGTATAACATAGATGAAAATCCAATAGATGAACTTACTAAAATATATATAAGAATAAATGAAGAATGTAAAAAAGATGAAGAAGTATTAAATAGATGTAGAGAGAATTTTAGACAATTAGAAATAGGAAATGAAGAATATGTAGAATTATGGAAAAAATTTAGAGACTTAAGTATAAAAGAATTTCAAAGAATATATGACATGTTAGATTCTAAATTTGATTCATGGAATGGTGAAGCTTTTTATATAGATAAAATGCAAGAAGTAATAGATAAATTAGAAGCAACTGGAAAACTTGTAGAATCAGAAGGGGCTAGAGTAATTGATTTAGAAGATAAAGGAATGCCACCTTGTATAATTTGCAAATCAAATGGTTCAAGTATTTATGCAACAAGAGATTTAGCTGCAATATTATATAGAGCTAGAACATACGATTTTGAAAAGGCTTTGTATGTAACATCTTACGAACAAGCTTTACATTTTAAACAAATATTTGAAGTATCAAAATTATTAGGATTAGAGGAAAAGTATACAAACAATCTAATTCATGTTCCTTTTGGAATGGTACATCTAAAAACAGGAAAAATGTCTACTCGTGAAGGAAATATTATAAAATTAGAAGATTTATTAAATGAGTCAATTCAAAGAGCTAAAAAAATAATAGAAAATAAAAATCCAGAGCTAGAAAACAAAGATGAAGTAGCTAAAAAAGTTGGAATAGGTGCAGTTATATTTAATGATCTATCAAATAGTAGAATAAAAGACGAAATATTTGATTGGGACACTCTTCTTAATTTCCAAGGAGAAACTGGGCCATATGTTCAATACATATATGTTAGAACAAAGAGTATACTTGAAAAAGCTGGATACATTCCAGAAATTAAAGATGTTGATGGCACTGCACTACAAGATGAAGCATCAATCAAAGTATTAAAATTGCTTTATAATTTTGGAGATGTAGTATTACAATCCGCAGAGAAAAATGAACCATCAATAGTAGCAAGATATTTAATAGATTTAAGTCAAAGTTTTAGTAATTTCTATACAGTAAATAAAGTAATAACAGAAGACAAAAAGACGCAAGATGCAAGATTATATCTAACATATGCATGCGGACTTGTAATAAAAACTGGTATGGAATTATTAGGAATAAAAATGCCAGATAAAATGTAAAAATAGGAGAACACGAACCAATATATATGAAAGAAAATAAAGTTAAAATATTTAAAATATTAGTACTAATATTTGTTATAGTTTTAATTGCATTATTAACAATAAAACTTATGCCATTATTTCAAAATATATCAACAGAAGAGGGGAGAACAGCGTTTAAAGAAGAGATACAAAGTTTAGGAATAAAAGGAGTATTTCTTATAGTAGGCTTGATGTTTGCACAAATATTTCTTGCAATATTACCAGGTGAACCAGTAGAACTTTTAGCAGGAATGTGTTATGGACCAATAGGTGGGCTGTTTGTTATTTATCTTGGTACATTTTTATGTACAGTTGTAATATTGTTTTTAGTTAGAAAATTTGGAAAAGATTTTATTTATAGTTTTGTTTCTAAAGAAAAAATTGAAAAAATGGAAAATAGTAAATTATTTACTAATACAAAAAGAATATATTCAGTATTATTTATATTATTCTTTTTGCCAGGAACACCTAAAGATTTAATTACATATGTAGGGGCTTTATTACCATTAGACGCTAAAAAATTTGTACTTATATCAACATTTGCAAGATTTCCTTCCATAATTTCATCAACAATAGTTGGAAGTAATTTAATAGATGGAAATTGGAAATTCATGGCTTTTGTATATGTAATGAGTTTTGTAATATCATTCTTAGTACTTATATTCTCAAATAAAAACAATAAAGAAATAGTAAAAGAAATAATTAAAAATAACTAAAAAAATCAAAGATCATTTTAGCAAATTTGTTCGCACATGAAAATTTATGAAATAAAATATATAAGACATTTGCAATAATTTTATTGCAAATATCCATTTTTATATTATAGGAAAGTTCGCTGAACTTCCTATAATATAAATATATTGCACAGAAATTTGCTTTGCAAATTTCGCACACGAACAAAGACGCGGACTTCAAAATGTTTTAATAAGTACAAAAGTTATTAATGTCCGCTTTTGTTCTCTAAATTGTTCTTAGTTTTTCTTACATTTATAGCTTCCACACATAGATTCATCTTGAGGAGTACCATTAGAGCAGTTAGGACAAGCCTCAACAACGATTTGTTTTAAAGAACATAATTGATCATTAACTTCATTATATTTACAGCTTGAAACTGTACAATTTATTTTTTGTTTATCATCCATAATATTATCCTCCAAAAAAATTTTTACAATATTATTATGTGAAAAAAAGTGTGTTTCTATAATAGGAAATTTTTCCAAAATTTTATAATTGCATTAAAATTTTAAATATGATATAAAATATTTGTCGAAGCTACAAATGAATTAATTGGAGATTATAATAAAATGAAACAAGAAAATGAAAAAATAAAAAGAAGTATAAAAATATATCCTATATTTACTGCTTTTACAGGAGATTTAATTTTTTTCGTACCAATAGATACACTTTTTTTAACATTGGTAAAAGGATTATCAGCAAGTCAAATCACTGCAATGACAATGATTTCATTATTAATATGCATAATATTTCAAAAAGTGATATTAAAAATTGTAAAAAAAATAGGAAATGTAAAATCAATTAGATTAGGAATTGGCTTAATATTAATTTCATCATTATTTTTAACATTTGGAAAGAATTTTGTTGTTATATTAATGTATAATTTTATATCTGAAATAGGATTTATGCTTTTAAATATGAACAAAATTTTATTAAAAAATAATTTAAAAAGTTTAAACAAAGAAGATGAATATTATGAAATTCGAAATAAATCTAAAATAATATATGCATTAATAACAATGATTACAGCACTAGTTACTGGATATTTATTTAATGTTAACAATTATTTGCCAATGTATTTATCATTGATAGTATATTTACTAATGCTATTTTTATCTGTAATGTTTTATGAATCAGAACAAGTATCAGAAGAAAAAGCTAAAACTGACCAGAAAAAAAGCAAAATTAAAATATCTTCTACAATATTTTTAGTTATTATATCAAATGCAGTATTTTATTCAATAATAAAAATGGGGCAAAACAATAGTAAAATATTTATGCAATATGATTTTCAAAAATTTTTGTCAATAGAGATGGTTACTTATTACATAACAGCAATTGTATTTATATCAAGAATAGCAAGGCTAGTTGGAAATATAATTTTTGGAAAAGTATATGCGAAAATAAAACATAAAATGAGTATAATTTTAACAATATGTTTAAGTATGGCTTTTGCATTATTAATATTAGGCCATTTATTAAATGTAGGATTTATATATAAAGTAATAATAATGTCATTAGGATTTTTCTTAATACTTGCAACTAGAGATTCTTTTCAAGTATATATAGAAGATGTTGCATTAGATATAACACCAAAAGAAGAACAACAAAAAATATTGATTTATATTGAAGTATATAGAAAAATATTAACATTAATATTAAGTGCAAGCTTTACACTTATTTTAATGAGATACGAGTTGATAGTTATAGAAATCATTTTATTAATATTAAGTCTTATTGAAGTGTTTATTAATAAAAAATTATGTGATAGATTAAATAGTAAGTAATATTAGAATAAAGACGCAAATTAAAAATTTTTTAATTCTGCGTCTTTAATTTGTTAGCAAAATTTTTAATTGCTTTTTTTGTTGTTATCACAATTAGGACATTCATCTAGTTTTTTGCAAGTATTATCTGCTGAAGGCATACAAGAAGGTTCTTTAAAACTTAGATACCAACTTAAACCATTATTATTTTCATTAATATAGTTTACTCTTTCTTCAAGTGCACAATAAGTCTGAGGTGATGGAACAATAACAGGATTACCAGGACACCAATTTGCAGGTGTAGAACCATTACTACAATCACTAGTTTGTAAAGCTTCAATAATTCTTAAAATCTCCGGAATACATCTTCCTATGTTAAGAGGGTATACAAGAATTGTACGTATAATTCCTTTATCATCAATTATAAAAACATTTCTAACAGTCTCTGTTGAACTTATATCATTTGAAATCATGCCATATTTCCTTGCAATTTCTCCGCTTCTATCTGCAACAATAGGGAAGGGAAGTCTTATACCTGTTCTACAATACATATCATAAATCCAAGCCATATGAGATGGATTACTATCAATACTTAAACCTAAAAGGCATGTATTTAAGTTTTTAAAATATGTATAGCTATTTGCAAAAGCTAACATTTCAGTGGTACACACCGGGGTAAAATCTCCAGGGTGAGAAAAAAACACAAGCCATTTACCTCTATAATCATTAGAACAAATTTTTCCCATACTAGTTATAGCTTCAAACTCAGGCATTTTTTGTCCAATTTTAATATTGCCACTCATCATAATTTCATAATCCATAAATACCTCCAAAAAATTATTTATAAGAAATAATATGTTATTTTTAATAAATTGTGCAAAAAAAACTCCATCCAAATGTGTCAAAAATCTCCGTCCTCATTGACATGCAATGACACTCACTCAAATCTGTCAATGGGGACGGAGTGGAGTGCGGAAAATAATACCACACCCAGTCCGTCCCTAATTAATGTAATTTTTTTTAT
>CAKPKP010000001.1 GCA_934167495.1 uncultured Clostridia bacterium | reverse complement strand
CTTGGTCTCTTAAAGGATATTTATTGTTTACTTTTCAATGTACTTTTTCTTGATGTTTTCTCTTGATGTCGACAATGATTATTTTAGCATATTTTCTAATACTTTGTCAACACTTTTTTATAATTTTTTTAAATTATTTTTTGTTGATTTTTCGTATCAGTTTTCTGCAATCAACGTTAATTATTTTAGCACATTTTGTTGTGTTTTGTCAACACTTTTTTAAATTTATTTTAATTTATTTTTTGGCTTAATTAACGTCTTACCTATTACATTTTAAATGTGTATTTTTAACATTTATTTCTGCATCGGTGATTGTTATTTTAGCACCGTATTTTACATTTGTCAATACATTTTATAATATTTTTTCTTTTTTATATTTTTTTATTCCATAAAAGCTTAAAACTCTCTAAATTTAAACTAAAAAATGAAGATTTTTTACTTTGCATCTCATTTATAAAACTAGTTTATACTATTATAAAAATTATTATATATTTTTTGGCTTTTTAATCATAATGAGAGTAATATAATTAAATTTTTATATATTTTAAATTGTAGTGTAGAGTTCAAGTCCAAGTTTAATTGTTCGTGTGCGAAATTTGCACATAGCAAATTTCTGTACAAAGTATTTATCTAATAGGATTTTCAGAGGAAATTCCTATTAGATAAATAATGCACCTTTGTTTAGTATTAACACAATATGCTTTTTATTGTGCTTACTAAATAGGTGCATCTCATTTATTAATAATTACCTTTCAAAATCTTCCTCTAGTTCTTTTTTTGTAGCGTTATCATTCTTAGTTTCTTCGTTTTCAGCATTTCTAGCAGTATTTTTAGCTTGTATTACGCTTGTTAGATGGTTTAATATTTCCTTATCTTTTGCATTAACTTCTTTATTTAAATCAATCTCTTCAAAATATTGCTTCTCTTCTTCTGGCATATAATCATATATTCTTGACATTTCACTTTCTATTAAAGCGTCCTCTACTTCATCTATGTTTACATTCCAGCCTAATATTTGCCCATCACTCTTAATTGTATGGAATGATATTATTTCATCAGTTTCTGAGAATATTTCGGCAAAAGTTTTGCCTGAATCTATTTTATATTGTACAAATTTTCCATCTTTTATAGCATCCACTTTGTTTATTTTGACATCTTTATCTACATTTTCATATCTTCCAAATCTTCCTGAGCCATCTGGAGCCTCATAAAATTTTCCAGATTCCATTCTAAATTCTGTATCAAATCCTATATCTAGTGTAGCCATTAATAATTCTTTCATTTCAGCATTAGTATTTGAATTTTCTATACTTATTTCATTTTCATCTATATCTTTTTCGTTTTCTTCTGCTATATAATCAATTTCCTCTTTGTCACTCTCATTATAATAGTCTTCTGTATTAAAGTTTGGTATATTCTCTGTTTCTGTTGAAGTTATTACCTCTGTTTGAGTTTGTGTATCTTCTATTATAGATTCTTTTATAGTTGTAGAATCTGTTTCTTCATCTTTCTGCATTGATGTTATTGCTGTTTCAACTTGAGTTTCTATAAATGGTTTTGTAGTTTCTGATTGGTATGTTGTGTTATTTTTTTCTAAGTTTTGAGAAAAAGTCGTAGAATTTTTTTCTTCTTTAATATTATTTTCATTTGAATTACTTGAATTTTTTATCGCTATTCCTCCAAAAACAATTCCTCCTGCTACAAGTAATGAAGCTATAGATGCTTTTGCTTTCTTTTTAATTTCCTTATCTTTTGCCATTTTTCTTAGTTGATCTAGAGTATTTTGTTTTGAAGTAAAGTGTTTTTTTACTTTTTCTTTTAAGTTTTCTATACTTTTCTTTGCTTTTTCTGAAGTTTCTTCTTTTATCTTGGTAATATTATCTCTTATTTTAATTTTAGAATTATTATTTTTTAATTTTTTTCCAAAAAACTTAAACTCTGCATAATCTTTATTTTTTATTGCATTTCTCATTATCTTAAAAGTATCTATTACGTTAGTGTTTTTCGAAAATATTTTTCCAAAGTCGTACATTAATGAAATTCCCGATTTTTCTAATTCTTCTTTTCTAGTTGCTATTTCTCTTTTTTTGAACTGTGTTTCAGTCTCGCCTTCTTTTTTAGGAATTTCTTTTAACATAGCATCTATGTAAAGTGCAGATTTACTTTTACCTGTTTTTTCGCTTGAGTTCTCTTCTTTATTATCATATTCATTTAAAACATCATATATTGAAATATCTATATTTTCAATAATTCTCTTTTTTATTATTTCCTTTTCCACTTCTGTTAAATTAGGATATAATTCATTATATTGATTTAATATATATTCTCGTATATCTTCAGCCTCATATTTTCCAAATAATTCATATGGCTGTCCTAAACCATCTAACGCTCTAAAGTTCGTACAAATATTTTTATCTAGATTTGCTCTATTAACTAAACCTGTAACTCCATTTGGTATATCTACTATAACTTTGATATCTTCTATATCTTTATTTTTTTCCATAGACATAAAATTCCTCCTTTTACATACTATTCCATTATACCACATCTTAGCTCTAAAATCAACACATTATGTATACTTATGCTTTTGAAAAAAATTTTATTTTATTATAGACAAACAAAAATATATGTGCTATTATAACTATATTAATGTCGATGTGGCGAAATTGGCAGACGCAAACGACTCAAAATCGTTCGGGAAACCATGTGGGTTCGAGTCCCACCATCGGCACCAATGACGTATCTGTTCAGAATAAGGTAACAGAGTAATAAATACATAAAAAAATAAATTATTGTAATAGTAAATAGTTTCCTTGTTAAAATTAAAATGAAGGCTTAATATAGCCTTCATTTTAATTTTATTGAATTTTTTTTAATATTTGCACTATTTAAAACATCTTAAAGCAAATTTATATGCAAAGTTTTATATAATAGAAAACTTTTATCACATAAAAAACGACACATAGCCAGTTAAACAATATGCCGTTTCTAAATTTTAATATTGTTAGTATATTGTTAATGTTCCTTCACCTTTTTGGATAATAATTGTATACCCAAATGAATTATAGTCTATTGTCATCATAATTAATTTTCCAGAGTCATTAGAGGTTTTACCAAATTCTACTGTTGATGGTGTTACTGACAAATTCATATTTTTAGTCAAAATAAATCCACCTTCGTTTCTAAGATATTGAGTATATTTTAATAAATCATCATATACGGTATCTGATTTATATTCTATTTTCTTTGTAGTAACTCCATTACTTGTTTCAGTAGATACAGAAGTGACTTGTCTTTTTTCAACTATAGATTTTATAGATTTTATTGTATCATTTCCAAATTTATATTCATCAGCATTAGCAGTATTACCAGTAGCAATAAAAGCAATTATTCCTCCCAAAAGTCCTAATACGAATATACAAGCAATAACTATTAAAACTATTTTTAAACTTTTATTCATATAATCACCTCCTCTCATCTGTAGGAAATAAAATACAATACTCCCTATTCGTAATATTATTCAACATGAATTTATGTATTTAACTTTTTTTACACTATTATTGTTTTCTTTCTTTTTGTATTTGTTCATTAACAAAATGTATATCTTCTTTATTAAAATTATTTTCTATCCAATTTTTATTATAAAATTTATTATTTCTATCATATGTATAAGAAACACCTACTACGCCTGTTGTGTGATCAGAATGCATCTCTTCATATTCCAAATAAGAAACAAAAAGTGAAAGTATTGTCTGTAAATTTGTATACTCATCAAGCAAAAATATATAAGAATTTGCTACAATCTGTACAGATTTAATAATCTGAGCAATTTGATTTTCTCCATCATATATTGAAATATTTTGTGTTTTTCCAATAGATTTACTGTAACAACTTAATTTATAATTTTCATATTCAATCATATGTTTTGTCTTCAAAAAACCACTTATTAATTCATAAAACACTCCACAATTCTGATTTAGACTGTTAATAATACAATGCTTTCTTCTTATCTTTCCAAAAAAATTTGAAAAATTCTTTGAAGGCAACAATGTATAACACATACTTCCATCAATATTAGTTATTGTCCCTTCACCTTTTCTACAATTTATTATTCCTGACATATTCTTCATACTAGAAAAATATTTTAATTCATCATTAATTTTAATTTCAAAATTATTTTGTTTTGTTTGTTCGACTTTTATTATCATTTTTCGCACCTCAAAAATAGTATATATTAAATATTTAAAAATATCAATTAATATTATGCATTTTTTTAATAAAAAAATATATACATTTTATAAAAATTATTCTTCGTTTATTTCTGCACTAACTAATACATCTATATTATCTACTTTTAATGCAAAATAAGGTTTTTCTTTACTTCCTTCTTTTAAATATAAAATGAAGTCATTATTATAAATAAATTCTCTACCATTTTCATAGATTGCGTTTTTTAAAGTTTCTATCACCGCTTCACTTTTTACACTTCCACCATAATTATTTAATTCAAAATCTATTGTTTGAATAGCTTGCCTAATATACCAATTTGTTCCTTTTATCATTCTTCCACAAAGTTCGTCATAATTTATTTCATCACTAATTTTTATAAATGGTATATTTAAAATATCATTTTCATTCCATTTCTTATTTCCGTCATATTTTTCTTGTTTTTCTATCATTTCTTGATAACATTCTTCAAAAGACTTGTTTTCTCCAGTTGTTTTATATAAATAAACCTCTTCATTTACTTTTGTTTTTAATTTAATTGCAAAATCTTCTTTTGAGTTATAAAATAATATTTCTACATTTTTACTTGCCTCTTGTGATGTGTCTGGCTCAATTCCAAAATATTTTACTTTTTCTTTTGAATCTCCAAATGTGTTGTCCTTTAATGTAGGAAACCTTTCTAAATAATTAAATTCTTTTTTCATCATTGCATATAAAACATACGCATATGGATTTCCCCATTCTACTTTATTTAATACTTTACTATTTTCATTAAATTTTTCTTTTATTTCATTTTCAATTTGCATTTTTAAATCAAGTGTTGCCGTGCCATGCTTTTTAAAATATGAATTTGGATTTAATTGTTTTTCTGTAAATGATTGTTTATTTAACTCATCTGCCAATTCTGAATAACCATCTTCAAATTCTATTTTTCCACCAATAACATCATTCATAAAATCATTCCATACTAAATTAAATGTTCCAATCCATACTTTGTTTGTATCTATTGATGATATTTTACTTGTAAATGTTGGTGCCATTTCTGTTTTTCCTGTAAATTTCTCCATAATTTTCATTGTAGCATATACTCCGCCAGCAAGTAAAACACTTATACATAATAATATTATAATCACTTTTGAAACTTTATTCATTTCCTCAAATCCTTTCTTTACTAGTATTTTTCGTAATTCTTTTTTGCCTCTATGGATAAGATTTTTTATATTTTGAATTGATTCTCCAAGTATTTGTGCTGTTTCTTGATATGTAAGTTGCTCAATTTTTGTTAAATATATTGCATTTTTATATCTATCATCTAACATGTCTATTGCATTTATTATTTCCTTTCTCTTTTCATTTTTTGTTATAGTATCTGCAACATCTTGTTCAACTTGAGCTGATTCATTTGATAAATACTTTTCATTTATTTTGATTCTCTTTTTCTCTGTATTTATATGGTTATATGCTCTACTTCTAGCAACTAAATATATATAGTATTTGAATGTATACCCTTCTTTTATCTTGTTCTGCATAATATAAACAAATACGTCTTGTGTTATATCTTCTGATTTTTGATAATCTTTTACTATATTATACACGAAATATTGTATTTTTCTCTCATACTTGTTATATAGTAGTTCAAAAGCTTCTTTATTTCCATCTAAATATTCATTATATAGTTTTATATCTAAATCTTTTTCCATATTCTCCCCTGCTTTCATATATACAAACAGCTGAAATTTAAAAAAGTTTCAAAATATTATAATTTTTTTCATTTTAACACTTAAACTATGTTTTTTGCTTGGTTAAAATGAAAAATTTACTTAAAGCAAATTTTTGTAAACTTTTTAGAAAAAATCTCCTATAATATAAATAGGAAAAGCAACCTACAAACTAATTATAGTAAGTAAGTTGCTTTTTCTTTAAGTTACTAAGCACAAAGTATTATGATTTTTCCACAACACCCAAGGAACTTCTTCGCTCGAAAGTTCAAGTTCAAACATACCTTTTCCAATTTTTATATTATTACTTTTAGCAATAATACAATCTGGATTTCTTGATAATTCTGTTAAACCAGATATAAGATTTGAGCTTATTTCGAATTTAACCTCGAGCATCCTCATTGTTGCTGTCTTTATTTTTTCTGTCAAATCAACTCCTGTCTGTTCTTTTGCTGTCTCACTAAATGTTTTGATTTCCTTTTGTTTCTTTCTCTTAAAGAACATATGCTTTTTTACCCTCCAATAATTTTTTTACTTATTTAGTATACCATCTTTTCCAATATATGTCAAATGTACTTTACTAATACATTGTATAATCAGGATTGTATATAAATGGTTCATTTGTTATTGATATAAATTTAATAGAATAAATATCACAATATAATAAATTATTTTGTGCCTCTACAGGTCTTAATACTATATAACTAGCACCTACATCAGACAATATACCTATTCTATCCTCAAAAAAATTTGTACCTATTAAAAACTCCACTCTCATTAGTTTTCCTATATGTTGTCTTAAAAAAGCTGGCGTATATATAGTATTTGTTAAAGTCTCTGGCATTGTATTGCTCATTCCATTTTGTCTTTTTTCTTCCATAAAAACTCACTCTCCTATTTTTATTTATGTTTGATCATATAAATCTGTTGGTCTATAAAAGCAATGATTATATATTCTTGTATGAAAAGCTCCAGAACCATTATAAGGAAATGTTTGCATACATGTTGGTTGAAACGGATTTAAATACCATAAGCATATTCCTACTTCATTTAATTTATTTCCAGCAATAGCCCAGTTTGCTATATCATAATTGATTTGTTCTAAAGTCATATTATATATATTCTGTGCATTGTACTTTCCAAATAAATTATCTGTAGCACAATCAAATTGTCTTTCTTGAAATATTATATTTCTTATGCTTCCACCGCTGTGAAATTCTTGCATATTCTCCGGTTGCAGCATTAACTCTATTCATTACAACTGTTGCAACTGCTTTCATTCCTATTTCTCCTTCTCCACCTGCTTCACATTTTATAATTCTTGCAAGTAGCTCAACATCTGAATATGCTATAAAATCATCTCCTTTTTATATTATTCTTAAAACTTCGCCTACATATATTAGATTTGGATTACTTATATCATTTAACTCTGCTAATCGCTCTACTGTTGTTCCATATTCTAATGCAATCTGGCTTAATGTATCTCCGCTTCTTACTGTATATAATGAGTGATTTGTATCTCCTAATACAGTTCTTCTTGACTGGATTTCTATTATTTCATTTACATAAATCAGATTTGGATTACTTATATTATTTAATTCTACTAATCTATCTACAGTTGTTCCATACTCTAATGCAATCTGACTCAAAGTATCTCCTCTCTCTACTCTATAATATATAGTAGTTGTTGTAGATTGTGCTCCACTAACTGGAACATTTAACGTCTCACCTACATAGATTAAATTTGGATTACTTATATCATTTAATTCTACTAATCTTTCTACAGTTGTTCCATATTCTATTGCAAGATAACTTAATGTGTCTCCTCTTTGTACTATTATTGTTTTTGTATCATCTGGATTATTAGGTTTCGTATCTTGAGCTGGAATAGTAGTAGAATCTGATAAAAGTATTTGATTTGTGTAATAATCTAAATCCACATTAGCATTTATACCACTAACATCTCCTAAATCACTATATTGAAACCCTATCCATGTGTCCCATTTTCCATTGCTCTCAGGTTCTGTTACAAAATAATCCGCAACCCATATTGGATAATTTTGAGCTAAATAATCCCCAAAAACATCTATTGCATTTGAAGCATCACTATATATAACTAATTCTTTTCCTGTCTTTTCTTCTAATCTTTGCAAATATGCTATTGATATATTGTTTATTTCATCTACGCCTAATCCACCAAAGCTTTCAAAATCCATTGCTAATCTACAATCTACATCCAATCCCCCTACTAAAGATGCAAAAAAATCAGCCTGTTCTATTGCCTCTTCTTCGTTTTTTGCAGTAACATAATGATAAAAACCTACTTTTATGCCATTTTGTTTTGCTCCATTATAATTTCTCATATAATATGGATCAACATAATCAAATCCTTCTCCTGCTCTTATGTATACAATTTGTATTCCATCTGAACTTAGTTGTGAATAATCAATACTTCCTTGCCACTGACTTACATCAATTCCATTATAAAGAGGAGTACTAGATGGTCCAAAAGCTAACGAAGTCGATGTCATAAACAATATACTTAGAAATAATAAAAATGTTATTTGATGTTTTTTTAAATTTGCTTTTTTTACTTCTCTACAAGTTTTATTGTTTTTCTTTTTTACATAGCAAAAAAAAATTTTCCTTTTCATATAAAACTCCTTTCTTAAGTAATAATATGAAAAAGAAAACTTTGATGTGACTATTTTATTCTTCCTTACCAATAATATATTTAAGTTTACCATTCGTATCTAGATTGCCTGCTCTAGTTATTGAATTGTAACCATATTTATTTTTTATATCATCTAAAGTCTTATCTACTTTCTTTAATTTCTCATTTTTTTCATTGTTAAAAAACGATAATTGTACTTCATCTTTATTTACAAGATTTTCTACTCTAAGTCCAACTAATCTTATAAACTCTCCGTTTATACATTTCTTCTAATAATTCTACAGATTTATTGTATATTTCTTTAGTATTTGATGTTGCTATACTTAATTTTCCTTGATGTGAATAATCTACAAAATCTTTTGTTCTTAATTGAATGTTAACAGTATTGGCTAATAAATCATATTTTCTTAGCCTATATGTTACTTGTTCTGCCAATGCAAGTAATATTTTTTTTATTTCATCTATTTTGCATATATCTACTGACAATGTAGTAGAATTTCCAATTCCTTTTGGCAATTCTTTTTTATTATTAACTTCTGAATTATCTATACCATTTGCATACTCCCACATCATTTTTCCGTGTTTTCCAAACTTTTTTATCATTAAATTTATATCACTTTGTGCTAATTCTCCTATTGTTTTTATATTTAAAGTATAAAGTTTTGGAACTGTTTTTCTGCCTAACATAAATAATTCTTTTACTGGTAAATTCCACATTTTATTTTTGATTTCATTTTTATATAAAGTATGTATTTTATCTGGTTTTTCAAAATCTGACGCCATTTTTGCTAGTAACTTATTTTCTGATATGCCTATATTTACAGTAAAACCTAATTCTTTTTTTATTCTTCTGCTAATTTCTGTTGCAATTTCTAATATTGGTCTGTTTTTTAAGTAATGTGTCATATCTAAAAAACATTCATCTATACTATATCTTTCTATTATTTCTGTATATTCTAATAGAATATTATACAATTGATTTGAGTATTTTCTATATGTTTTAAAATCTGATTTGTATATTTTTAAATTATTGCATTTCTTTTTAGCTTGATATATTGTTTCTCCTGTTACTATTCCTAGCTGTTTGGCTATTGTACTTTTTGCTAAAACTATTCCTGATCTTTTAGCTTCATCTCCACCTATTATTGCAGGAATAGTTCTTATATCTAGCTTTTCTCCATTTTTCAGCATTTCTATTGCAGTCCAAGACAGAAATGCATTATTTACATCTATATGCATTATTGTTCTTTCCATATATATATTCACCAGTATTATTATAAAACATTTGTTTTTATATGTCAATATTATTTATATGCTATTATATAACTTTTTAATTTTTCTAAATAAAATCCATTGATTTTTAAGTTACTTATTAAACTATCATTATCTTTAACTATATATACAGAATTATCATCTATATTTTCATTATAAAAATAATATCTTCCATATGAAAATTCATACCCTGAATTCTCATGTATTTTCTGATTAAATTCATATGGTGAAATTCTATTGTTTATTAGTGTATATATGTATGGCTGTGCTGATAAAGTATAAATATACACATCTTTATCCTTAAAATTCAAATCATTATCTATGTAATTTAATGATTCTATTAAGTCTTGTTCAAAAAATGGTTGATATTCGTATTTTATACTGTATTTATTAAAATAAAAATCTTCAAATGCAACAAAATTAATAATATATAATATAACTATTATATAAAATGCATATTTATAATTTTTATATATATTTTTTATAGTTGTACATGCAAAAAACAATAAAGGAATAAAACAAGCATTAGCTTTATTAATATTTGGACCTTCTATAATCAACATACATATTGTTACGGCTATAAATAAAAACACAAATATAGAATTTATTTCAAATTTTCTATCTTTTATATTTTTTATTAAATTATTCATTTCTACAAAAAAACCAAATATAGATAAAAATGATGCAAAAATATATAATGTTCCAAATTCAGGTAAAGAATTATAAACCAAAGCATCATTTGTAAACATTGTTTTAAAAAAAGTTAAATTTTCTAAAATTGTTTCAAGTTTTATTTCATTTCCTCTATATATCCATAATTTGGGTATTGTGATTATTCCTTTAATTTCATTTATATACCCGTTATTTACTAATAGCATTAACATTAGTGGAATTGCTAATATAAAGATTGGTATTCCCATTATTATTACATTTTTTAATGTAATTTCTCTTGTATATAACATGTATATTAATGTTAAGAACAAAAATATAGGTATTATTATATATGATAAAGCATATGTGTATAAAGTTAATCCTATAAATATACCTGCAATAATATAACCTTTGGTATTTTTTGCTTTTAATAAGAAAAACATTGAAATTATGCTCATTGGAGCCAAAAGATTGCAGTCTAGTCCCCATCTTGATGACATTATATGCCATGGACATATTGTAATTAATAGCATAAATCCTAGTGCAAACTTCTCTCCTAATTTATCTTTTACCATAAAATAACTTAGTACAATTGCTATGATTCCTAAAAAGAACGCTGGAAAACGTATAGTAATTATACTAAATCCAAATATTTTTATAAAAGAACTTGCTATATACGCATACATAGCACTTTGCCCACCACCAAAATTTATTAAATACACAGGATTATGGTTTAAATATCTATCTGTACCATAATTAGCTAAACAATATGCATCATATGCCATTCCAGCTTCATCTACATTTATTCCGTGAGGAATAGTATCTATTTTATATAATCGTGTAAATATAGCAATAGCTAATATTATACAAAATATTAGCTTTGCTTTATTATTTATTATAAATTTTTTTACTTTATTCATATTAATATCCTGGTTTCTCCAATAATCTAAACATATTTTTCTTATATTCTTCTACACCGGGTTGGTTAAATGGATTTACTCCTAAAATATATCCAGACATCGCACATGCTTTCTCAAAGAAATATATTAAATGTCCTATATTTTCTGGAGATAATTTTTCCATACTAAGCATTATATTTGGCACATTACCTGTTACATGTGCTAATACAGTTCCTTCCATTGCTTTTTTATTTACATAGTCTAATGTTTTTCCTGCTAAATAGTTTAAACCATCTACATTGTCGTTATCCATGTTAATCTTTATATTTGATGCTGGTTTTTCAATATTTATTACTGTTTCAAACAAGTTTCTTCTTCCTTCTTGAATATATTGTCCCATTGAATGTAAATCAGTAGTAAAGTTAACTCCTGCTGGGAATATACCTTTGCCATCTTTTCCTTCACTCTCGCCATATAGTTGTTTCCACCATTCTGTGAAATATTGTAATTTTGGTTCATAATTTACTAAAATTTCTGTAGTTTTCTTTGAATTATATAAAATATTTCTAATTACTGCATATTTATAGCAACTGTTATATTTTAAATTTCCATCTGAATATTTATCTTGAGCTTCTTTTGCACCTTGCATTAATTTATCTATATTTATTCCTGCAGCTGCTATTGGTAATAATCCAACTGCTGTAAGTACAGAAAATCTTCCTCCTACATTGTCTGGTATTACAAATGTTTCATATTCTTCTTCATCTGCAAGACCTTTTAAAGCTCCTTTTTTCTTATCTGTTGTAACATATATTCTCTTTCTTGCTTCTTCTACTCCATATTTTGTTTCTAATACTTCTCTAAATATTCTAAAAGCAATTGCAGGTTCTGTTGTTGTTCCAGATTTTGATATTACATTTATTGATATATCTTTATCCTCTATAAATTCAAGCAAATCATTTAAATAATTTGGACTTAAATTATTTCCAGCGTACATTATTCTAGGAGTTTTTCTTTTTTCATCTGACATCATATTATAAAATGTATTTGTTAAACTTTCTATTACTGCTCTTGCACCTAAATAAGAACCACCTATTCCAATTACAATTAATACATCTGTATCATTTTTAATTTTTTTAGCTGCTTTTTTTATTCTTGCAAATTCTTTTTTATCATAGTTAGTGGGTAATTCAAGCCATCCTAAGAATTCCTTTTCGTTATTAGCTAATTTATCCATTTGCTTATGAATTTTTGCTACTTCTGATTTATACTCCATTATCATTTTCTCTGTAATAGTAGAATTTTCAAAATTTAATTTAACATCTGACATAT
Source organism: uncultured Clostridia bacterium (assembly GCA_934167495.1). Classification (GTDB taxonomy): domain Bacteria; phylum Bacillota; class Clostridia; order TANB77; family CAG-508; genus CAKPKP01. The sequence continues at coordinate 188,873 of CAKPKP010000001.1, read as the reverse complement.
TTTAATTTCCTCCTTTTTTGGCTATTATATTATATAAATATTTTTATTTCAATACAAAAAAAGAAGATATATTAAATTAATATATCTTCTAAAATATTATTTTGCATATTCTATTGCTCTTGTTTCTCTTATAACATTAACTTTTATTTGACCTGGATATTCCATTTCGCTTTCAACTCTTTTAGCTACATCTCTTGCCATTATTACCATTTCACTATCTGAAACTTTTTCTGGTTTTACTATTAATCTTACTTCTCTACCAGCTTGTATAGCAAAAGATTTTTCTACGCCTTCAAATGAATCTGCTATTTCTTCTAGTTTTTCAAGTCTCTTGATATATGTTTCTAATGTTTCTCTTCTGGCACCTGGTCTTGATGCTGATATTGCATCTGCTGCTTGTACTAAAACAGATTCTATGCTCATGTGTTCTACATCACCATGATGTGCTTCAACTGCATTTATTACTAAATTGTTTTCTTTGTATTTCTTTAATATTTCTACACCTATTTCAACATGTGTACCTTCCATATCGTGGTCTAGTGCTTTTCCTATATCATGTAATAATCCAGCTCTTCTTGCAAGTTTAGAATTTAATCCTAATTCATCAGCCATTATTCTTGCTAGATTTGAAACTTCAATAGAATGATTTAATACATTTTGACCATAACTTGTTCTGTATTTCAATTTACCTATCAATTTAATTAAATCTGGATGTAAGTTGTTAACACCTGTTTCTAATACAGCTCTTTCTCCTTCTGCTTTTATAGATGCTTCAACTTCTTCTTTAGCTTTTTCAACCATTTCTTCTATTTTGGCTGGATGTATTCTTCCATCATTTATTAATTTCTCTAATGCAATTTTTGCGACTTCTCTTCTTAATGGGTCAAATCCTGATATAATAACGGCTTCTGGTGTATCGTCTATGATTAAATCGATTCCTGTTAAAGTTTCTAGTGTTTTTATGTTTCTTCCTTCTCTACCTATTATTCTACCTTTCATATCATCGTTTGGAAGTTCTACTACAGACATTGTTGTTTCAGATGTATGATCTGCTGCACATTTTTGAATTGCAAATCCTATAATTTCTCTTGCATTTTTGTCTGCTTCTTCTTTTGCCTTTGCTTCTAAATCTCTAATAATTACTGCCTTTTCATTAACAATATCTTTTTCTAAGTCTGATAATAATTTTTCTTTTGCCTCATCTACTGTTAAATTAGATATTCTTTGTAACTCTTCTATCTCTTTTTGGTAAAGTTCTTCAATTTGTTTATTTTTTGTTTCTACATCTGCAAATTTTCTTTCTAGTTCTCTTTCTTTCTTTTCAAAGTTTTCTTCTCTTTTTTCTAGATTTTCTTCTTTTTGTATAATTCTCTTTTCTTGTGTTTGTACTTCGCCTCTTCTTTCTTTAATCTCTTGATCTAACTCATTTCTAATTTTTAGCATTTCTTCTTTTGCCTTAAAAATTTCTTCTTTTCTAGCATTTTCTGCTTCTATTTTTACATTTTCTAAAAGCCTTTTGGCTTCAGCTTCTGCGCTTTGAATTTTAGATTCAGCAATTTTTTTTCTTATAAATACACCTACTGGTATAAAAATTGCTGCTGAGATTAAAAGAGTTACGATAATTATTACTAAATTTTGCATTTCCATAATTATTTACCTCTTTCTATTTAATTTTCAATGTTCAAATAAATACATATATAGAATAAACTTAAACTTTTGACAAAAATGCCATTAGTTTTAGGTTCATGAAAAAATTTTTATTTTTTTCTATAAAATGTTATTGTATATTAACTCTATAATAATATTTAATCTTACGTTTATATTGTATATTTATTATTGTAAACTGTCAAGTATTTTAATATTATTTTAGCAAAATTTTAGTTATTATTTATCTTCTGATGTCATTTTTATTATCTCTTCTTTTAACACACTTATTATTTCATCTTGTGGCACTTTTTTAATAATCTCACCTTTTTTGAATAATAAACCTTCTTTTATGCCTCCTGCAATTCCAATATCTGCTTCTCTGGCTTCTCCTGGTCCATTTACTGCACATCCCATAACAGCAACTGTAATATCAGTTTTTATTGTTTGAAGAAATTCTTCTACTTCTTTTGCTATTGGAATCAAATCTATTTGTGTTCTTCCACAAGTAGGACATGAAACTAATTTAGGAAGATTTTTATATAAATTACAATCTTTTAAAATCTCTTTTGCTACCTTTATTTCTTCTACTGGGTCATCAGACAAAGAAACTCTCATTGTATCTCCAATTCCTTGTCTTAATAAAGCACTTAGTCCTATGCTAGATTTTATTGTTCCACTAAAGGCTGTTCCAGATTCAGTTATACCTAAATGTAACGGATATTTAAATTCATTTGAAGCTTGTTCATATGCTTTTATACACATATCTAAGTTAGATGCTTTAAGTGACAAACAAATATCAAAAAACTCTAAATCTTCTAATATTTGTATATGTCTTTTAGCACTTTCAACCATTGCTTCTGCTGTAGGTCTTCCTCCATATTTTTCAAGTAAATCTTTTTCTAAAGAACCTGCATTTACTCCTATTCTTATAGGAATATTTTTTTCTTTGCAAGCTTTAACTACAGCCTCAACCTTTTCTTTACTTCCTATATTTCCTGGGTTTATTCTTATTTTATTGGCTCCGCTATTTATAGCTTCTAATGCTATTTTATAATCGAAATGTATATCTGCAACTATTGGAATATTTATTCTTTCTTTAATTAATTTAATTGCTTTTGCATCTTCTAAATCTAAACATGCAACTCTAACAATTTGACAACCAGCACTTTCTAAGTTCAATATTTGTTTAACTGTTGATTCTACATCCTTTGTTTTAGTATTACACATTGATTGTATAATAACATCATCTTTTCCACCTATTTGTACATTACCCACTAAAATTTTTCTAGTTTCATTCCTTTTTATCATTATTTTCTCCTTCATTTTTTTGTTCTTTATATTTTACATTATATTCATAAACAAATATATCTTTTGTTTTTGGTATCATTGTTTTTCCTTTATAATATTGGTTAGTTTTAAACCTAGTCTTTTTTATTAATTCATAGTCAAACTTATTACAATCTATTAATACATTTGTACTAATGTCCATTCCGAACAGGAAGTGTTTTGTTGTAATTATCGTATAAAATTATATTTGAAAAATATACAAGTGGCATTCCTTCTTTTAAATTAATTTTTATAAGATTATACGCGCCTTCTTCTTGAGCCATTGCATCTTCTAATTCATTTTCTATGCTAAGATTATAAACGTCAAATGACTTATCTCTTAAATGTTCATTTATTGGCAACATTTTATATATAGACATATCATATAATGCATTAATTTTAAGTAATGACTCATTTAGATAATTTACTATTTCTTGAATTTTTTCTGTAAAATCAATTACATCAATTTTTTTGTTTATATTTAAAATCTTAAATTTATTTTTTTCATTTTCTCTATGACTCTTGCTACCTATATATTTTATTTTTGTATTATCTTCATTAATGTTTCCGAATATATCAAAAGCTTCTGAAGAAATTAATATCTTTTGGCTTTCAAATTCTTCTTTTAAAGTATCCAGTGCTACTCTTAAAGCATCTTTATCAAAATTTCCATTTCTTATCATATTTATAATATACAACATATTAGTTTTAGCAACAAATATGCTGTCTTCTTCTTCTTTAGATAATTTTTTTCTTTGAAGATTATCTACATTTATACCTAATTCTTCTAAATCTGTTTCTATATCAAATATTTTCTTAATATTTCGACTTGTATTCGAAGAATTTTCTTCTTTATTTCCCATCTCTAGTGCTTTTAGTTCGTCTTTGTTTGCAAACTTCCAAAAATCAAATATGCTTTTTTTATGTTTATCTATTTCTGTTATATATAAAGTAGCGTTTTCTATTTTTCTATTCAAATTTTCATTTTTTTGTTCTAATGCATGTATATCTTGATTCAAATTTTTTGAATATTTTATGGATTTTTCTAATAAAGAATGAATAGTTATTAAATCTTCAATTGTATGAAATTTTTTATCATCCATATATACTTGCATTGGTTTAGCATCTATCTTTTTATTATCTTGCTCTATATCTTCCTGTTCTTCTACTTGTTTTGACTTTATTTTTTTTACTTTTCCAGCCTTAAAGAAATATTTAAACTTTCCTAAAAAAGTTTTTCTGTATTCCAAATATGTTGATATTTCTTTTTGCTTTTCTAAATATTCTTTTTCTTTTTGAGTTGATACTTCTTTTAAAGATTTTAATTTATTTGATAATGTTTCTACCGTTATATTTTGATTTTTTATTTCTTTTTCTGTTTTTATGTATTGCTCTCTTATAAAATCAGATAAATTATCAAATGTTATTCTTTGATCTTGAAACCAAAATTCTAAATTGTTTTGATTATCTATCTTAGTTTCAAAACTATATTTTCCCATTATCTCTGTTTGCATTATAAATAAAGCTTTTAATAGTTTATAAAATTTAATTGCTTCTTCTTTGTTTTCAATTTTTATTTTAAAAGTACTTTTTGCTTTTTCATAAACATATGTATCTCCAACTATTTGTGAAGACATTTTTCCATTCTTATCAAATACTTCATATACAAGTGACCAGTTCTTAGTAAAAAGCCACATATAATTTTCAATATCCGCAATTTCGGATCTTGTTAAATATTCTTCTGTATAATGAATATAATTTATTGGAACATATATTTCTGGAACTTTTGCAGGTTTAATTTTGTAATATTCAATTTGTTTTTTTAACAAATAAAAAAACTCTGCAAATGTATTTTCCTTGGTAGATACAAGCATAAAATATTTATCCGTGCTTTGAGAATAATATATCTGCCATAAATGACATTTATCATAACTTACTTTAAATGGAATTTGTTTTTCTAATTCTTTTTGAACTTTAGCTACATTCTCTATTTCTTCTATTTTTACAGTATTTATCATGTTCATAAATGTTCCAAAAAGTTCTACATTTTCTTCATCATCTTTTGGTATTAGGTATTCTGATAAAGGTAATGCTTCAGAATATTTTTTTCTTATATCATCACCTCTATGATTTGGAGTAAGTAATATTTCTATATTATTTATTGGAACATATTTAAAAATTCTATGCTCTTTATCATTATTTAATCTTGAAGTATTGAAATTTACAGGTTCATATTTCTTTAAAAACTCTGGAACTTCGTTTTCTTCTAGATTTATTCCTAAATAATTTAATTTGTCTTTTATATTGTCTTTGGTAATATTCATAATGTATTTATTCCTCCTTAAATTTTAACTACAATAGTTGCATAATATTGACCTTATTCCTATATCTATATCAATTTTTCCAGATTTATAATTATAGTCTAAATCTATTAATTCTTGTAAAATTTTTCTTAATTCTGAAAGTTTAAAGTAATTTGATTGATTTCTATATTTTGATACTAAAAATGTTTGATTTGGTTTTAAATTTAATGAATATGTTATATCTTTATTTAAATTTATTGCTAATTTGCATAAATATAATTTTTTAAAATGTCCATATAAAGTTACCAATATTTTTTGAATTGGCTCTCTTGAATAAATTAAGTTATCTAATATGACTAATGCATCTGAAACCTTTTTATTTCCTAATTTATCTGTTAACTCAAATATAATACTTTCCATTTGTTTAATAGATAGTTTATCTATTATTTGCTTATCTATTGTTCCACCTTCTCCAGCATATTCTATAAGCTTTCTTATTTCATTTATTAAATCTTGCATATTATTGCCACAATTTTGAACAAAATATCTTAATGTATCACTATCTATTTTTACTTTATACATACTACATATTCTTTTTAAATTTTCTTCTAACTGTACTGGTTTTAAATATTCAAAATTACAAACTATACCTAATTTATCTATAACATCATATAAAGTATTTTTTTCAGTTTCATCTTCTATAAATATAATTATTACAGATTCGTTTATCATATCAATATTCTCTGATATATAATTTGCAATTTTATCTTGAATTGTAGAATTTGATGTGCTTTTACGTTTTCCTTCTTTTTTAAATAATCCAGAATTTTTTACAATTATTAATTTTTTTTCATATCCAAAAGCTGGAGTTTGAATATTAGGAATTATTTCTTCTACACCTGTTTCATCTAGTACTACATAATTTATCCCTAATATTAATTCTGGAAATTGTTTTTTTATTTTCCTTACGTTATTTTCTAATAAATATTTTTCTTTTCCAAACAATAAATATATACTTGCTATTTTTCCATTGTTTATATTTTTTTCAAGCATTTCATAATTCATTAGTTTAACCTCTATTTCATTTTAATATAGTTATTATATAACGATTTATTCTATTAGACAAGTTAATTTTAATTATTTTTGCGAACTTCTTCATATGCAAAAAACAAACCATTTATAACATTATTTTAAATTATAGAGTTCAACCCACGTTTAATTGTTTGTGTGTGAAATTTGCATATATCAAATTTCTGTACAAAGTATTTATTTAATAGGAATTTCAAAGAAATTTCCTATTAAATAAATAAAGGCAGGTCTGCATCACGCATTCCCGCCTTTTTTATTTTTTAAAGAACCTCTTTTATTGATTCACCTATTATTTTATTTATATCTGCAATTAATAAATTAAATCTAACTTCTTTATCAAAGTAATCTTTAACCTTTTCGTTTTGAGCTAATATAGTATATAATTCTTGCAATTTTTTCATTTTTTCTTCATTTTGTTTTTCACCTTGTAAAGCTAATAATTGTTCTTCATATCTTATTTTTTCAAATTCATCAATTTTTGATTTTAAATCTGGAACTTTTGAAACTTCTTCTTTTACTTCTTTATATTCTATATATTCTTTGCTTTCTCTTATAGCTCTTGCTAATTCATGACATTTATCGTATGGATTCATAATAATATTCACTCCTATTTTATTAAATTAAGCTATAACTACGTTATTAAAATTAATAACTCCGCCCCATTGTCTTTTGATTAAGCATAAGCTTGACGTTTTTTGAATGATAGTAAGTTCGTAATCTCTTTTTCTGTGTTTTTTGCTTTTTTTGTTTTTCCTGCTTTTTCTTGTGCAATTTGTTTTGCTTGACGTTCTGCCATTGTTTCACAAATTGCTTTTTGATATGTAAAATGTGTATCTTGAGCAATCTTTGTCCAATTATATTCTGTTTTTACTTTTTGTTTTGCATTTTTAACAACATTATCACATAATTTTCCATCATATAATAAAGTTAAAATTGAATCAGCTAGAGAGTTTGGATTTCCAGCATAACTTTTCATACCATTTACACCATGCTCTACAATTTCATTTAATCCACCTATGTCTGATACAACTATTGGCGTACCTGCAAGCATTGCTTCTAATGCTACTATTCCAAATGGTTCGTATGTACTAGGAAAAACTGATATATCTGCGCATTTATACATTTTTTGTACTTGTTTTGAATTTAAATATCCTGTAAAATATACTTTATTTCCAAGGCCTAATGCATCTACTTCTGCTTTTAGTTCATCTAACATTCCGCCTTTTCCTGCTATTATAAGTTTTGCATCATGATATCCATTTAATATTTTAGGCATAGCTGCTATTAAATGTTGCACACCTTTTTCATATACTAATCTACCCATGAACAATATAATCTTTTCATTATCCATTGCGTATTGTCTTCTGAAATCATAGTCTTTTTCAATTCCATTAAAGTTATTTAGATTTACCCCATTAGGAACTACATTAATTTTTTCAAATGGCAATCCAAAAAGACGTTGTAATTCACTTTTCATATAATTGCTATTTACTATAACTTCTGATGCTTCATATGTTAATAACCATTCTGTATCATTTATATATCTTTGTACTTCTCCATTTATTCCACTATTTCTTCCTGCTTCTGTAGCATGTATTGTTGCTACAATTGGTGTATTGTATGAGTTTTTTAGAGTTTTTGTAGCATAAGCTACAAGCCAGTCATGTGCGTGTATAACGTCGAATTGACCTTCTTTTGCTATTATTTCATTTGCCTTTGCTACCATAGCAAAGTTTAATTGCATTATCCAATCTATAAAGTTATTTGGACTTATAATATAGTTATCTACCCTGTATACTTTTACTCCATTATCATTTTCAAAGTATGGTACATCACCATCTCTGTATGTAACAACTGTTACATCATGACCATCTTTTATTAATCTTTGTGATAAATCATGCACAACTCTAGCAATTCCTCCAACTACTCTTGGTGGATACTCCCATGAAAGCATTAATATTCTCATTTGTTTTACCCCTTCTTTCAAAAAACTCTTTCGTATATTTTTCAATCTCGTACTATTTTATATAATTTTTTTGTAAATGTAAATAAAAAAATGTAAAAAAATATATTTTTTTATTTATTTTTATACTTTATTAAATTTAATTTCTTTTTGACTTTACATAAAATATATGCTATAATATTTATAGTTATTTTTTAACTAATATGATACAAAAGGATGGTAAAATCAACTATGAGCGAAGCAACCCTTATTGTCACAGGTACCCCAAGCACTTTTGCGGAAATTATTCGCAAGCATCCTGAAGTTCTTCTCGCTAATGCAGAGGCTATATCGCCGAAAGACGATTTTGATGATGTTTCATCAGGGATTTCACTTTTTAAGGCTGAAACACATTATAATGAAAATGACTTCTTCAGTCTTTTCCCTAAATGCAATAAAACAGCTGAAAGAAAGCGAATTCAGAGAAAAAAGGCTAGACAGAAGCGTAAGAATCCTCAGCAGCATTACAAGCATCCGGAAGTTGCTTACAATCATGAATTCTGCTCAGCAAAAAGAATCAGGCGTGAAAAGAAAATCCTCATCAAGGGCGAACTTGATGAATATTATTTTCTTTTAAATGAGAAGATTGAAGATAACATTTCGGTTACTAATAATTCTTCCGAGGAAAATCTTGAAGCTAAGATGTTAACAGCAAGGCTTGAGAACCTCTTCGAGGCCAAAGATCATCTTCAGCTTGCTATGGAAAGCATAAACGCTGAAATCCGTGCCACTGAAAAGAGAATCGAAAATCTTCATCGTGCCGAATAAAGTTTGCTTTTAAGGTACCAAAAAAGACTGCTCTACAATAGAGCAGTTTTTTTACATATATTTAAAGTTATTTTATTCTTGTTATTGAAAGTCCATCTCCTACTTCTAATATTTTTGATTCAAAATCTGGATTTTCAGTTATTTCTTTTATATATTCTCTTAAATGATTTACAGCAGTTCTTTGTTTGTGTTTATTATAATCACTCATTACATATCCCTTATATAGAATATTATCTGCTAATATTAAACCATTTTTATTTATTAATTTTAAAGACTCATTCAAAAATATAGGATATTTTCCTTTAGCTGCATCAATAAAAATTATATCATATTTATTATTTAATGTAGGTAATATATCTACAGCATTTCCTACAATTATATTTATTCTACTTTCTACACCTATTTTTTTAACATTTTCTATAGCTTGTTTTGCTCTTTCTTCATCTAATTCTATTGTATCTATTATACATGAGTCATCTGTATATTTTGCAAATTGACTAGCAGAATATCCCACTGCTGTTCCTATTTCTAAAATTCTACTAGGTTTTTCATTTTCTAATATTTCTCTGATTACTTCTAATGTATCATCCATTATTATAGGAATATGATCATCTAAAGCTTTTGATTTTAAAACTTTTAATTCTTCTTCATTTATCATTTTTATTTTCCTTCACTTTATATGTATTAATAAGAACGCATTTACTTGATACTTTTATTGTATCAAAAAACACGTTCTTGTTTAAATTCTATTTACTTCTTGCTGCTCTTTCTCTTTCTTTACTATCTAATATTTTCTTTCTTAATCTTATACTTTTTGGTGTTACTTCAACAAGTTCGTCATCTGCTATAAATTCAATAGCTTTTTCTAATGACATTTGAATTGGCGGTACTAAACGAAGTGCATCATCTGAACCAGAAGCTCTAGTGTTTGTTAAATGTTTTTCTTTACATACATTTATAGCTAAATCTTCTCCTCTAGAGTTTAAACCAACTATCATACCTTCATATACTTCAACACCTGGTCCTATAAATAAATCACCTTTATCTTGTGCATTATATAATCCGTACGTTACAGATTTTCCGCCTTCAAAAGCAACTATTGTTCCTCTAACTCTTGAAATAACTTCTCCTTTATATGGTTCATATGAATCAAATATATGGTTCATTGTTCCATTTCCTTTTGTATCTGTAAGGAATTCTGTTCTGTATCCAATTAAACCTCTTGCAGGAATTCTAAATTCAACTTTAGTATGTCCTTCTTCTGCTGGTTCCATATTAACCATTTCTGCTTTTCTTTTTCCTAATTTTTCGATTACTGTTCCAATGCAATCATCTGGTACATTAACAACTAATCTTTCTATTGGCTCACATTTTTGACCATTAATTTCTTTTATTATAACTTTTGGTCTTGATACTAATAATTCAAACCCTTCTCTTCTCATTGTTTCTATTAATACAGATAAGTGTAATTCTCCACGTCCTGAAACTTCAAATGAATCTGGTGATTCTGTTTCTTTTACTCTTAAGCTAACATTTCTGTCTAGTTCTTTAAATAATCTATCTCTAATATGTCTAGATGTTATAAATTGTCCTTCTTTTCCAGCAAGTGGTCCATTATTTACACTGAAAGTCATTGATACTGTTGGTTCATCTATATCAACAAATGGTATTTTTTCTGGATTATTGTAATCACAGATTGTATCTCCTATATTAATATCTGCAACTCCAGATAAAGCAATAATATCTCCTGCTTCTGCTTTTTCAACTTCAACTCTTTTTAGTCCTTCATATGTGTATAATTTAGCTACTCTAGAATTTTCTGTTTTATCTTTTTTACATATAGCAAGTGGCATTCCAACTTCAATACTTCCTCTTTCAACTCTTCCTACAGCAATTCTTCCTACATAATCATCATAATCTATATTAGATACTAACATTTGCATTGTTCCATCCATATCGCATTGTGGTGGTTGGATTGTATTTACTATTGTTTCAAATAAACATTTTAAATCTTTTCCTTCTTGATTTAAATCCATTGTTGCAATTCCTCTTTTACCAGAAGCATAAACAACAGGGAAATCAAGTTGTTCATCATTAGCACCTAATTCTATAAATAATTCTAATACTTCATCTACAACTTTTAGAGGTCTTGCACCTGGTCTGTCTATTTTATTTATAACTACTATAGGTTTTAAATTTAATGCTAAAGATTTTTTAAGGACTTCTCTTGTTTGAGGCATTGCTCCTTCAAAAGAGTCTACTAATAAAACAACGCCATCTACCATTTTTAAAACACGTTCTACTTCTCCACCGAAATCAGCATGTCCTGGAGTATCTACTATATTTATTTTAATGTCTCCATATCTTACAGATGTGTTTTTAGAAAGAATTGTTATTCCTCTTTCTTTCTCTAAATCGTTAGAGTCCATAACTCTTTCTGCAACTTGTTCATTTTCTCTGAATATTCCGCTTTGTTTTAACATGGCATCTACTAATGTTGTTTTACCATGGTCTACGTGTGCAATTATTGCTACATTTCTAATTTTTTCATTAATCATTTTTATTACCCCTTTAATTATGAAGATTATGAATATTAAATATTTCTATTATAATATTATGCATTAGTATACATAATATAGTTCAACATCACCAAAATATTATATATTATTTTAATTATTTTGTCAATCTAATTATTTCATCCATTATTTCTTGGCTTACTTTATCTAATACTTCTTTTTCTGGTTTTTTAGAATAGTATTCACTAAAATCTAATGGTTTTCCATAATGTATTGTTATTTTTCTAAAAGGTTTAAATTCTCCACTTATTCCCACTGGAATTACCGGTGTTCCTGTTCTTAAGCACATAAAAGCAGCTCCATTTTGAGCCTTTCCGTTTTTTTCTAATCCATTTCTTGTACCTTCTGGAAATAAAGCTAAACATTCACCGTTTTCTAATATTTGTAATGATTTTTTCATAGCAGCCATATCTCTAGTTCCTCTACTTACTGGAAATATATCAAATACATCTGCTAAATATTTAACAAAACCATTTTTAAATAACTCTTTTTTTGCCATGAAGTGCATGTTCCTTTTTGTACACATAACCAAAAATACAGGATCCCAATTGCTTCTGTGATTACCACATATAATATAAGCTCCTTCATTTAAAACATTTTCTTGTCCTATTATTTCTATTCTAAATACAATCCTTAAAAAAACATATACTAAAAATTTTATTATGCATCTTAATATTTTTTTCATCTTCTCTTATTATATTCCTCCAAAATAATTTGCTCTAATTTTTTAGAAACTTCATCAATAGTTAATAAAGATGTATCTACATATATAGCATCTTCTGCTCTTTTTAAAGCTCCTATTGGTTTATTCATATCATTTTCGTCACGCATCTTTATATTATTATAAATCTCTTCATATGTTACATCTATTCCTTTTTCTAGGCTCTCTTTATATCTTCTTTTAGCTCTTACATCTACAGAAGCATCTAAATATATTTTTACATCTGCATTTGGAAACACATATGTTCCAATATCTCTACCTTCCATAATTACATCTTTATTCTCTGCTATTTTTCTTTGTAAATCTACCATTTTGTATCTTACTTCTGGTATACTTGAAACTTGAGAAACTATTTTATTCACATCTGTTTGTCTTATTCTACTAGTTACATCTTCGCCATTTAATAAATATTTGAATTCACCATTTTCACGCTTGAATTCTATTTTTATTTCATCTAATAATTTAACAATCTTATCTATTTCTTCTAATTTCACATTTTTATTTATAGTCTCTAAAGCTACGCATCTATATGTAGCACCTGTATCTATATTAATTAAATTTAGTGTATCTGCTATAATTTTTGTAACAGTTCCTTTGCCACTACCTGCTGGTCCATCTATTGCAACAATAAATCCCATACTATTTGTCCTCCTTTTCAGGAATATATATATTTTTGGCCACTATATCTATTCCAAGTACACTCATTGCTGTTAAATTTTCTATATCTTTTTTTACTCTAGTTTTCAGCTTATTTAAAGCCTCTTCTATATTGTATCCATATACTAAAACAACCTCAATATAAATATAAATTCCATCATTAATATCCTTTGTCTTTGTTATTCTAGTTCTTATAATTTTATGTATACCTTCTATTTTTTCTGAGACTATTTCTACTATTTGCTTAAATACTGTATCTGAGATTTGAAAATTACCAATATAACTAAAAGTTGGTCTTATTATTGATTTTTCTGATATATAAGCTCTTTTTCCTTTACCTCTAGATTTAAATATTTGCAAAGGATCTACTAAATAGCCAGAGAAATCTTTTTTTATTTCGAATGTTGGTACAGGAATTACATGTTTTCCTTGGGTTACTCTTGTCCTTCTTGCTGTTTCCATTTCCTCTTCGGTCGCAACTTCATTTATATAGATAGTTTTTGAAATTTCTGGCAATTCTAGTGTTTCAGCAATTTTTGCAACCATACCATCTGAAGTTCCTAATATAAGTATAGAATCAGGTTTGTACTTCTTAATTGTTTTTATCATATTTTGTCTTTGATCTTCTTTTACAAACAATGCATTTTTAACTGTTTCTATTTTAGTTGGTGCCTTTTTTGCAGAAATTCCTGCTATTACTTCATTTCCTTTTATTAAAAGTCCATCATCAATTATATAATTTATATTATTTTCTCCTGCGACCATCTGTGCTCTATAACTTTTACCAGTTCCAGATGGGCCTACAAAAGCATATACTTTAGTTTTGTGTAATAACATAATACCTCCATCTTTAGCTATAAATAATTTAAATTTTTTGCTTTATATATCTAAAAAAGTTTTCACCTGTAATTTGTTCTATTTGTTTATCGTTTAAACCTTCTTTATTTAACTTTTCTATTATTATTTTCATATCATTTACATTTTTTATATCTTTTGGGTAAAATTCCTTTTCCATGCCATCAAAATCACTCCCAAGTCCGACATAATCTATCCCAACTAATTCTATAATGTGCATAATATGCTTTATTATGTCATCTGAAGATACTTCTTCATTTTCACTTAAAAATCCTTTATAAAAACAAATACCTATTACTCCACCTAATCTTGCAATTTTCTTTATCTGATCATCTGTTAAATTTCTCGGATGATTGCATATATGTTTACTACAAGAATGTGTTGCAATAACGTTTTGAGACAAATCTATTATATCATAAAAAGTTTTTGGGGATGCATGTGATACATCAACTACTATATTTTTTTCATTTAAAGTTTTTATATACTCTTTTCCAAGCATAGTAAGACCTGTATCATTTTTAGTAAGAGCTCCACAACCTAAACTATTGTCATCATTCCAAGTCACAGACATTACTCTAATTCCCCTATTATATAGTTTTTCAACATTTTTAAGTTCTGTGTTTATTGCACTTCCATTTTCTATCGTTAATAAAATTCCGACTTTTTCATTATTTTTTTGCATATCACAAGCATTTTTAATAATAAACATTTTATCATTATTTTTTTCATATTCTTTATAAAATTTATCCAATATGTCATTTGCTCTTTTAAACCCATCTTTATATTTTGGATTTACAAATGTAGCTAAAGCTTGAATATAAGGTAAATTTAAAATAGCATCTTCTAAATTAAAGCTAAGACTTTTATCGCATATAGATATTTTTTTATCTAAAGCAACTGATATACTGTCACAATGTGCATCAAAAAACATATAACTCTCCTATTTATTATTTTTTTGCCAATTCCATGAATCTCTACACATATCTTCAATATTTTTTTCAGCTACCCATCCAAGTTCATTCTTGGCTTTCTCTGGATTAGAAAAATATTCATCAATATCTCCTGGTCTTCTTTCTGTAATTTTATAATCTATTTTTATATTATTTACTTTCTCAAAATTATTAACTATATCTAAAACACTATATCCAATTCCAGTTCCTAAATTATATATATATACATCATTTTTCTCATTTAATTTTTTTATTGCTTTTACGTGTCCTTTTGCTAAATCAACAACATGTATATAATCTCTAACTCCTGTTCCATCATGAGTATTATAATCATTTCCAAAAACATTTAAATATGGTAATTCATTTCCGGCTACTTTTAATATATATGGCATTAAATTGTTAGGTATTCCATTTGGTGCCTCACCAATTAACCCACTTTCATGCGCCCCTATAGGATTAAAATATCTTAATATAGCTATAGACCATGAATTATCTGATTTATATAAATCTTTTAATATTGTTTCAACCATATATTTTGTTGTAGAATATGGGTTTGTTGTATTTCCAACCTTTGCATCTTCTGTTATTGGTATTGTTTCTGGTACACCATAAACAGTAGCTGTTGAACTGAAAATGAATTTTTTCACATTATGTTTTCTCATAATATCTAGTAAATTAACAGTTGTTACAACGTTATTCATATAATATTTTAATGGATCTTTAACAGATTCACCCACTGCTTTGACTCCTGCAAAATTCATTACTAAATCAAATTTATTTTCATCAAATATTTTATCTATTGCTGATTTATTAAGCAAATCTTCTACATATAATTTTATTTTTTTAGATGTAATTTTCTCCAATCTATTTATTACATCTATATTGGAATTAGATAAATTATCTATTATTACTATTTCATTATCTTCTTTTAATAATTCTACACATGTATGTGAACCTATATAGCCAATTCCACCTGTAACTAATATTTTCATAAAATCTCTCCTTTTTATATTTGTTCTTGTTTATTTTTAATTACTGCATTTAAAAATATAAGTGCAAGACCGACTAAAAGTAAAATAATTGAGTCTATTTGTACTTTTCCTAATATATCTAATAAAACAAATTTTATTAACTCAGTTACTGATTTACTTAAAGTAAATAATTTATTTATATTTATAAAACCATTTATTGCTATTTTTAATATTAAACATATTAATCCAGAAGCAAATATAGAAATACCATAATAATTTGCTACATCAGTTAGACTTTTAATATTAATTACTGCTATTGCTATAAATATAATTAGAGTTATAATTATAACAATTTGGCTTAATTTGTTCATAATTTTTTCTATGTTACTAATAACTTTTGATATTAATTTTATTCCAGATTCATATATAGTTATCTCACTTTTATATGTATCTGCTATTAAATTTATAAAAGTTTCTACAGTTTCTTTTTCAGAAGATTCTATCTTTTTATTTTGTTTCTCTAGCATATCATCAATATTTGCTCTTAATTTTTCCTTTATTGAATCTGTTTCTATATTAAGTTCTGTATTATTATATATAGCATCTATTAATTGCATTGTATCTGCTTTTACTTTATTTTCATCATATAAATTTTCTATAACATAGTGTTCTAACCCTGATTGATAATAATAATTTTCAAAACCATTATCAATATTTTCAGATATATGTGAATAATAGTTAACGTCATCTAATGATTTTACTATATATTCTTTATTTAAAATTTTACTTTTCACAATATTTATAGCAATTATAGCTATAATACATATCATTAATACAAAAGATAATACATATGAAATACCTTTTATTACCTTTTTCATATTCAATTCTCCTATCAATTATTTTAATTTTGCATATACCACATATCTTTGTCCTGCATGACCAATATTTCCTATAGGATAGCATGTATATAACATTAAAATTTCTTCTTCTTCTTGTACTGGTAATGCATCAAAATCAGTTTCATCTATTATCTTTTTATCATAAATTACATATGTAAATGTACCATATGTAGTTTCTATAACAATTTCCTCGCCAGGTTCTGTTTTTGGTAGACTCGCAAGCATAGAGGAAAAATTATGTCCCATACAGATTATACTTCCTCCTTGACTTGGAAAATATCCTGCACTAGATTGACCAATTCCATATTTTAATATATCTAGAGTATTGCCATAATATAATGGTAAGTCTACACCTATTGATTCTATTTTCATGGTTCCATACTGTGCTCCAAATTCAGGATATTCTACCAATTTATTGTTATCACTCAATTTTATCTCTGTTATTCCTGTTTTATCCATCGAATTATCCATTGCTACTTTATTTATTAGCGATATTGCCTCAATTATTTGATCGCCTACGCAAACATATATTATAGTGTAAAGAATAGCAATAAATAAAAAAGCAACTATTATTGACATAATAGCTGCTTTAAATACATTTTTCATTATTATTTATTTCTTTTTATAACAACTACCATAGCAACGGCAATTATTGCTACAACAGGAACTATATACATAGCATAGTTAGCACCTGTATATGTTAATGTTGATCTTGTTGTATATTTTTCTGCAAATATAGCTTTTCCAGCTTTGTCAGATACTGTTACTGATTTTTTAGCTGTATCAACTTTAACTGTAACTCCAGCTATATCAGCTGCTGAATTAACTAATGTTAAAAGTTTTTCTTTGTCTGCATCACTTAATTTTGTTACGTCTGTTGTATTTGCTTCATCCATAACTGCTATAGCTGCTTCTGCTTTAGCTTTTACTGCTGCTGCATCTTCATCTGATAATGGATTTGCTTCTAAATATTTTTTAACAGCTCCTTTTTCATCTGCTGTTAATGTTACTGTTTTACCAGCAACTGTTTTTGAACTTGTTAAATATGTTATAAGTTCATCGTTTGTGTAAGCATTAACTGTTGTTGCTATTACCATTAATAGTACTGCTACTATCATAATTTTCAATGTTTTTTTCATAATACTACTCCTCTTTTCTAAAATTTATAGTTATATTGTAATTCATACTTTATAAAAAGTCAATACTTAAATTGCAATTTTTTACATTTGTTTTGTATATAATTTACTTATTTACAAATAATATAAACATGAATCAAATATTGCTTATTAAACCATCTAATCGAAGGAAATTATATATTTTATTTTTTAAAATACAACTAATACTCTCTATTAGTTTTGCACTAATTTTATCAATTTATTACACTTACAAAATTTACTTAAATTATAAATATGAAAATTTTTCTAAAACATTATACGAAAATTTATCTATTTTGTCTATTTATGACTCAAATGTTGCTAAATCTGATACAAATTTATATTTAGGTAATATAAAAATTGATAAAATTAACATTGATTATCCAATATTTAACAATTTAGATTACAATTTTCTTAAAATTGCTCCATGCAGGTTTTACGGAAATATCGAAAATAATTTGTGCATTGCTGGACATAATTATAATGATAACCGTTTTTTTAGTAAACTCTCATCTTTAAGTAAAAACGATTCCATTATAGTTACTGATTTAAATCGGTGATTCTTATACTTATTATATATATAAAATATATGAAGTTGATTCAACTGACATTTCTTGTATAATCCAAGAAAATATTAACTGTAAAGAATTAACATTAGTTACTTGCAACAATTATAATAAAAAAAGAATTATTGTAAAAGCCAAAACTTAAACAAAAATTCTTTTATATAAAAAATGAAAGTAAAACTATAATCACTTTCATTTTTTATATAATAGGATTTTTTCCATTTAATTTAATTTATTTTACATTTATATTATAATCACTTACTTTTTTATAAGCATATAATGATGAAGTTACTAATATTACTATTACGAATACTATTGTTGAATTTGTTCCTGCATAAGGTAAAGCATTTGTAGAATTTCCAGCAGTTGTTGCTGTACCATTGCTTGTTCTATTATATGTGCTTGATGTATTTTGAACTGTATTTGTTGCTGTATTTGTATTAGTTGTAATATTGGTTGCTCCTGTGTTTGTTGCTGTTATACTTTGAACACCAGAATTAGTGTTTGAAGCTGATATAGTTTCAACAGCTAAAGCATTTATACTCATTATAGCTAAAATTACTATACTTAATAATAAAATTAATAAACATTTTTCTTTTTTCATAATATTATCTCCTATAATTATTATTTTTACTTTTGTATTATTTATACATCTTTTATGTTTATAACATAACAAAAAAATTTTTTCAAGCCTTTTTTACATTTTTTTTACAATTTTTTTACATTTTAAACATTAAATCTAAACAACACTACATCTCCATCTTGCATGATGTATTCTTTTCCTTCTGATCTTACAAGTCCTTTTTCTCTTGCAGCTACCATTGACCCTTCTCTTACTAAATCATCATATGATACAATTTCAGCTCTTATGAATCCTCTTTCTATATCTGAATGTATTTTTCCTGCAGCAGCTGGTGCTTTAGTTCCTTTTTTTATTGTCCATGCTCTAACTTCTGGTTCACCAGCAGTTAAGAAAGACATTAATCCTAATAAATCGTAACTTGCTTTTATAACTTTATCCAATCCAGATTCTTCCATACCTAATGCATCTAACATTTCTTTTTTATCATTATCATCTAATGAAGATAACTCTTCTTCTATCTTAACACATAATGGTATTACCTGAGAATTTTCTTTTTTGGCATATTCAATTACATCTTTTACATTTTGACAATTATTTACATCTGATAACTGATCTTCTGAAACATTAGCTATATATAATATCGGTTTTTGTGTAAGTAGAAAAGTATCTTTTAATAATTCTTTTTCCTCATCAGTAAACTCTATTGTTCTTGCAGATTTTCCTGACTCTAATACACTTTTTACTCTTTTTAATAAATCTAACTCTACTTGATACTTTTTGTCTGCCTTTAACATTTTTGTTACTTTATCTATTTTTTTATCTATTGTTTCTATATCTGCAAATATTAATTCTAAATTTATAGTTTCTATATCTCTAATAGGATTAACACTTCCATCAACATGAACTATATTTGAATCCTCAAAACATCTTACTACTTCAACAATGCTATCCACTTCACGAATATGAGATAAAAATTTATTTCCTAATCCTTCTCCTTTACTTGCTCCTTTTACAAGTCCTGCGATGTCAACAAATTCTACAATTGCATGAGTTGTTTTTTGAGTATTATACATTTTAGATAAAACATCTAATCTCTCGTCTGGTACTGGTACTACTCCAACATTTGGCTCAATTGTACAAAATGGGTAATTTGCACACTCTGCACCTGCATTTGTTATACTATTAAACATTGTACTCTTTCCTACGTTTGGAAGTCCTACTATTCCTATTTTCATTTTGTTTTCTCCTTTTATATTTATTATATTTTTAATTTTATTTTAAAATCAATATACTAGATTATATCAAATATTTTAAATATTACAATGCTTTTAGAATAAATTTTATTTATTGATGCAAAATCTAAATAATATAACAATAATGGACTAATTAAATTTTTCTATATTTCAAATTGTGGAAATTAGTCCACATTTAATTGTTATTGTGCAGAATTGATTTTAGTAAATTTTCTATCCAAAAATATATAGAAAAAGAGAGAACAAAAGCGGACATTAATAACTTTTGTACTTATTAAAACATTTTGAAGTCCGCGTCTTTGTTCGTGTGTGAAATTTGCAAAGCAAATTTCTGTGCAATATATTTATATTATAGGAAGTTCAGCGAACTTTCCTATAATATTAAAAAGCAAATTTGCCATTTTAAAATCTCTAATCAAAAATCTCATTTTTGTTTCTGAAACATCGCCTCGAATTGAACCGATATGATAATATCCTTCATCATTTTCAGTTGTTTTAGGATATTCTTTTGGTAATAATCTGTAGTAATTAAAGTTTTACCTACATGATTTTTTTAATCAGGATTTAATTTTTTAGTTCTTCGACTAGTACTCTTGCTAAATTCCATTTGGATTCTGTACTCGGCTTTTTTTCTGTTTCATGACTCGAATTTGTAGGAATTCAAATGTACTTTAAAAATTTTTCTAACATAGTTTTAAAACCTCCAATAAAAAATTATTTTTGTTGAATATAATTAGAAATTCCAGGTTAAAACCTGATAATGCTTTGAATTATAGCATATTTTAAATCAAAATACAAATTTCTTATTTTATATTATTTTTTTCTTTTAGCAAATCTCTAATTTCTTCTAATAATATAACCACATCTGTTTTTTTACTCTCTTTTTCACTCTCTTCCTCAATTTCTTTTTTATTTGTAATTTTAGCTATAACTTTAACAAAGATAAAAATACATAATGAAATTATAAGAAAATCCAAAACCTGTTGAATAAAAGAGCCATACATAATTTTAGCATCTATAAAATCAATACTTAAATTACTAAAATCAATCCCTCCAATTAATACTCCAATTATTGGCATTAATATATCATTTACTAAAGAAGTTACTATTTTTCCAAAAGCTCCACCTATTATAACACCAACAGCTAAGTCAACAACATCACCTTTCATTATAAATTTTTTAAATTCTGATGCACCTTTGCTTATTCTCTTGTTTACTTCTTTTAATTCATCTTTGTCTAATTTTTTCATTATTTCTTCTTTTTTTCCCATAATACTTCTCCTATAATAATATATTTTACTAAAAAATATTATATCATCACAATTTTATATGTCAATGGGGACGGAGATTTTTGACATCATTTAGCAACCCCAAAGAACAATAGTGGCTGATTAAATTTTTCTACATTTTAAATTGTAACGTTCAGCCCACGTTTAATTGTTCGTGTACGAAATTTGCATATAGCAAATTTCTGTACAATGTAATTTTATCTAATAGGATTTTCATTGGAATTTCCTATTAAATAATAAATAGGTCTCATACTAATTTGTATAAAACCTATCTATTTCAACTATATTTTTTAAATTTCCCACCTGATATAAAATATACACATTTCCTCATCTTCAAGTGCCCATCCGTCTAAGGTAAATTGTATGTACTTAGATATTTCATTTATCTTTTCCAACAACCCACGGGTGTATTCGCATGCCTTTAGAATATTTTTAGAATTAAAAAACTTATTATTCACTCCACATTCACTCGGAGAAAAGTACAATGCCACCCTGGTAAATTGTATACTGGCATATGGTATTGAATCAAACCAATCTCCTTCTTCAAGACTTTCAAGTATTGAAATTGCTTGATTTATCTCTTCTTTCTTCCAATCTTGTTGGGTAATTAATTTTTTTAATTCTTTTAATCTAGTTGGCAGTTTTTCAAGTGCTCTGTTAAATTGCTTTAATGCAGTCATAATAAATAATTCCTCCTTGTATTTCTTGGAGGTTTTACCCTCCAAGATTTGTTAAACCTTTTTGGGTAACTAAAAAATATATTATATATTATATATTGCTTTACATAAAATGTCAACTTACTTATTGAATTGCATTATATGACAGCAAGTATCAATAAGGACGAAGGTTTTTGACAGTTAGTTTTTGTGTCAAAAATCTCCGTCCCCGTTGACATCCGTTGAGAACAAAATAAAAAGAGGGTATCCATATTGATGGTACCCTCCCAAAAGAATGTAGTAGATTAGTAATTAACTTAGAGTTTATACTGTGGATTTCATTCGGTTTTAGTTTTTTCAGGTTCTGAAGTTTCTCCTGAAGATTTTCGCAAACCACTGAGACCACTCAAAGTTGCATCAGAGATTTCCTTAATTTCATCAGTCATTGATTTCCCGTTAAGAACCTGATTTTCAACATTGAGAACTTTCATAATTCCAGGAATGGACATGATAGTGTCAATAAGAGCATTGCCAGTTACTCCGTTACCATTGAGGTTAGAGAGATTTCCGCCGCCAATATTGACGAATTCAGCATTCTGACCAATATTTGCCATAATTTCTGCAGTGCTGGTAGCAATCTTAATCTGAGCATCAGTCTGAATTTTCAACTTCTCAATTTCGAAGTTGACCTTATCATTAGCAGCTCGTGCTTCAGCAAGTACTCGTTCACCTTCTGCTTCTGCAAGTTTTTTAGCTTTGATACCTTCTGCTTCAGCTAACTGCTGAGCTTTAATACCTTCTGCTTCTGCAAGAAGCTGAGCCTTATGTCCTTCTGCTTCGGCTACCTTCTGAGCCTTAGCAACATCTGCCGCTGCAATACCCTCTGCACGAGTCTTGGAAGCAGCAGCTTCTGCTCCCATTTTTACTGCTTCGGCCTCCTTTTCAGCAACAGCAACACGTGCTGCTGCCTGAGTTTTTTGAACGTCTGCAATACCTTCTGCCTCCTTGCGCTTAGCATCAGCCTTGCGCTCAGCTACCTGAATTTCATTTTGGGCCTCAATAGACTTAACATTAGCAGCAGTTTCTGCCTCAATGAGCATAGTAGCCTTTTCGGATTCCGCGCGAGTAATCTTGACCTCTCTTTCCTTCTGGGCTGCGAGATTCATTTGCTCCTGCTTCATAATCTCAACAGCACCGCGCTGTTCTTCAACTTCTTTCTGTC
Organism: uncultured Clostridia bacterium; assembly: GCA_934167495.1. Taxonomy (GTDB): domain Bacteria; phylum Bacillota; class Clostridia; order TANB77; family CAG-508; genus CAKPKP01. The sequence continues at coordinate 165,386 of CAKPKP010000001.1, read as the reverse complement.
TTACAGTTGCTTGTAATTCCTTTGCAACTTCAGCATCAGCTTGGGCAGTGTCTGTCTCAATACGGAACTGAGCAATTTTCATATCAGTTTCCTTGCGCTTTTCCTTTTCAGCCTGCTCTGCATCCATTCGAGCAATTTCAGCCTGACGTTTTGCTTCTGCTTCAGCTTTTTCTGCCGCAAGACTTTCAGAAGCCTTACGTTCACGAGTGATACGATCAGTCTCAGCAGCCTTGATATTAGCAGCTTGTTGTTTCTCGGCCTTATCAATGAACGCAATATTATCAAAATAACCATTGCGGTCAGTGATATCCTGGATGTTAAGTGAAACAAGCTCCAGCCCCATCTTTTTCATTTCATCTTCGACAGACACCTGAACATTTTTCTTAAAAGTTTCTTTATCAGCAAGAACTTCCTCTGGTGTCATGCTCGCAACAACATCACGAACCGCACCCATAAGAGTAAGTCGAACATCGTCGATAATACCACCCTTACCTCTTTCTTTGAATGAGATAATGGCAGTTTCAAGCTGAGTATCGTCTGACCTGTCAGGACGAATCTGAGCTGTCCAGTCAACAATAATTGGAACTGCTGTTTTTGTCATAATTTCATCTTCATCGGCTGGTACTGTAAGCATGCAGAGATCAAAAAAATCCGCTTTCCGAATAATCGGAATTACAAAAGCACCACCAGAGACAATAATCTTTGGTTTCTTGCCACCTGTAATGATAAGCGCTTTGTCAACATCTGCAATGCGGTACATAGACTTTGCGAGCAGAATAATTGCAACAAGTATAACAATTACAATTACCACAGGAATAATAATAGATAAAATCGTTTGCAACATAATAATAAGCATCTCCTTTTAAATTTTACTAATATTTTCCACTACATTATTCTTTTGTTGTACAGAATAAAACTCTACCTGCACATTATACCACATATTCGTGCTTATGTAAACTGTTTAATGTTAAATAATATGTCAATGGGGACGGAGGTTTTTGACAGTTTGTTTTTGTGTCAAAAATCTCCGTCCCCATTGACATGAATTGGAGCTTACAGCGGGAATCGAACCCGCGACCTCTACCTTACCAAGGTAGTGCTCTACCGACTGAGCTATGAAAGCATAATTTATTTGTGGATAGTAATATTTATTTTTTTACTATCCACGTTTTTTAATCTTTATCTAATATTATATTTTTAGTTGCTTTTTTTCTTATTCTTTGTATTGCATTATCGATTGATTTTACTGGCATATTTAATCTTGTTGCTATTTCTATATAAGATTCTCCGTTTGTGTATCTATTTAAAACTTGTTTTTCAAAGTCACTTAGGTTTTTATCTATTTCATTTTCTACTGATTTGTAATATTCTTTTTTCATTATTGTATCTAGAGGGTCTTCTATTATGTCTGTATCAAATACTTCTAGCAACTCTGTATCTTCGTTTTCTTCATAGGCCGAATTGTTTAAGGATAAATATGAGTTTAATGGCATATGCTTTTGCCTATTTGAACTTTTTATAGCTGTTATTAATTGTCTTTCTATACATAAGTTAGCAAAGGTTTTAAATGAATTTTGCTTTTCTCCATTAAAATTCTTTATTGCCTTATATAATCCAATTAATCCTTCTTGAACTATGTCTTCTCTTTCAGCTCCTATTATAAAATATTTGTTAACTTTCATATTAACCATATTGTTATATTTGTCTAATAGGAAATTTAAAGCCTTTTGATCTCCAGCTTTTATCATCTCTATTAGCTTCTCATCTTCTATATTAATATATTTTCCATTTAATGAATATATGTTGCTATTTGACATAATAACCTAAAGATACCTCCTATGTTGTATTCTAGGGCTATTATATGTATTATTTCTAGTAATGTCAATACTTTTAGGACAAAATTTCTGTACAAAGTATTTGTCTAATAGGAATTTCAGAGAAATTTCCTATTAGACAAAAAAACAGATATTTATAAAAATATCTGTTTTTACTTCTATTTTGTTTTACAATTAATTATTTCATTGCTTCTTCGCATGCAACTGCAACTGCAACTGTAGCTCCAACCATTGGGTTGTTACCCATTCCTATTAATCCCATCATTTCAACGTGAGCTGGAACTGATGATGATCCTGCAAATTGTGCATCTGAATGCATTCTTCCCATTGTATCTGTCATACCATATGAAGCAGGTCCTGCTGCCATGTTATCTGGATGTAATGTTCTTCCTGTTCCACCACCTGATGCAACTGAGAAATATTTCTTTCCTTGTTCTATACATTCTTTTTTGTATGTTCCTGCTACTGGATGTTGGAATCTTGTTGGGTTTGTAGAATTTCCTGTAATAGATACATCTACGCCTTCTAAATGCATTATAGCTACACCTTCTCTAACATCATTAGCACCATAACATCTAACTTTACTTCTTTCTCCATCTGAATAAGCAATTTCTTCTACTACTTTTACTTTTCCAGTGAAAAAGTCAAAATCTGTTTTTACATATGTAAATCCATTTATTCTTGATATTATTTGTGCAGCATCTTTTCCTAAACCATTTAATATAACTCTTAATGGTTCTTTTCTTACTTTATTAGCTGATCTTGCTATTCCGATAGCACCTTCAGCTGCTGCAAAGCTTTCATGTCCTGCTAAGAAAGCAAAACATTTTGTTTCTTCTGATAATAACATTGATGCTAAGTTTCCATGTCCTAATCCAACTTTTCTATCATCTGCAACTGATCCTGGAATACAAAAAGCTTGTAATCCTTCACCTATTGCTTTTGCTGCGTCTGCAGCTTTTGTACATCCTTTTTTTATAGCTATTGCAGCTCCTAATGTATATGCCCAAGCTGCATTTTCAAAGCATATTGGTTGTACTCCTTTTACTATTTCATATGGATTAAATCCTTTATTTTTACATATTTCTAAAGCATCTTCAAAATCTTTTATTCCGTATTTTTCCATTACTGGCTTAATTTGTTCTATTCTTCTTTCATAACTTTCAAATGTTACTGCCATCTTTATTCCTCCTCATTTTTTATATTATAACTATTTTTACATTATTCTTGTCTAGGATCTATTTTCTTAACAGCTTCATCAAATCTTCCATATTTTCCTGAAGCTTTTTCTATAGCTTCTGTTGGTTCTATTCCTTTTTTGATGTTTTCCATCATTTTTCCTAAATTAACATATTTATATCCTATTATTTGATCATCTTTGTCTAAACCAATTTCTACTATGTAACCTTCTGCAAGTTCTAAGTATCTAGGTCCTTTTAATTTACTTGAATATATTGTTCCTACTTGGCTTCTATGTCCTTTTCCTAAGTCTTCAAGTCCTGCTCCTACTGGAAGTCCTCCTTCTGAAAATGCAGATTGAGTTCTACCATATACTATTTGTAAAAATAATTCTCTCATTGCTGTATTAATAGCATCACAAACTAAGTCTGTATTAAGAGCTTCTAATATTGTTTTTCCTACTAAAATTTCTCCAGCCATTGCTGCTGAATGTGTCATTCCTGAACATCCTACTGTTTCTACTAAAGCTTCTTGGATTATTCCCTCTTTTACATTTAGAGTTAATTTACAAGCTCCTTGTTGTGGAGCACACCATCCAATACCATGTGTTAATCCTGAAATATCTTTTATTTCTTTAGCTTTTACCCATTTTCCTTCTTCTGGAATTGGTGCTGGTCCATGGTCTACACCTTTAGCTACTGTACACATTCCTTCTAATTCTTTTGAATAAATCATAAGTACCTCCTATATAACTACATTTATTTTTATATACTTTTTTACAAGTATGATTATTGTATCACAATTATATTACAGTTTCAATAGAAAAATTACTATTTTTTCATCAATCTGTGTTTATATCACTGCTTTTACTCTACACTTTTTAAAGATTCTATCATATCTATTTTTTTCAAAAATTTGAATGTAACTAAATTAACTATTTCAGTAAAAATTATTGTTATTGCAATTGCATATACATAACTTATTGGTTTAACAAATTTATAAAACATAACATAATTTAATTCACATGTCTGTAATATGTAAAAGTTTAATAAATATCCAAATAATAAACCTATTATTATTCCTATTGCTGTAAGCAATATTGTTTCTCTTATTACATAATCATAAACCTCTTTATCATAAAATCCTAATACTTTTATTGTAGCAAGTTCTCTTATTCTTTCACTTATATTTACATTTGATAAGTTATATAAAACAACAAATGCTAATAGTCCTGCAGATATAATTAAAATCCATACTACATAGTTTAAACATTCCATAGTTTCGTCCATTGAGTTAAGTAGTGAGCTTGTAGTTGTAATTGCTGAAACTCTATAATCATTTAAAATTTCTTTTGCTAAATTACTTTCATCTTCTTCGTTTAAATCAATTGATTTAATATATAAAACATTATAATCAAATTCACCATATAATTGTTTATACAAGTTTTCTGACATGTATACATAATGATATATATAATTTTCAATTATCTTTCCAACTTTTACTTCAACTTGAGAATTATCACTATTTTCTAAAGTGATTTTATCTCCTTCTTTTATATTTAATAATTTTGCCGCTTTTTGTGTTAAAATGATAGTATTGTTATCTATGTTATATTCTTCTTTTCTGTTAGTTGAACGCATTTTTACAAATTCTTTAAATTTTTGCTTATCTTCTGGAACTATTATTTGTACGTCTTGGTCTTTTTCATCATTATAAATTTTTCCAGATTGAAAATATGCCTTAGTTAAATCTGTTATTTTCTCATTTGTTAATAAATCTGTTTGAAGATTTTCTACATCTGACAATGTAATTGAACTTTTTAAATTAGCCATAAATTCATAATTACTTAATTCACCAAATTGAATTGGTAATATGCTTGATATTGAATCTCTTAGTCCAAATCCAGCTACTATTAGTGCTGTACAGCCTGCTATACCTATTATTGTCATTAAAAATCTCTTTTTATATCTAAATATATTCCTTACTGTTACTTTTCCATTAAAGCTTAAATGACTCCAGATAAACGGTATTTTTTCTAGTAATACTCTTTTTCCTGCTTTAGGTGCTTTTGGTCTCATAAGTACAGCAGGTTCTTGGTTTAATTCTCTTATACATGAATATATAGTTGCTCCTACTATACATAAACTTGCTATAGATAATCCTACCGTTGCATAATAAGTATTGAATTCTATTATTATATCTGGTAATGTATACATCATTGCATACATTATAAATACTATTCTTGGAAGAGTTGGAAAACCTATACACATTCCTAAAAATCCACCTATTAAAGTAGCACTACCTGAATATATTATATATTTCATTGCAATTTGTAATTTATTGTATCCTAAAGCTTTTAATGTTCCAATTTGAACTCTTTGCTCTTCAACCATTCTTGTCATAGATGTTAAGCTTATTAATGTAGCTACAACGAAAAACACAAGAGGAAATACTTTTCCAATGTTTAATATACTTTGGGTATCATCATAATATCCTTTATATCCAGCATTGCTGGTTCTATCTAGAATATACCATTTTGGATTTTCAATATCGTTAATTTTTTCTTTTGCATCTAATAATTTTATTTCCGCTTCTTTTATTTTTTCTTCAAATTCTATCTTATTCTCTGCTAATGTTTCTTCTGCATCTTGCAATTCTTGTTTTCCATTATTAACCTTCCATGTCGCACTTGCAAGTTCAGCATATGTACTTTCTTTTGTCTCTTCTAATTCTGCTTTCTTTGCTTCAATTTCATTTTTTCCATCTATTATTTTTTGTTCAGCATCATTAAACTGTTTTTCTAATGTATCTATAGTATTTTGTATAACATTTATTGATACTTCTAAATTTGTTTTATTTGTTTCAAGCAACAATATTTGTGTTTCTATAACTACCTTTAATTTTTCATCTTCAGTTTCATCTGCTCTTTTTTTCATTTCTTCTATATTTTTTTCTAGATTGTCTAGATTCTCATTTAATGTAGCTAATGTTGATTCAGCATCTTCCTTTTTTGAAAATATTAAATCTTTTTTTGAATTAAATTCTTCTTCTGCTATTACTAATTGATTTTCTGCTTCCTCTATTTGACTTTCCGCATTTTCAAATTCCTTATTAGCTTTTACTCTGTTATAAGCAATTTCATTTTCTGCATCCTCTAATTTTTGCCTATTTTCTTCAATTTGATTTTCCGCTTCTTCTATTTGACTTTCTGCCTCTTGTTTTTCATTATCAAATTTTTCCTGTGCTTCATTTAATTCTTTTGTAGCAGTACCAATTATTTCATCATATCTAGCTTTTTCTCTTTGCCCTTTAATACCTTCTACTTCACTTTTTGCTTCTTCAATTAATTTATCATATTCATCACTAAAACATAAAACATCTTTTGCACCCTTCACGGTTGCATATAATTCAGTATATATATCAGAATTAATATTAGTATCTGGTACATACAAATAATAATTGATTTTTCCAGAGCCTAACTTACTTGTTCCTCTATCTCTTGATATATACAAAGGACTATTAGCCACGCCAACTATTTTTAGTTTTTTATTGTTAAGAGTGTTATCCTCATCTTCTATCTCTATATAATCACCTATTGATTTATTTAAAAAATCTAGAAAATATTGCTCTACAATACATTCATCACTATTTTCTGGAAGTGAACCATTCGTTAAATCGAATTTATTTAATGCATTAGTATCTTGTGAGTATGAAATTATTTTAATTATTTTTTCTTCATCACCTATTTTTACAATTTCATCTTTACTGTATACGCCTAAAACTTCTTCTATGTTATCTAAATTTTTTACTGCCTCTATATCATCTTTTGTAATTCCTAATGTAGATACTACTTGAATATCATATACATTTTGGTTATCAAAATATGAATCCAATGTTTTTTGCATATCTGGACTAGTTGCTTTTATTCCTGCAAAAAATCCAACTCCAAGTAAGGCCATTAGTAAAATTGATATATATCTTTTAAAAGTATTTTTTATTTGTTTTACACTATCTTTAACTAATGCTCTTTTCATTACCACTCTATCCTTTCGATTGATATTGGTTCTTTATTTATTTCTATATTAGATGCTGTTCCATTTTTAAAATGTATAACTTTATCTGCCATAGGAGCTATTGCTGTATTATGAGTTATTATTACGACAGTCATATTTTCTTTTCTACATGTGTCTTGTAATAATTTAAGTATTTGTTTTCCAGTATTATAATCTAAAGCGCCTGTTGGCTCATCACAAAGTAATAACTTTGGATTTTTTGCTATAGCTCTTGCTATAGCAACTCTTTGTTGTTCTCCTCCAGATAATTGTGATGGGAAATTTTTTAATCTATCTTTTAATCCAACCTTTTCTAATACCTCTTTTGGATCTAATGCATCTGAACAAATCTGAGTTGCAAGTTCTACATTTTCCAAAGCTGTTAAATTCTGAACTAAATTATAAAATTGAAATACAAACCCTATATCTTCTCTTCTATATTTTATTAACTCTTTATTTTTTAATTTAGTTACATCTTTTTCATCTACTATTACGCTACCTGATGTTGCTGTATCCATTCCGCCAAGTATATTTAAGGTTGTAGTTTTTCCAGCCCCACTAGGTCCAACTATAACTACTAATTCTCCTTTTTCTATTGAAAAATTAGTATTATCTAGTGCTTTTATTTTCATTTCTCCCATTATATATTCTTTACATACATTTTTAAATTCTATATAACTCATTTATTTATCCTCCTGCATAAAGTATTTATATGATAAGAAATTCAAAGTAATTTCCTATTAGAGAACAAAAGCGGACATTAATAGCTTTTGCACTTATTAAAACATTTTGAAGTCCGCGTCTTTGTTCGTGTGCGAAATTTGCAAAGCAAATTTCTGTGCAATATATTTCTATTATAGGAAGTTCAGAGAACTTTCCTATAATAGAAAAAACTATAATTATGTATTATAACACATAATTATAGTTTTTGTGTGAATTTTTTATTTTAATTTTTGAATTATATCCTCTTTAGATAATCCTAATATTTCTAGTTCTTTTATAATTTCATTTATCTTTTCTATTTTTACATTTATTTTTTCATTTATTATATTATCTACATTGGCTGATATATAACTTCCTTTAGTAGATAAAGTTACAATAACTTTTTTTCTTTCTAATTCATCATATGCTTTTTTTACTGTATTTGGATTTACTCCTAGTTCAACAGCTAATTCTCTAATAGCTGAAATTTGTTCATTTGGTTTTAAAACTCCTAATACAACATATCTTTCTATTTCATCAACTATTTGTTCATATATAGGAGTTCTGCTTTGATAATTTAAATTTATTAGCATTTATATCCCTCCTATTTTAATAAACTTCTACTGTATCATAATAATACTGAAATTCATCTTTATTGTTTAAAATGGCATTTTCTAGTATTTTATTTATTTCTTCTATCTTGTTTGTAAAGAAACTTTCTCCTTTTCCAATATCAGAATAAAGGTATATTACATAATATTTTGAATTCATGTCACAAACATCATTATAATTTTGCTCTATAAATTTTGTAAAATCGTCCGTGCAATATCTAATCGCATCATAATACATAGGTTCATCATCCGCATATTCACCCAAATTAGCTAATCCACAACTTATAACTTTATTATTTTTAACACTCTCATATGCTTTCATATTAGCATTTTTTGTTATAACTTTAAATGTATCTTCTGTTAATGTTATTGGTAAATTTATTTCTATTACATTATGATTTTTGTATGCATATATTGAGAAATTATATTGACTATAATAGTATGTTGTTAATTCATCAACATTATCTAATGATTTTTCTATTTCTCTTTTTAATATTTTAATTTCATCTTCATTGAGTCTATTTTCTCTAAAATAGTATACTGCATTATCAGGAAATTCAAATTTACTTTTCTTTTCTTTTTTATATTCCTCTGAATTTAGTAATTTATTATTTAACTCTTCTTTTGCAGATTTCTCTAATCTTAATGTAAATTTTACTTCATTTCCATCCTTCATTTTAAAACTACATTCTATAGGATATATGTTTACTGAACTAACTGGATTATTTGAATAATATCTGTAACCATAATCGTAAGTTGCTTTGTTCTCTATATTTTTATAAACATAATTAATTATATCCTTATCTGAAATATATATAGCATTAGAATCTGATAAGTTTATAGAAATTTTTTCTATGTTTTTTAGTTCAAATATATAATTTTTTTCTTTTTCTCCTACTATTTTGCAAATTGATAACAAAATTACTAATGAAACCGCAAAACTTACTACTGATAATAAGAATTTAACTTTTCTTTTTGTTACTAAGTCATATACAAAATAATATATTGCAATTAAAGCCACTTCGAAAATAAACACTGTAGTTGTTGAATCAATAAAATTTATCAAGACTACGAATGGTATTAATGTTAACATTTTTACGAATAAATGCACATATACATTTGCAAAAGATTCCTCTGTATTTTCCATTTTTCTTTTTTCAAACAATATCATTCCTAATGCTATATACACTATAGTTAATATAAGCATATTGCACATTGTTTTAAAATTAAATATTTCATTTCTTGAAGAAACAATCAAACTTGAAAGTATTTTATATGGTTCTGTATATTCATAACTTGATGATACTTGACCTGAAAATTCGTATGATGTATTTTCTAACTTTATATTTTTATAACTTGAGAACCCATTAAATGCATCTATTGAAAAAGGTATTAAAAATAATATTAATAAAGTAACTGCTATTTGAGTTAAATAATTTCCAGATATAGTCATTGCTAAGTTAGCTGATGTAAAAACAAATATATAAGACACTAACATTATAAAAAATATATCTATTAAATAACCATTAAAAATAATTATTTGAGTGAAAAATAAGCTTACTATCCATGTTAATATTAATGCTAATAATTGTGTTAATGCTATTAGTATTATTCCACCCACTGTATTAGTTACAAATATCGTTTTTCTGCTTAATGGCATAGAATTTATGAAATCTACACTATTTCTTCTAAATACATATCCAAATAAACACATTGAAATTGCAACAGGAATTATATACATTCCTATTATATTTAATATAGTTAATTTACTAGACACTACACTGCTATAGGTTTTAGATGTTCCTATTACTGTAAGTAATATAGCGCTTAATATTGGCATTATTGTTAAACATAATATTATTATATTTTTTGATTTTTTTATGTTTTGCATTAAATATTTTACATTAAATAACTTGATTAAATTCATAACCTAATACCTCCATTTCATAGATAAATATTTCTTCTAATGTTAATGGTAAAAAGTCTAAAATAATTGGATTCATTGAGTTTAAATATTTTTCATATTCCTCTTTTTCTCCTTTTACAATTATTGTAGCTACACTACCTGTTTTCTTGAAGCTTAAGATGTTTAATTTTTCAAATGAATTTTTGTCAAAGTCATCTTTTAATGATATTTGTATTTTAAACATATTAGTTTTTAATGTATCTACATCACTTTCAAATAGTATTCCACCTTTATATAATAATCCTAAATTATCACATATGTCTTCTAGCTCTCTTAGATTGTGACTAGTCATTATTATTGTTGTATCTTTTTTAGTCATTTGTTTTGCTATTATTTTTTTCATTAAGTTTCTTACTACTGGGTCCAATCCATCAAAAGTTTCATCAAAAAACATATAATCAGCATTTGTTGCTAATGCACATATTAATGCACACTGTCTTTTCATACCTTTTGAAAAAGATTGAATTTTAGTTTTTAAATCTAGCTTCAATATCTTTGCTAGTTCTTGTAAATAGTTCATATCAAAATTTTTGTACATAGCTTCATAAAATATTGCCATATCTTTTAAAGTATAATTTGGCATAAAATACAAATCATCTGGTATAAAAACTAGTTTTTGTTTCAATTCTTCATTATTCATAATTTCCTGTCCATCTATTAAAACTGTACCACTATCTTTTCTAAAGATATCATTAATTATTCTTAAAAGTGTAGATTTTCCAGCACCATTTGCACCTATTAAACCGTAAATTGAATTTGTTTTTATATTACAATTTAAGTTTTCTAAAACTTTATGATTAGCAAAAGTTTTATTTAGGTCTTTAATTTCAATCATAGCTTTTCCTCCTAATTTTTAAATTTCCAATTGGACATAAAAAAGTAATATTGTATTACTTGTACTAATACAATATTACTTTTTCTTTATTTTGTCAATACTATTTTTCACTTTTTTCTCTTACTATTATTCTAACAGGTGTACCTTCTAGTCCAAAATTGTTTCTTATACAATTTACAAGATATCTCTCATATGAAAAATGGAATAGTTCTTTGTTATTTACAAATATAACAAAAGTTGGTGGCTTTGTTGATGCTTGTGTACCATATAGAACTTTTAATCTTTTTCCTTTATCTGATGGTGGTTGAACTACTGCAACAGCTTCATTTATAACTTCATTTAATACTGATGTAGATACTCTCATAGCATTTTGATCTGCAACATTATTTATCATTTCAAATAGTTTATCTACCCTTTGTCCTGTTTTAGCTGAAATAAATATTACTGGAGCATACTGAGCATAACTTAACTTATTGTAAATATCTTTTTTGTATTTTTCTAGTGTTCCTGTTTCTTTTTCAACAGCATCCCATTTATTTACAACAATTATAATACCTTTTCCAGCTTCATGTGCTTCACCTAATATTTTAGCATCTTGATCAGTGACACCTTCTTCAGCATCAATCATCATTAAACATACATCTGCTCTTTCTATAGCAAGTAAAGTTCTCATTATACTAAATTTCTCTAATTTTTCTGTTACTTTACTCTTTCTTCTAATTCCTGCTGTATCAATAAAAACATATTTACCATATTGATTTTCAAATTCAGAATCTATTGCATCTCTTGTGGTTCCCGCTATATCACTAACTATAGTTCTATTTTCTCCTAAAATTTTATTTACTAAAGATGATTTTCCTACATTTGGTTTTCCTATTATTGCTACTTTAATTATATTTCCATCATCTTCATCCTCTGTCTTTTCAGGGAAATATTCATATACTGCATCTAGAACATCTCCTAACCCAAGAGCATTAGTTGCAGAGATTGGATATGGAGTTCCAAGTCCTAAATTATAAAACTCATATACTTCTGGTGGAACCTCACCTATATTGTCTGCTTTGTTACATACTAATACAACAGGCTTTTTAGATTTTCTAAGCATTACTGCTATATCTTCATCACTACTAGTAACACCTTGTTTTAGGTCTGTTATAAATATAATAACATCTGCTATATTAATAGCAATATTGGCTTGCTCTCTCATTTGCGCTATTATTACATCTTCTGATTCAGGCTCTATACCTCCTGTATCTACTAATGAAAAGGTTCTTCCTCTCCATACTGCATCTGCATATACTCTATCTCTTGTAACCCCTGGTGTATCTTCTACTATTGATATTCTTTTTCCAACTATATAGTTAAAAAAGCTAGATTTTCCTACATTTGGTTTTCCTATTATTGCAACAACTGGTTTTGGCATTTTCTACCTCCTTTTAATTTTCTCTTTCTTCTATAAGCTTTATATTTTCTTTTTTCTTTATAACATATATTATAAATATTATTAAACTTATTATTGAAATTATATATGCTATTTTTGAAAATATAGTTAAACTATATTTTAAAGTAACAGTTCCTTCACCATTTAATTTTAACGATATTAATCCATTACTTGATTCAATAATATCTACTTTTTCATTATTTATTTTAACATTATAATATGGATAATACAAATATGGTAATTCAACTATTGTATCTTTCTCTGCATTTGAATATTCAAAACTATAATTTAAATTTTCTTTTTTTGTGTTTTTAATATTAGCATTTCCATTCATGATTTTTACATTTTCATCTCTATTTGATATGTAGTTTAAATTCATAAGTGCTTTTGTAGGAAGATATTCCCTATTTATTTGCATTGGTTCTATAGATAAATTACTTAATATATACTCTTCATATTTTATATCGTTATTGTTTTCTTTATCACTCATACCTTGTAAATATGGCAATATATCTACAATGCCACTTGCTGTTATTAAACATATCATTATACATAAAAATATCATTTTAGCCTTTGGTTTATTAACTGTACAAATATCTAAAAATGTACAAAAGTTTATTGAACACACTATAGATAAAAATACTGTTAAAAAACCTATCATTCTCCATGGATACTGTATTTTGCATAATATATTTGGAAGCTTGTCCCAAGGAAAATATTCACTTGCCATAAATATACATAATAATGAAAATACCATATTTATTATATAATATTTTTTATATTTATTATCTATTTTTTTGAAAATTAGTACTCCTATTAAAATAAATACTAAACATGGTGTTCCTATTCTAAATAACACATTTAAATCTTCGTCTGTTTTAGCATTGTTTAAAAATATTTCTGATAAAGGAATAGTTTTTCCTTTTACCCATTCTGCATTAGTTTGCATTATATTTTCATCAAATATTGCATAATTAGCAAACATTTTACATTCTAAAAGTGGAACTAAGAAAAATGCACTAATTGTTACAATAAAAGCTATGTTTATTAGTATTTTTTTTATTATTTTTATATTTTTTAATTTCTTTATATTTAATATTACAAATAATATACTAAAAAAACACATATAATATAAAGTTATTGTATGTGTAAGAATTAATCCTACTGCACCTATTGTTATATAATAACTTTTTTCTGTATTTTCGTAAAATAAATTATATAGTCCTAATAATAAAATTGGAATAAAAACAAATGCTGTAAATTCCCCCATTGCAAATCTTATATAAATATCTGTTAATCTATATGGTGCTGTTATATACAAAACTGCTGAAATTATTGCTATATTATTATTTTTAAAAATATTTCTGCAAAATTCAAACATAAATATACCAGATAAAAATACTGTTAAACATGTAAAGAATTTTAATATGTAAGAATATGAAAATGGCAATAACATCTTTAAAAAAGTAGGTATATAAGTTACAATTGGATTATAAAATAGATTTATACCATATCCTAAATTATTTACAAAATATTGACTAATAAGTGGTGGAATTATTCCTTCATTTAAAGACTCTACAGTTCCAATTACTCTTAAATAATGAACAAATCCATCATCTGCAAGTGTTATATCATAGTCCTTAAATCCCAAACACATTATAATACTTATTACCGCAATTATTATATAAGAATATCTTTTCTTTTCTAATTTCATATTTCACCTATATTTAAATTTGTAGAATTTAGCCCACGTTTAATTGTTCGTGTGTGAAATTTGCATATAACAAATTTCTGTACAAAGTATTTATATAATAGGAAAATTGTATGATTTTCCTATTATATAAAAAAAACGTCCGAGGACGTTATTTTATGCTTCTTTTTTTACTACTTCTTTTCCATTATAGTATCCGCAGTTTGGACAAACTCTGTGTTGTAATACTGGTTCATGACAATGTGAACAAGTAGCTAAATTTTGGTTTTCTAATTTCCATGTTGATCTTTTTAAGCCTGTTCTAGCTTTTGACCATCTTCTTTTTGGTTGTGCCATTTTTATTCCCTCCTTGTTTTGTATTTATAAATATATGATTTTTTATTATTTATCAAAGTTACTATAAAAGTATACCTTTTTTTTCTTTATTTGTCAATAGCTTTATATTAAATTCTTGGTATCTCTTGCAATAACTAGCTCTTCATTTGTAGGGATTATATATGCTCTAATTTTTGAATCTTCTTTTGTTATTAATCTTTCTTCGCCTTTAACATCATTTTTCTCTATATCTATTCTTAATCCCATAAATTCTAAATCTTCGCATATTTTCTTTCTGATGTTAATTTGATTTTCACCTATTCCACCAGTAAATACAACAACGTCTAATCCTTTCATTGAAACAGCATATTTTGCTATGAATTGAGCTATTGTTTTAGTAAATAATTCAATAGCTATTTTAGCTTTTGGCATATTTTCATCATATGAAGCAAGCTCTATCTCTCTAAAGTCTGGATTTAAACCAGTTATTCCATATAAACCTGATTTTTTATTTAATAAAGTATTCATTTCTTTTGCTGATAATCCTTCTTTTTCCATTATGTCTGTAACAACTGATGGATCTAAATCTCCTGATCTTGTTACCATTGGTATACCACCTAAAGGAGATAATCCCATTGAAGTATCTATAGATTTTCCACCATCAACAGCTGTAATACTAGCTCCTTGACCTAAGTGACATGTTACTATTTTTAATTCTTCTATTGGTTTGTTTTCAAGTTCTGCAGCTATTTTTGCAACATATTGATGTGAAGTACCATGTGCACCATATTTTCTTATTCTATATTTTTCATAATATTCATATGGTATTGGATAAATATAATTTTCTTTTGGCATTGTTTGATGAAATGCTGTATCAAATACAGCTGCCATAGGAACTCCAGGCATAGCTTTTTGACATGCTCTTATTCCTAATATTGCTGCCGGATTATGTAATGGAGCTAAAGCTGAACATTGATCTATTTTATTAATAACATCTTCTGTTATTGCAACAGATTTATCAAATATCTCTCCACCATGTACAATTCTATGACCTATTGCATCAATTTCTTCTAATGATTTGATAACTCCATATTCACTATTTACAAATTGTTCTAATACTATTTTTATAGCCTCTTCATGATTTTTTACATGTTCTTTTATTACATATTTTTCCCCATTTACTTTATGTGTTAAAAAAGATTCTTGTTCTCCTATTCTTTCAAAATTACCTTTTGCCATTACATTTTCGTTTTCCATATCTATTAATTGATATTTTAAAGATGAACTTCCACAATTTATAACTAATATTTTCATTTTTATCCTCCTAAAATTTATTTATTATTTTGTGCTTGTACTGCTGTTATAGCAATTACTCCTACTATATCTTCACTTGTACAACCTCTTGATAAATCGTTAACTGGCTTAGCAATTCCTTGGCATAATGGTCCATATGCTTCTGCTTTTGCTAATCTTTGAACTAATTTGTAACCTATATTTCCTGCATTTAAATCTGGGAATATTAATGTATTGCAATTTCCTGCTACATCACTATTTGGTGCTTTGCTTTTTGCTATACTTGGAACTATTGCTGCATCTAGTTGTAATTCTCCTTCAGATAATATATCTGGTCTTTTTTCTTTAAGTAATTTTGTTGCTTCAACTACTTTGTCTACAAGCTCAGATTTTGCACTTCCAAAAGTAGAATATGAAAGCATTCCAATTTTTGGTTCTTTTTGAACTAAAGTTCTAAAACTTTCTGCTGATGATATTGCTATTTCAGATAATTCATCTGCATTTGGATTAGGATTTAAACCACAATCTCCAAAAACAAATACTCCATCTTCACCATATTCTGAATTTGGAACAACCATAACAAAGAATGCAGAAACAAGTTTTGTATCTGGTGCTGTTTTTAATATTTGCAAAGCAGGTCTTAAAGTATCTGCTGTTGAATGTGCTGCTCCTGAAACTAATCCATCAGCTTCTCCAAGTTTAACCATCATCATTCCAAAATAAACGTTATCTAATATTTTATTCTTTGCATCCTCAATTGTCATTCCTTTATTTTTTCTTAATTCATATAATGCATTTGAATATTCTTCTTTTTTATCTGAAGTTTGTGGATCTATAATTTTAACTCCTGTTATATCTAAATTGTTTTCTTTTGCTAAATTTTGAATATTATCTACATTTCCTATTAAAATAACATTTGCAAATTTTTCTTTTACTACTATACTTGCGGCTGTTAAAGTACGTATATCGTTTGTTTCTGGCAATACTATAGTTTTTATACTTTGCTTTGCTCTACTTTTTACAGTTTCTATAAAATTCATGTCTTCCCCCTATATTTTTTATTATTCAATTCCAAAAGCTTGTATTAATAAAGCCATTCTTGTCCAAACTCCATTATGTGCTTGTTTAAAGAACATTGCTCTATCATCATCATCAACATCTGTACTTATTTCATTTACTCTTGGTAATGGATGTAATAATATTGTGTCTTTACTAAATTTATTTAAAACTTCTTTGTTTACTATAAATTCTTCTTTTCCAAAATCTCCTTCAAATCTTTCTGATTGTATTCTTGTATGATATAAAACTTGTACTTCTGATGGTATTTCATCAAAGCTATTGCATACTACATATTTTGTACCTTTTTCTTTTAAAAATTCTACATATTCTTCTGGTAATGCAAATTCTTTCTTACTTAAACCATATATTGTAACATCTTTATATAATGATAAAAGTTTAATCAAAGAATGGATTGTTCTACCATATTTTAAATCTCCTAATACTGCAACTTTTATTCCATCTATTTTTCCATGTTTTTCTTTTATTGTGAACATATCAAGCATAGCTTGTGTTGGATGTTCTCCTGAACCACTTCCAGCATTTAATATTGGAAGTTTAGAAACTTTAGCAGCTCTTTCTGCTGCATCATTTTCTTTATGTCTCATAACAATTGCATCTGCATAACCTTCTATTACTCTAATAGTATCTTCTAAAGTTTCGCCTTTTGTTGTTGAAGAGTTAGACATTGCATTCTCTGTAACAATCATTTTAGCTCCCAATCTTTGAATAGCAGATTCAAATGACATTCTAGTTCTTGTACTTGGTTCAAAAAACATAACTGCTACTATTTTTCCATCTAATACTTTAGAAAAAGCTTTTGGGTTATTTTTTATTTTTTCTGCTAACACTAAAACTTTCTCCAAACTTTCTCTTGTATATTGATCACAACTTAGTACATTTTTCATACAAAAATCCTCCTTAATATATTTCTACATACATACTGCTTTTTTACTTTATTTCATATATTATATCAAAATTGTATAAATTTCAATACTTTTTTTATATAAACTGGAGGCTAAATTATATTTATCTATACATTAAACCACTATTAGTTATTTTTATTACCAAAGTTATACCAACTATAAATAATAGAGAAACGGAAAAAAGTATTGCTAATAATATTTTAAATGTATCTCCAATTTGCTCTAATAATTTCACTATTTTCTTATCTGCTATAATTTCACAAAGTGCAGATGCTAAATAATATATAATACACAACAAAGATAACTTTATAATTGGCTTAGCAACAATTCCTATTATTATAATTATTCCTAATACTCCTACTGCATTTTTAAGTATGGAAGCACACCCTATAACTGTATCTACAGCATCTCCTAATACTTTTCCTACAACAGGTATAAAGCTAGATACCGCAGCTTTAGCTGTTTTAGCTGTCAATCCATCTACTCCACTACTCAAAGTACCTTCGATCGATAGCAAGCAAACAAAAATAGTAAGTAATATTCCTAAAATCCAAATAATACTTGATTTAAAATATTTAGATAATTTATCTATCTTTATTTCATCAGATAAATTTGAAACAACAGATAAGCTTGTCCCTATTAATAAAAGAGGAATTATAAATGTTGATATAAAATTTCCGACAAATGCTATTGCAAACAACAATGTAGGTTGTACAATATTTGCAGAGACTATACTTCCTGTTGTTAGCATAAGAGTTATAAATAACGGAACTAATGAGTTCATCATTCCAACTAAATTATCTATTGCAGATTTAGTATCAACTACTATTTCAGAAAAATTGTTTATTATTATTGTAAGAATTAATATGTACTGAATATAATATGCTATTTTTCCAGTAGAATTATTTCCTAAATTTTCGCATATACTTTTAAATACACTATGAATTATAACTATAACTAATATTGTAGCAAATGAATTCAAACAATCTCTTATTTCAGTTCCTAGCATTCTATTTATACTGCTTATAATTCCTTTTTTTTCTATCTTTCCCGTTAGAGCTTCATTTAAAACATTACTTAAACTTATATTATAGAATGAATCATTTGTATAAACCTCTGCTTCATTTATAAAATCAGATATTCCCAAAGAATCCTTTTGTGATTCCAATATAGTATTTGTTGCATCACTATCTATTGCAAATACTGTATTTTGAATAATACATGAGCATAAAAAAAATGATATAAATATTATAAGTACATTTTTTTTCAAAATTAATCTCCTCCAAAATATTCCTTATAAAAATTTATATTCATCTTTTTTTATTTTATGACTATTATTTTTGTTCTTCTATTATTCTATCGAATTCTTCTCCTGAAATAATTTCTTTTTCTAATAATGTTTCTGCTACTATTTTTAAAATATCCATATGTGCTAATAATATTTTTTGTGCTGAAACATATGCTGTATCTATTAAAGATTTTACTTGAACTCCAACTTCATCTATAACATTTTCACCAAATAATTGTAATTCTTCTGGGCTATCAACTTTTAAAGAAATTGGTCCTAATGTTTCACTCATTCCATATGTTGTTATCATATCTCTTGCAATTCCTGTTGCCACTTCTAAATCATTACTTGCTCCAGTTGAAATATCATCTAATGCTAATTTTTCAGCAGCTCTTCCTCCCATTAATGCAATCATTTTTTCTTCTAGTTCTGTTTTAGATACATAAAACTTATCTTCTGTTGTTTTATACATTGTATATCCGCCAGCAAGACCTCTTGGAATAATTGATATTTCTTTAACATCTTTTTGTGTTTCTAAGAATTTACTAACAACTGCATGTCCTGCTTCATGATAAGCTGTTAATTTTTTGTCTTTTTGAGAAACTACTCTGTTATGTTTTTCTAATCCTACTGTTATTTTCTTTATTGCATATTCTATATCTGATTTTTCTATTGCATCATGATTATTTCTTGTTGCAATTATTGCAGATTCATTTAAAACATTTGCAAGTTCTGCACCTGTAAATCCTGCTGTATCTCCTGCTATATCTTTTAAATTTACATTATCTGAGAATTTTTTATCTTTTGAATGTAATTTTAATATTTCTACTCTTCCGTTAAAATCTGGAGCTGGAATTGTTATTTGTCTATCAAATCTTCCTGGTCTTAATAAAGCTTTATCTAACATCTCTGGTCTATTTGTTGCAGCAAGAACTATAATTGTTTCATTACTCTCAAATCCATCCATTTCAACTAATAATTGATTTAATGTTTGATTATTTTCTGTTTCTGCTCCACTATTACTTGTTCTTCTTGAACCTATTGCATCAATTTCATCAATAAATACAATACATGGTGCAATTTTTTTGGCTTTTTCAAATAGTTTTCTTACTCTTGAAGCTCCAAGTCCAGCAAACATCTCTATAAATTCAGAACCACTCATTGATATAAATGGAACTCCTGCTTCTCCTGCTATTGCTTTAGCAATTAAAGTTTTTCCTGTTCCTGGCTTTCCATATAATAAAATACCTTTTGGAATTCTTGCTCCCATTTCGATAAATTTATCTGGTTTCTTTAAGAAATCTACTATTTCTATTAATTCTCCTTTTTCTTCATCTAGACCTGCTACATCTTCAAATCTAACATCTGTTTTTTGTCCTTCTTCAGTTCCATAAACTTTTCCTTTATCTCCAAGTCCTTGCATTTGTATTATCATAAACATTAAAACAACTAGAATTAATGTTGGAAATATTGAAAATAATGTTGAACCTATTGTTATAAATATATTTTCTTTATTTTGAATCAATTTTATTTCATTTCCTGATTGTGTTTTTTCATTTATAAGTTCCATAAAAGCTTGTGTACTTGGAACAATAGTAGTTTTCTCTTTTTCCTCATCTTTTAGTTTTACCTTCATAGAAGTACTACCAACAGTCATTTCAATTTTTTCTACTTTTCCTTCATTTATATATGTTATTAAGTCTGTATATGCTAATTCTTTTTCTTCATTGTTATTATTTAGCATAAAGTATGCAAATATTCCTCCTGCTATAACCACTAATACAAGTAATGCAATTCCTAAGAATAATAATTCCTTATTTTTTTTCTTGTCGTTCTTTTTCATATTTACCTCCTCTATTTCATTTTGCAAGAATGTTTATATTTCAGAACCGTCTGGTTCATTATCGTTTATATCTATTCCTGTGTCTTCATTACCATCTTTTTCATTATCTTTTTTATCGTTCTTTTCTTCATCATCTGAATTATTATCTTTATTTTCCTCAATCTCTTTTCTTACTTCTTCTTGTACTTCAACAATTTTACTGATTTCAACGTTTTGTTTGATTAAATTTGATTTCATTATTAATATTGCAGCAATTACATATATATATCCTATTGCTCTGTAAATAATATCAAAGAATTCTATATTAAATGTTGTAAGTGTTGATGCTATATCGTATAAACCAAGTAATATTAATGGAAGTGTTATAGAATATATTCCAACAATCATTGAAGATGTGAAACTTAATTTTAATTTAGCAATTCTTGATGTAATCATTGCTAATATTGTAAGTAAAATTACATCTGATATTACTGATATTATTGTTACTAAAAAGAAAGATGTAAACATAACAGTAAATATTCCTGAATATAAATTAAATCCTTTAACATTTTCATTTATATATTTTTCTGCTTGCTCTTTATTAAAACTTACATTAGATTTATCAAACCCATATGATTTGATAGCATCTTCATATGGCATATCTGAAATTCCATTTATTTTATATATTACTTTATCTTTAAGTAATACAATTCCCATTATATGTTCATCTAATTTATTTTTATATTCTGTTTTTGCTTCTTCACTTATTTCATTTGTATCTATAAGGAAATAAAAGTCTTCATCATTATTTACTTTTTCAAGTGTTTGAGTTGAAGTTAAACTAGCTTCTGAAAACTCAAAATCTGGAATATTATTTAAAATATTATTGTATATACTTTCTATTTGATTTACAACTTTATAAGTAACTGCTATGCTAACAATTATTGATATTATTAGAACCAATTTTAATACATAAAAAATAGCTTCTTTTGCTTTTTCATTAATAAAAAATTCATAATCATCAAATTTAATTACAGCTTTTTTTATTCTTGAAAAGAAATTTATTTTTTTACTTTCCATTTATATATACTCCCTTCTAACTTTTGCACTAGTAAGAATTGGTGGAATTTCTAAAGTTACCTCATCGCCTATTTTTACATCACTATTAGTTATATCTACTGTTATATGGTACATTCCTACTTTTCCCAATACATAATACTTTTTATTATTTATATAAACATATAATCTTTTATCTCTAAATAGATTTTTACATTCTACAAGTATAGATATTATTTTATCTTTGAAAGAAAAACTATCTTGTGCTCTTATTACATTATATCCGTCCATATTTCCAACTGGTATTACAGCTATTTTTGTTTCTTTTTTTGTTTTATACATATTTGAGTAGCTTATATTAAACCCTGCTGGTAAATCTTTAATTTCAACAACATTTGATTTAAATATTCCAATTTTTTTAAGTCCAAATTTTTCTTTTGATAATACTCTACCTTGAAAAACTGAACCAAGTCTTACTGCATTCAAATGCATATTTTCATAATTTAAGAAAGCTGTTGAATTACAAACATGCAATATTCCTGGATTTATTTCATTTTTCTTTAATTCTGCTACAACATCTAAAAATCTGTTAAATTGTATGTTTGTCCATTTTTCGTCATAACTTTTTGAAAAATGTGTGAATGTTCCCTCTATTTGTATATATTCTAGTTTTTTTAAAGTTTCTATGATTTCATATGGTTTTGTATATATAAAACCATATCTTCCAAAGCCTGTATCTATTTTTAAATGTACATTTACTTTTTTATTTAACTTTTCGGCTATTTCATTTATTTTTTCAGCAGATTCTTTGGAACCTATTGTTAAAATAATATCATTTTCTACAAGTTTTTCTATTTCTTCAGTTATTGAGGTAGATGATAACATTAAAATTTTATTTTCAATTTTAGCATTACGTAATTCTAATGCTTCTTCTATTGTTGCAACAGCAAAATAATCAATTCCATTCTCTATTAAAAATTGAGTAAATTCAACTAATCCTAATCCCATGCCATTACCTTTAACAACAGCTATAATAGCTGGTGGATTTCCATTATCATCTACAGTTTTATTATTTATTTCTTTTATTATTTGAATATTACTTTTTAAATCTTCTTTATTTATTTCTAAATTTTTCAAAACTACCACCTAATTATTTTGTAAATTTTTTCATTCTAATATCTCTCAATGTTTTAAATATTTTTTCTGATATTTTATACAATTTATATGTAAGTGGTTTAAATGGTAAATAAACTTCTCCTATAAATTCTGTAAAATCAGCTCCAAATCCTTTTTTGAATCTATATAATCCGTATTGTGGATGATTTTCATCTACCACTCCAGATACTCCTCTAAAATCATACATATCACAATTATTTTTTATTGCCTCTTGTATCATTGTCCATTGTAATAAATAATTAGGCATTAAATTTCTATCTTTGTTGCTACTTGCGCCATACAAATACCATACTTTCTTTCCATACATAATTGGTATAATTCCCGCTATTGGTTTACCATCATGATACGCCATTAATACCTTCATATGTTTAGGTGCTAGCTCATCATACATTTTTTCAAAATACTCTAATGGTCTTATAATAAAATCATCTCTTTTACCTGTTTCAACCATTATATTATGGAAATCTTTTAAATCTTCTCTAGTACCTTCTTTTACAACTACACCTTTTTTACTTGCTAAACGTATATTATATCTTGTTTTTGAATGGAAGTTATTAAATACTTCTTCTTCAGTTTTACCTTTAATATCTAATCTAAATACAAATCTTGGTTGAATTTCGTCTTTGAAATCTTTTGCATCATCTTTTATTTCAAATCCATTTTTAACAATTATATCTCTAAATTCCATATCATCAGTTTTAATATCTGGTTCTACCATAAGTACAAAACTATTATATTTTTTTGCAAGTAATTTTGCTCCCTCTGTTAATTGTTTTAAAACATCACCATTGTGAATATCACAAATTGGACCTCTAGCAGAATACATCAAATTTCCAAATATAGGTATTTTTCTAATTAATACTTGTAAAGCACCATTAATTTTTCCATCTGCATTTTCTGAAAGTATAACTTCACTTTTCCAATTATCTTTTACTTTAGCCCATTCCAATGATTGTTGAAAATTACATCTATCATGATTTGTTAAAAATTCTGTATACTCTTCTTTATCTTTATCCTCTAATAATCTCATTAGTTTCCTCCAATATTTATTATGTTCATATCTTATTCATTTTACACTACTTTTTCAAATAATACAATATTTATATTATTGATTGTAGAAATTCATCTGAATTAAATACTTCCATATCATCTATTTGTTCTCCAACACCAATAAATTTAACTGGTATTTTGTTTTCATCTACTATTCCAATAACTACTCCACCTTTTGCAGTACCATCTAGTTTAGTAAGAACTAATCCAGTTAAGTCTGTTGTTTCTTTGAAAGCTTTTACTTGAGAAATTGCATTTTGTCCAGTAGTTCCATCTATTACTAATAGAACTTCTTTATCAGCATCTGGAAGTTCTCTTTCTATAACTTTCTTTATTTTTTCAAGTTCATCCATTAAATATTTTTTATTGTGTAATCTTCCAGCTGTATCACATATTAAAACATCAGCATTTTCTTCTTTTGTTTTCTTTATTGCATCAAAAACTACAGAAGCAGGATCGGCATTTTCACCTTTTTTTACAATAGTACATCCTGATCTATTTGCCCATATTTCTAATTGTTCAACAGCTGCTGCTCTAAATGTATCTGCTGCTGCTAAAACTACTTTTTTTCCGTCTTTTTTTAATCTATTTGCAATTTTTCCTATTGATGTTGTTTTTCCCACTCCATTAACACCAACTACTAGTATTACAGAAGGTTTTGTATTTAAATTTAATGATATGTCTTGTGAATCTAATATTTTTTTCATTTCATCTCTTAATGCTTTTTTTACGTTTTCTTCATCTTCTATTTTTTCTTTTTTTATTCTTTCTCTTAAATTGTCTATTATTTTCACAGATGTTTCTACTCCTATGTCTGACATTATAAGGACTTCTTCTAATTCATCTAAAAGTTCTTCATCTACCTTTCTAAACACACTAAACACGTTGTTAATTTTTTCATTTATTGAACTCTTAGTTTTACCAAGTCCTTGTTTTAATTTATCGAAAAATCCCATAATTCCTCCAATTTAATATTATTTTTATATTGTATTACATTATACACTTTATTTTACAATAATTTATTTATATCATTATAATTTGTAAAAATCAATATTTTAATAATATCTATTGAATTTTTTTTATTAACACTATATAATACATATGAATTTGCTTCTATAGCTCAGTTGGTAGAGCAACAGATTCGTAACCTGTAGGTCGGCAGTTCGATTCTGCCTGGGAGCACCAATATACACAAAAAAACCGCTAAATATTTTAGCGGTTTTCTTATATCTATTTTATTCATTTACTTCTTCTGGTACTGGTGTTTCTGTTGGTTCTTGAGTCTCAGTTGGTTCAGTTGTTGTTGAATCATCTTCTATAGTTCCAAAATCAAATGTATATATATTTTTGTCTTCTGAGCCGTCTTTTTTTACCATAGCCATATATCCATATTGCTCATCGTTATCTGAATACATAATCCAATCTCCCACAACATTTAAGAAAGAAGAATAATTTTTAAATGTTTTTATTTTCTCTTCTCCTGTTCCATCAAGTTTAACTCTATATAATCCTACAACATAATCTTCTGAATCTGGATTTTCATATCTCATATAATAAGCATAATTATCGCTTACATTTAAATTATATACAGCATTTTCAGATAATTTAGTAACCTCTCCACCGTTTACTGAAACCTTACAGAATAATCCTTCTGAGTTAGCATAATATATATCATTTTTTACTATATTTATATCATACATTACTTCTCCAGTTATTTCTGTTTTTTCTGAGCCATCTAATTTCATTTTTTTCATTACATAATTATCTGTATCATAATCTGCATAATAAATCCAGCCATTATCTATTGTTACAAATCCATTTTTATCTTCTGAAACTAATGAGCTTTCTCCACCATTTGTGCTTATTTTACAAATTTGATATTCATCATTAATATAATATATTTCATTTTTAATTACTGTAATTTGATAAGATTGTGTTGTAACATCACTTGTTAATTCTTTTATATCTTTTCCGTTAGTTCTCATTTTGTATATTTTAGCTACTGTAGTTTCACTACTTGTTGATTCATCGCTCTCTTTTTCATATCCTATGAAATATAACCAATCTCCAACTAAATTTAATGAAGCTACATTCCAGTCTTTGTCACAGATTAATTCATTGTTAGTACCATCTTTTTTCATTCTATATATATCCATATATTCTGCGTTTTTATCTGGTATTGCATAAAATATATAATTATTATCTTCTACTGCGTATCCATAATTATATAAGTTTGCACCTGTGTTACTATGTTCTGTATTTCTATCTCTTAATACTTTCCATCCAACAATTCCTAACACAGCAAGCAATAATACAACTATTACAGAGATTTCTATAATTTTTGTATTTTTTGATTTTTTACATTTTTCGCATAATGTTCCTTCTGTTATTTCTTCTCCACATTTTTTACATTTCATCTTTATCTTCCCTCCTAAATTTATTTTCTTTTTTATAACTTAAATATTTTGTAATAATTATGATTAATATTGATACTATAATTACTATTATACATACTATTAAAATAATATCTTTGTTAGCACTTCTTTTAGATTCTCCATTTTCATTTTCCTTAGTAGTAATAGCATTATTTGTAACCTCATTAGCTTTAGTAACGTTTATTTGATATATAACATTTTCTGTTTTATCATCATTACTTGATATTATAGTTATTATATTTTCACCTTCAACTATTTTTCCATTCCCAATAATTTCTGAAGACCAGCTTTCATCAATAAGTTCTATGTCTATTTCTATTTTTTCAACATCTAAATCTACTCTACATTTATAGTTATATGTATTAACATCAAATTTGGGAGTTAATTCAATATCTTTCTTTTCGTCTTGAGAATTTATACTTTTTACACTTATTGATGATACTCCTTTTCCTGTAAAATCCTCTTTTGTTGTAACACTTTTAACAACAGTATTTAAAACAACATTACCTGTACTAGTAGTTTTGTTAGGGTTTTCTGTAGCAGTTGGCTCTGGAGTGTCTTCTACTGGTTTAGCTGTTGGTGTAGCTGTTGATGTTGGCTTTGGAGTTTGAGTAGGTTTTGAAGTTGCTGTTGCTGTTGGTGTTGGTGCATCAGTTTCAGTTGGCTCTTCTTCTGTAGGAGTTGGTTCTTCTGTTGGTTCTGCCGTTGGCTCAACTGTAGGCTTTGACGTTGGCGTTGGTGTTGGTTCTGCCGTTGGAACTGGCGTACTTTCTACAGTTGGTTTTGGTGTGCTTACAGGTGTACTATCTGGTGTACTTACTGGAGTTGTTGATGAACTTCCATCACCTGTAGTGTTATCATCTACTGCTAATACGAAATTAAAATTAACACATAATGTAATAATTAATGTTAATATTACACTTGCTTTTAGTATTTTACTTTTCATCTTTTTTATTCCTTTCAACTAATTATATTTCAGTTTTTCCTTTTAAATAATTTAATAATTTTACAACATCTAATATTGATATTTCTTCATCTTGTGATGCTACTTTACTAGCTTCTATAAAACAATCTTTTTCAAAACTTGTTTTTCCTTTTAAATAATTTAAAACTACTACAACATCTAAAATATCTACTTCTCCATCTCCATTTGAATCGCCTTTTTTTACAACTGTATACTCTTTACCATCAATTTTTATAATTTCTCCTGTAGCAATTTTTTCTGCCGTATATTCTACATTTTTATATTGATTTTTTATAGCATCTAGTGATACATCTGGTGAACATTTTATTTCTGTAGTTGTTAGCTCAATTTTTTCCACAGGTTTCTCTGTTTTGCCATCATCATTATTATTGTCATTATTATTATCATTATTGTTGTTGTTGTCTTTTTCAACAACTAGATATAATTTACTTCCATCTGCAGCTCCTCTTGCAGCATATCCATAATAACCTGATTTAGTTAATATCTTATCCCAATAATATCCATCTACTTTTTCTTGAGCTCTTAATATAATTTTTACCGTTGCTCCTTCTTCAACTGCTGAAATTTGTCTTGAAGCAACTCCTGGAGCCTCCTTTATTTTTAATCCGCCTATTGCATTAACAATAGCTTCTTCAACATCTTCTGTTAGATTTGTAACTGTTGAAGGTCTTAATGAAACTTGCTCAGGCATATTTTCATAAATTGGTATTAAAAAAGTATATGTGCTTGAAAGTTCAGGATCTATTTCTTCATATGTTGTTCTCAAAGTAGAACCCTCTCTTTGAGCAGCTAATATATTTTGCATATATTGGTGATTATAAAGGTTACTTGTTACAACATTAAATTTTTGAAAATATAATGTATTTTGTCCTATCGCTATGTATTCTTTTGCAACAATTTCAGCTCCACCAATTATTGAATCAGCTTTAGAATACCAACCACGCTTATCGGCATATTCTAAACCATTCATTATAACATTACTTGTTCCGCTTCCATATGCTCCAATATTAAATAAATTATATACTCCAACATAATTTCCATTATATCCATTTCCTAGGCTTAAAACCGAACCGTTTCTACCTTGTTCTTGCAACATTCTTGCTACAAGATAATAACCATTTATATTATATTGTTTACTTACAGTTACTATTGCATCTATACAATTTTTTTCATCTAAAAAAGTACCTTCTACCATTTTTGCAACATTTTCTCTTACTACATTTGGAGAAGATAAATCTTGAAATTGAAATATATCTGAACTATTTATTGAACCTCTTGGATCCATCATATATTTTATTGCAGCTTCTGAAGCACAATACCAATTTCCACTATCATATGTTGTATCTTTACAATATGGACATATCCATTCGCCTTCATAATAAATATTGTTAGCTGGTGATAAGTTTTTTGGTGATCTACCATGACCTTGATATTCGTTAGTAATAACTTCTTCCCAATCTAAGTCTGTATAATAAAACTTAAAATTCCATGTTGGATGTTGTGATTTCAATGAATTTATTGTTTCTTTATACCCTGGATATTTTGTTTCATCAATTTCATCTATGTTTTCACTAACATGCGCAGCATTGGCTGTATTTCCACATCCTAATATAAATAATGTCGATACAAAAATAATTATATATATAACTATTTTTTTATTTAACATTACTTTGCTTTTCATTTTATCCCGCCTTTCTTTTGTTCTTTAATATTACTTTTTTGTAAGTTTTTCTAGATAATTTTCTAATAAATTACACAATTAGTATATCATTCTTATATTTTAAAAGTCAACAACTTAATATTACATTTTTATTAAATTTTCTCACTATTTTTTTATTTTTTCATACTATATATTAAAGCAATTGCTGAAATAAAAAAAGGAATGATTTTAATGGATTTTGAAAAGAAAGATATGATTGATGTTGATGGAGTTATAGCTAGTGGAAAGCAATTTGACTTAGATATAACTTTACCAGAAGATAACCGTAACGTTATATACGGAGTTATAAGAAATTGTTATAAAGAGCCTGTAAAAGATGCTGTAGTTAAACTAATTGAAGTTTGTAGAGAATTTGGAAAAGAAGAAAGAAAGCCTGTCTCTCATACTTTTACAGATAAAGATGGTCAATTCGTATTTGGACCTCTTTGCCCTGATAAAAAATATGAAGTTCAAGTTTGGGTAGACGACGTAAAGCATGTTAAAATATGTACAAAATGTAAACATGAAGGAAAATGTTTAAAAGGTATTGATTTAGGACACTGTTTCGAGCCACCATGTGGAGAAACACGTTCTGAAGAAGATACTTGCGATATGTAACTTATTTAAAAGTCAAAATGAGTCACTTTAATGTGACTCATTTTATATGTTATATAAAAATTTCCAATAACTATAAGGATTTTATTCAATATTATACTCAAAAATAATTCTATTTTCAGTCATTGGCAATTCTATATCTCCATAATGTAAATTTGTATTTTCTATAATAAAATATGTGTATGATTTTATCTCATCTGAATAATTAATTTTTATTTCTTTTCCTCTTATAAATTCATAACTAGCTTTAACAGAAGTTTTAAAATTCTCATTTTCTAATGGTTTTATATAAATATATGCTTTATACATTCCATTTTCATATTTTAAATCACAAAATCTTGTGAAACCTGTTTGGTATTCTATTAGCCTAATTTGTGATTCAATCCCATTCTTAGTTTTTTCTATAAATTCATCTAATTTTTCTTTATTGTTTGAAATTATATAACTTTTGTAATCTGTTTTATTAAAATCTGTTACAATAGCTCCATCTTTAATCGCACTTTCTTTTGAATAATCATTTTTTACTAAATCTTTGATATAAGGCTTTGCTTTATATTCATTTTCTTCTGGAAATTCATTCATTTCTATTTTTTCCATATCTAATTCTCGTGATATTTTTAATGATACTACAATTATTTTATCCATATCTTCTGTTGCATTTTCAAAGTTTCTTATAATATTTATATGTAAAATATTATTATCACTACTTACATCATATATATAAGAATTCTCCACCATTATAAGAACAAGTAAGTAATTATTTTCAAAATCTTCTTCTGTCATTTTTTCAAGTTCAAATACATCAGCATATTTTTCCTTGTACTCATTATATTCTTTCATTGTAGTTATCTTTAAATACTCATATAAATTTGAGCTTTCCCAATCATTCGTATCAAGAGGATACTTAAAATTATATTGATGCATTTCTATTCCATTGCTGTCATAATAAGTGTCTACTTTTATTTCATCATTTACTTCTGAAACATTTTGATTAATTTTACTTTTTTCAATTTTCTGTATTTCACTATGTGCAAATGCTGTAACACCTATAGATAATATCCCAATTGTAACAATTTGTATAAGTTTTATAATATTAAATTTTTTCTCTTTTCTGCTTCTATGTTCAGGCAAATTATCTATGCACGAATTTACGGTTTCTCTAAATTTGTTAGGTACTTCTAATTCTTTTGATAAAATCAATTTTATTTTTTTATCTACTTTATTCATTATTTTTCCTCCTTCACATATTCTCTTAATTTAAGTTTTGCTCTATGCAACTTACTTCTTACAGTATTGTGTTTTATTTTTAAAATTTCAGCTATCTCTCTACTTTTATACCCTTCTATGTAATATAAAATTACTATAATTCTCTCATCATAATCTAGCAAATTCATTAAACTATTAAATTCCAAATTAGAATCATCCTGAATTGTTTTGTTTAAGTAATCCTCATTTTCAAAAATATCATACGAAACATCGTTTAATTTTTCTTTTTTTCTATACAAATCATTGCACTTATTTATTAATATTTTTATCATCCAAGATTACTCCTTTCATATAATATAAGACGATAATTTAATTTATTTTGTTGCAATTTATTTAATTTTTTTAATATACCAATAAAGGACTGAAATCTTTCAAAGCTATTTTTACTAACTTTCAAAAATTTCAGTCCTCTTTAGAACATTTTCATTACATCATTCCTATTTTTTTAGCAAATTGTTTGCTTTTTTTAATCATTTTCTTTTTATTTGTATTTATTCCATCAGAATATAACATCATTGCACCTGCTGTTATTGCTGAACCTAACATTATTCCTTTTATAAATTTCATATCTTACCTCCTGTTTTTACATTATAAATTTATTATGTCTTTTTAGGAGAAAATATATACAATTTTACATATGAATATATTTCATAAATTGTTATAAATAGTAAAAAAATGCCGAAATATTTTTTTAATCCGATTTGCATTCATTTTACTTGCTATGTTTGCACCTACAGCAGCTCCTATGCTTCCATATATTGCTATATTTATACCGAACTTTCCAATTAATTAATTTTTGATTTATATTTCCAATTATTGCCGCTATTGAAGTTGGAATAAAAAATACCAAATTGGTTGCTTGTGCCTTGTGTTGCGATACATTCATAAAAAATGAAAGTACAAGTATTAATATAGTGCCTCCACCCATTCCAGTTCCACTTATAATTCCAGAAACTATACCTACTATTATCTCAGCCATAAAAATCTCCTTATATTCTATAATATTATAATTTCTAAAATTATTTTTTTTATTCTTTTTAATTATATAAACTCATTTACTTACTATTGCATTTTTTCTTTCATTTTTACTAATATGTTTAATGCATTTATTGGAGTTAATTCATTTAAATCTACTTTGTCTAATTCTTGAGCAATATCTGCTAATTTATAATTATACATATCTAATTGTCCATCTGTTACTTTTTTGTTTTCTTCTTTTTTCTCTATTAATGCACTTTTTCTTTCTAATGATTTTAATATTTTAGTTGAAGTTGTAACAACACTATTTGGAACACCAGCTAATTTTGCAACATGAATTCCGTAACTTTCATCAGTTCCGCCTCTTATAATTTTTCTTAAGAAAATTACATCTTCACCTTTTTCTTTTACTGCAACAGAATAATTTTTTATTCCATCTACTTTTCCTTCCAATTGTGTCAATTCATGATAATGTGTTGCAAACAATGTTTTACACCCAATCTTTTCTTTGCTTGCAATGTATTCAGCAACTGCCCATGCAATAGATAATCCATCATATGTTGATGTTCCTCTTCCTATTTCATCTAATATTACTAAACTGTTGCTCGTTGCCTCTTTTAATATATTAGCTACTTCCATCATTTCTACCATGAAAGTACTTTGACCCATACTTAAATCATCTGATGCACCAACTCTTGTAAATATCTTATCTACTACACCTATCTTAGCATAACTTGCTGGTACAAAGCTTCCTATTTGTGCCATTAGTGTTATTAAAGTTACTTGCCTCATATATGTTGATTTTCCAGCCATATTTGGTCCTGTAATTATTGCCACTCTATCTTCATTCTTATTAAGATGTGTATCATTTTGTACAAAACTTCCAGCTTGTATCATTTTTTCTATTACTGGATGCCTTCCTTCTTTTATATCTATTTCTCCAGAATTATCTACTATTGGCATTACATATTCATTATTGTCTGCAACTGTAGCTAATGATGTTAAAACATCTATAGTAGAAACTACATTTGCTGATAATTGAAGTCTTTCAATATTACTTGCAAGCTTATCTCTGATTTTTACAAATTCATTATATTCCAATGTTACAATTTTTTCTTCTGCTCCTAATATTTTGTCTTCTATTTCCTTTAATTCTTCTGTTACAAATCTTTCGCAATTTGTAAGCGTTTGTTTTCTTATATATCTATCTGGTACCTGATTTAAAAATGATTTTGTTATTTCAATATAATATCCAAATACTTTAGTATATCCAACTTTTAAGTTCTTTATACCTGTTAATTCTTTTTCTTTGGTCTCTATATTAATAATCCAAGTTTTTCCATCAGTTGATGCTCTTCTATATTCATCTATTTGTGAATCATATCCTGTTTTTATTATCCCGCCTTCTTTTACAGAGATTGGTGGTTCATCTACAATTGAATCTTCTATCAATTTTGCCATATCTTCTAATGTATCTAATTTTTCATCCAAATCTTTAAGCATATTAGAAGATGCATTTTTTAATATATCTTTTATACCTGGTAATCTACTTAAAGAATTTTTTAATGAAATCATATCTCTTGCATTAACATTCCCATATGCTATTTTTCCAGCTAGTCTTTCTATATCATATACTTTTCTAAGTGACTCTATTAAATCACCTCTTAGCATTATGTCCTCTTTAAGTTCCTTTACAGCATTTAATCTTCTATTAATATCATTTACATCTAAAAGTGGATCATTTATCCATCTTCTTAAAAGTCTTCCTCCCATTGAAGTTGAAGTACTATCAAGAACCCAAATTAAAGTTCCCTTTTTAGATTTATCTCTCATTCTTTCTGTTAATTCTAAGCTTCTTCTAGCATTAATGTCTAAAGACATATATTTAGTTATTTTATATATTCTAATTTTATTTATGTGGTTTAACTTTACTTTTTGAGTTTCATTCAAATAAGAACTCAATCCATTTATTGCTGAAACAGTAAGCATTTCGTTTGATAAGTCTGAAATTTCATCTCCATGTTCATTTACTATATTATATCTCTCTTTTAAATCATTCACATTTTCTGAAAATGTTTCTTCTTCTTTTACTGTTATATATACAGGCAATCTATCTTTTATTTTATTTATTTCTTCTGTTGAATCTCCCATAAGTTGATTTATTACAAGTTCAGATGGTGTATATCTTGCTATTTCATCTAATAATTTCTCAAAATTATTGCTTCCCATTATTTGAGTTGCATAAAATTCTCCTGTACTTACATCACATACTGCAAGTCCAAAAAATATTCCTTTTTTTATTATAGACATTATATAATTGTTTTTCTTTTCTTCTAACATATTAGATTCTATAACTGTACCTGGTGTTATAACTCTTATAACATCTCTTTTTACTATTCCTTTTGCTTGTTTTGGATCTTCTAATTGTTCACATATTGCAACTTTATACCCTTTATTTACTAATCGTGATACATATATATCAACTGCATGAAAAGGTACTCCACACATTGGAGCTTTCTCTTCTAACCCGCAAGCTCTACCAGTTAAAGTTATTTCTAATTCTCTAGATGCTGTTATAGCATCATCAAAAAACATTTCATAAAAATCCCCTAACCTATAAAACAATATGCAATCTTTATATTCTTCCTTTGTTTTTAAATAGTTTTGCATCATAGGTGATACTTCTTCTGTCATTTATATTATCCCTTCCTTTTCTATAAAATTGATCCTTTTAAATACCATTTATGTTGAGATATTATTTTTATATCTATTATTTTTCCTATTAAATCTTCACTTCCATCAAAAATAACGGTTTTATTTGTTTCTGTTCTTCCTGTAAGAGTTTTTCCATTATTTTTACTAAAGCCTGTAACCATAACTTTTTGAATTGTATCTATGTATTTTTGATTATTTTCTTCAACTCTGCTTTCATATAACTCTTTTAATCTTTCAAATCTTTCATGTTTTACCGTTTCTGGTACTTGATCTTCCATTTTTTCAGCTGGTGTTCCAACTCTTATAGAATATATAAACATAAATATTTGTTCATAATTAATTTTTCTTACAACATCTAGAGTATCTTCAAAATCTTCTTCAGTTTCACCAGGAAATCCTACTATTATATCTGTTGAAAATTCAACATTAGGTATCTCTCTTTTTATTTTTTCTGCCAATTCTAAATATTGTTCTTTTGTATATTTTCTATTCATCCTTTTTAATACATTTGAGCTTCCAGATTGAAGTGGTAAATGTATTATTTTGCATACTTTGTCACATTCTTTAATTGCTTGTATAACATCATCTGTAAAATCTTTTGGATGTGGAGATATAAATCTTATTCTCTCTATTCCTTCTATTTTATTTACTGCTTTTAATAATTCCGCAAAAGACTTTATCTCTGATGTAGCCTCTCCTTTTTCTCTTTCACTTCTCATGTAAGAATTTACGTTCTGTCCTAAAAGTGTGACTTCTTTATATCCTTCTTTTGCTAAACCTTCTATCTCTTGCAATATGTTTTCAGGTTTTCTACTTCTTTCTCTTCCTCTAACATAAGGAACTATACAATATGTACAGAAATTATTACATCCGTACATAATAGTAACTGATGCAGAATGTTTATCATCTCTTTTAATTGGTAAATTCTCATAAACTTCTCCATCTATATCTAGTATATCTCTTACTCTTTTTTGACCATCTAAAATTTCATATATATCTTGTGGTAATTTGTGTAATGTATGAGTTCCAAATACTATATCTACAAAATTATAGCTATTTTTAATTTTATCTTGCATAACTTTTTCTTGCATCATGCATCCACCTATAGCTATAATTGCATTGTTTTTCTCTTTATATGCTTTTATTTCTCCTAATTTTCCAAATAATCTTTCTTCTGCATTTTCTCTAACACAGCATGTATTAAATATTATTAAATTTGATTCAGAAACATTATCTGTTCTTGTATATCCCATATTTTCTACCATACCAGATATTTTTTCTGAATCGTTTTCATTTAACTGACATCCCATTGTTATTATTGTATATTTATAATTACGATTTGCTATTTTGTTCTTTATTTGATTTATTATTTCCATTTGTTTTTCTACTTCTTTATTATCCAATGATTTTTCCTCCAAAATTCTGCTCTATATTTTTTGTAATTTTATCATAGAAAATGTAAAAAAACAATAGGAAAAATAATTCAAAATTCCTATTGTTTTTACCTGTGTCCTTACAACATAAGCTGTAAGGGGGATTTTAATTAACATTTGATGCAACTCTTTTTTTAGCTTTTTTATCTTCTACTTTATTTTCATCTATTACCATCTTTGGAGTTGATTTTTTCTCAACTGTTTCTTTTGTTATTATGCATTTTGTTATTTTAGGATTACTTGGAATATCATACATTACATCTCTCATAATTTCTTCAATTATTGAACGTAATCCTCTTGCTCCAGTATTTCTTTCTATTGCTTTGTCTACTATTAGATTTAAAGCTTCTGGTTCAAACTCTAATTCCACTCCATCTAATTCAACTAATTTTTTATATTGTTTTACTAATGCATTTTTAGGTTTTGTTAATATTTCTATTAAAGCTTCACGTGTTAAACCTTCTAATGTTGCTACAATTGGTAGTCTTCCTACAAATTCAGGTATCATTCCAAATTTCAATAAATCTTGTGGCAATAGTTGTTTAAATGCTTCAAATCTATTTATGTCTTTTTTACTTTCTACATTAGCTCCAAAACCTATTGTATTTTTTCCTGTTCTATCTTTAACTATTTTCTCAATACCTTCAAAAGCTCCTCCACATATAAATAATATGTTTGATGTATTTATTTGAATAAATTCTTGTTGAGGATGTTTTCTTCCTCCTTGTGGTGGCACTGATGCTACTGTTCCTTCTATTATTTTTAGCAATGCCTGTTGAACACCTTCACCGCTTACATCTCTTGTTATTGAAGGGTTTTCAGATTTTCTTGAAATCTTATCTATTTCATCTATATATATTATTCCTCTTTCGGCTCTTGCTATATCATTATCTGCTGATTGAATAAGTTTTAACAAGATATTTTCTACATCCTCTCCTACATATCCTGCTTCTGTAAGTGTTGTGGCATCTGCTATTGCAAATGGTACATTTAATACTTTTGCAAGTGTTTGGGCAAGAAGTGTTTTTCCACATCCTGTAGGTCCTAATAATAAAATATTGCTTTTTTGTATTTCTACATCTTTAATATTTTCTAGGTTATTTATTCTCTTATAATGGTTGTATACAGCAACAGATAATGTCTTTTTTGCTTCTTCTTGACCTATAACATATTCATCTAATATAGCTTTTATTTCAGCTGGAGTAAGTACGTTTTCTTCTTTTGGAGCTTGCATTATTTCATCATCATATATTTCTTCGTCAATTATATTAGTACATACTTTTATACATTCATCACATATATAAACTCCAGGTCCTGCAATTATTTTTCTTACATTTTCTTGTGGCTTTCCACAAAAAGAACATTTTATATTTTTTTCGCTATTTTTAGCCATATTTCTCTCCTCTTTTATATATAACAATAAGGATGTTTCAAATTAATTTTTATAACACCCTTACCATTATTATTTATTATTTAGTTCTTGCGTCCATTATTCCATCTATTAGACCATATTTTAAAGCTTCTTCTGCTGTCATATAATTATCTCTTTCTGTATCTCTATTTATTACATCTAATGGTTGACCTGTTCTTTCACTTAATAATTTATTTAATTTCTCTCTAGTTTTTACCATATGTTCTGCATGGATTTTTATTTCTGTTGTTTGACCAGAAATTCCTCCACCAGCTATTAATGGTTGATGTATAAGTATTTCAGCATTTGGAGTAGCAAATCTTTTTCCTTTTTCACCTGATGCTAAAAGTACAGCTCCCATACTTGCTG
Source organism: uncultured Clostridia bacterium (assembly GCA_934167495.1). Lineage (GTDB taxonomy): Bacteria > Bacillota > Clostridia > TANB77 > CAG-508 > CAKPKP01. Next base: position 127,166 of record CAKPKP010000001.1, on the reverse strand, counting down.
CCATTCCAACGCAAATTGTTGAAACAGGGCATTTAATATAATTTATTGTATCTACTATAGCCATTCCGTCTGTGATAGAACCACCTGGGCTATTTATATATAAATAAATTTCTTTATCTGGGTCTTCTGACTCTAAAAATAATAATTGTGCTACAACTAAACTTGCTGATGCAGAATTTACATCTTCTGCTAAAAATATTATTCTATCTTTTAATAGTCTTGAGAAAATATCATATGATCTTTCTCCTTTACTTGTTTGCTCAATAACATAAGGTACTAAACTATTTTTCTCTAACATACATTTCCTCCTTTGATTAATTAAAAAATTATTTTATTTTAGCATTATCAACTATGTATTCAATAGCTTTTTCTGTTTTTAAGTTTTCTTCTATATGCATTTTTAAGTGTTCGTTTTTCTTTAATTCTTCTACGTCTCTTCCATAGCTTTCAGCTAATTCTTTAATTTTTTCTTCTATTTGAGCGTCTGTTATTTCTATTTTTGCATCTTTATAAACAGCTTCTAATACTAATCTCATTTTAACTGATTTTTCAGCTGTTTCTTTGCTCTCTTCTCTGAAATCTGCCATTGATTTATTAATAAATTTTAAGTATTGTTCAATATTCATTCCTTGGTATGATAATCTTCTATCCATGTCTTGAATCATTTCATCGATTTCATTTTCTATCATTCCTGATGGAATATCTATTTTTGTATTATCACATACTGTATTTACTGCTGCTTCTTCTATTTCAGCTTTTGCTTTAGCTTCGTTTTCTTTTTCTTTTTTCTCTTTGATGCTTGCTTTTAATTCTTCTAATGTATCAAATTCGCTAACGTCTTTTGCAAATTCATCATCTAATTTTGGTAATTCTTTTTTCTTTATTTCATGTACTTTTACTTTAAATACAGCATCTTTTCCAGCTAAATCTTTTGAGAAATATTCTTCTGGGAATTTTACATTTATATCTTTTTCTTCTTCTACTTTCATTCCTATAATTTGATCTTCAAATCCTGGTATAAATGTATTGCTTCCTATTTCTAATTCATGGTTTTCTGCTTTACCGCCTTCAAATTCAACACCATCTACTGAACCTACAAAATCAATAACTGCTATATCTCCTTTTTTTACAGCTCTTGTTTTTACATTTACTAATCTTGCATTTCTTTCTGCCATTTTTTCTAATTCTTGTTTTATATCTTTTTCAGTTACATTATACTCAACTTTTTTTACTTCTATACCTTTATATTTTCCAAGTTTTACTTCTGGTTTTGTTTGAACAACTGCTGTAAATATTAAATCTTGTCCTTTTCCTATTTGTGTAATGTCTATATCTGGTTTACTAACAGCTTCTATATTATTTTCTTTTAATTCTTTTTCAAATATTTCTGGAACTACTTCATTAAAAGCATCTTCGTAAAAAATTTCTTTTCCATAAATACTTTCAACTCTACTCATTGGGGCTTTTCCTTTTCTGAATCCTGGTATATTAAAATATTTTGCATTTTTCTTATATACTGTTTGTATTCCTTCATCAAATATTTTTGCATCAATTTTAAATTCTAACTTTAGTTCATTTTGATTTTCTGTCTTTTCTATTTTTATACTCATTTTCTTTTAATCTTCCTTCCAATTTTTATTTTTACTAAATATAGCTTTTATATTATATCATAATATCTCAATTTTGCAAGCTTTATTTAAATTTATTTTTATAGATGTATTTCTGTATTATTTTTCTACATATTTTTTATTTTTTCTCTTGTAATTATTTATATTTTGATATACTATATTATAGTATTAATTTTATATATAATATATTTATAGAATTTATATAATTCATTCTAAGGAGGAAAGGCTAATGCCAAGAATAACTAAAGATTCAAATGATAAATCAAATAAAATCATTAAAAATGAAGAAGAAAAAAAATCAGTAAAAAAAGAAACAGAAAAAAAGAAAAAAAGCACTACATCTAAAGCTAAGGTCACAGCAAAAAAGGCTACAAGTAAAACATCTAGTTCTTCTACTTCTTCTAAAAAAACTAATAAAAAATTACCTACAGTTTCAAATAAAAAAGATTTAAAAGTAGTAGAAAAGAAAGAAAAATCTATTGTAGCAAAGACTAAAAAAATAACATCCATTTCTGTTATAGATACTATAAAGTCTATGATTCCTAAAAAGAAAAAGACTAGTGAATCTTCTACAAACTCAGAATATTATGATTTACCATATAATTACAATGAAACCATAGTAAAAATATTAGCACAAACTCCAAAAAAATTATTCGTTTATTGGGATGTTTCACTTAAAGATATTGAAAATTATAAAAAAGCATTTGGAGATGATTTCTTTAATACAACATATCCTGTATTAATAATTCATAACGAAGATAAAAACTATAGTTTTGAAGTTCCTGTTAACGATTTTGCTAATAGCTGGTATATTGATATAGATGATTCAAAATGCAAATATTCTGTAGACTTTGGTAGAAAATTTAAAACTCAAGTTAATATTATAAATACTGAAACTCTTTCAGAAGAACATATAAATTTGCAAAATGATTATTTATTTATTTCAAATTCAAATAAAATTGAATCTCCTAATGATCACATTTTATTTGAAAAATACAATTATTCTACACCTATTAAATATAAAAATGTTAAAACTCAAGAAATTTCTCAAAAACATTTAAAGGATTTACCTTTATCTAAGAACTATCCTTATGGTTCTAACTTAGGTGTAAGTGATATTTATAATGAAATTTATGAATTAGATGGTAGCAAGATGGAAGTTCTATTCAATTTAAATAATCCTTCTTCTGGTGGAAACCCATCATCTGGAAATCCATCTTCAAATATTAAATAAATTATCATTTATTTAGGATATTTTATTATTACTAAAATGTCCTATATTTTTTACAAAGGAGATTTTTATGAACAACAATCCAAAAGGTTATGTAAGTTTTATATTGCATGCACATCTTCCATTTGTGCATCACCCTGAAAGTGAAGATTACTTAGAAGAACAATGGTTATATGAGGCTATTTCTGAAACATATATACCTTTATTATTAAATTTTAAGAAATTAGAAGAAGAAAAAGTTGACTTTAGAATAACAATGTCGCTTACTCCTCCTCTTCTTTCTATGCTTGCTAGTGAATTACTACAAAAAAGATATATAAAATATTTAGAAAAACATATAGAATTATGTGAAAAAGAACTAAAAAGAACTGCATATGATTCTAGATTAAATAAATTATCTAAATATTATTTAGACAGATATACTAACGATTTACATGTATTTAAAGATGTATACAATTGTAATCTTATAGAAGGATTTAAATATTTTCAAGATATTGGCGTTTTAGAAATTATTACATGTGGTGCAACACATGGTTATTTTCCTATACTATATGTTAATGAAAATACTGTTAGAGCTCAAATTGCTGTTGGTGTTCAAACTTATAAAAAATATTTAGGAAGAAATCCAAGAGGTATTTGGTTACCTGAATGTGGTTATGTTCCAGAAGCAGATAAATATTTGAGAGAATTTGGAATTGAATATATTATAACAGAGTCACACGGAATACTATATGCGGACCCTACTCCAATATATGGAACCTTTGCCCCTATTGTTTCTCCAAATAATATTGTTGCTTTTGGTAGAGATATAGATACTTCTAGACAAGTTTGGAGTTCAATTAATGGATATCCAGGTGATTTTAATTACCGTGAATTTTATAGAGATATAGGATATGAAGCACCTTATGATTATATAAAACCATATATAGCTTCAAATGGAGTTCGTGTTCATACAGGTATTAAATATTATAGAATTACATCAAAAGATGATAATAAAGATTATTATGAGCCTCAATGGGCTAAAGATTCTGCTGAAAAACAAGCTGGACATTTCTTTGATTGTAGAACAGAACAAATAGATAGATTATCTAAAGCTATGGATATTCCTCCTATTGTTGTTTGTCCATATGATGCAGAGCTTTACGGTCATTGGTGGTATGAAGGTCCATATTGGTTATATATATTATTTAAGAAAATTTATTATAATCAAACTAATTTTAAATTAATTACTCCAGGAGAATATATAGATAAATTTCCTTCTATCCAAGAAGCAACTCCTTGTCGTTCTAGTTGGGGAGCTAATGGATATAGTGAAGTATGGCTTAACCCTACTAATGATTATGCACACAGACATCTTCACAAGGCTGGTGATAGAATGGTTGAACTTGCTCATCTATTTCCAAATGAAACTGATGTTGTGAAAAAAGCTGCTTTAAACCAATGTGCTAGAGAATTATTACTTGCACAAAGTAGTGACTGGTTATTTATTATTACAAATGGTACAATGGTTGAATATGCTCATAAAAGAATAAAAGATCATATTGGAAGATTCACTAAATTATATTATCAAATAAAAAATGACAATATAGATAAAGAATTTTTGGTAGATATTATGGAGAAAGATAAAATATTTGATGATATTGATTACATGATATATTATTAAACAATAGTGGGCTGATTAAATTTTTCTATACTTTAAATTGTAACGTTCAACCCACATTTAATTGTTATAGCAAATTTCATATTAGAGCAAAAAAAGGCACCGTAATTACGATGTCTTTTCTTATTTTAAAAATATCTTGGTCTTGGTGGTGGTGGTCTCATTCCTCCTGGTGGTGGTGGCGGTGGCATTGGTGGTCTTGGAGGTCTAGGACCTATTGGTGGTCTATTCCCTATAAGTTCTCTTAAAATTAAAATTCTTATCAAATCATTTAATAAGAAATTCTTCGGTGCTCTAGTTTCTTTTTCTGCTTCTGCACTTTGAGAAGATTGCCTTACATCCTGTCTTATATTATTAGTCTTTTTCTCTGTTATTGTGTTTGATGTTTGTGTTGTTTTTTCTGGTGAACTTCTAAACTCTGCCATATCATTATTAGTTTCTTCAATCATTCTGTAGACTGTATCAACCATATCGTCTATAGATACACCTGAAATATTTCTTTTATCGCACTTACTACAAACACTACATACAGCAGGATAAACTATCCTATAAATATCTGGATAATATTCATTTAAATCCTGAGTTGCAAAATCATCATACATAGGTTGTTGCATCATTGGATATGTAGCATTATTTAATGACATTGGCTCATAACCTAAAGCACTTCGCATATAATCATCATAGCTTTGATAATACATATTATTTCCTCCTATTTATAGTATAATATGTATTATCAAAAAATTTGTTACTTTATTTTACAATTCTATTTACTAATTCTTTAAATTTGTTTCCTCTATCTGCGAAATTCTTAAACATATCAAAACTAGCACTAGCAGGAGAGAATAATATAGTATCTCCAGTGACTGCTAATCTATTTGCTAATATTACAGTTTGCTCTAAAGAATTACATTGATAAATATCTAAGCTTTTTCCTTCTTTTTCTAATTGTTTAGTTACAGCATTAAAAATTTTATCAGAAGTTTGACCTAAAAGAATTAGTATTTTAACATTATCAACTATTGGTTTTGCAATAGGAGTATAATCTAAATTCTTATCATACCCTCCTGCAATTAAGATAACACTTCTTGAAAAAGCATTTAATCCTGCTATAGTTCTTGTTGGACTAGAACTTACTGAATCATTATACCATTTTATTCTGTTATCTGTTTCTTTAATTAATTCTAATCTATGTTCTACACCTTTGAAATTTAATATTGCATTTACTGCTGTTTCTTCATCTACTAATGTTTTTGTAGCAGCAATTGCTGCACAAGCATTTTCAAAGTTATGAACTCCTCTTAATTTCATATCTGTAGTGTGCAATACATGAGTTCTTAAATTATTTTCACAAAATTTAATTCTATTTTCATCTACTATATATCCATCTGGTATTTTGGATTTACTGCTAAACCATATAACTTTACCTTTGGCTTCTTTTTCAAATTCTCTAGTTATATCGTTATCATAATTTAATACTAAAATTCCATTTTCGTCTTGATATTTAAAAATATTTTTCTTAGCTTCTATATATTCTTCCATAGATGAGTGTATGTCTAAGTGATTTGGTGTTATATTTGTTATTACTGAGATTGATGGACTTATTTTCATATTCATTAATTGAAAACTACTTAATTCTAGTACTACAATATCATCCTTAGTCATTTCACCTATTTTTGTAAATAATGGAACTCCTATGTTTCCACCTAAGTAACAATTATACCCTTTTGCCTTTAATATTTCATAAATTAAACTTGTTGTTGTTGTTTTACCATCGCTTCCTGTAATTCCTATTACTTTTCCTGGACATAATTCTATAAGCATTTCTATTTCTGTTGTAACTATTGCCCCTCTTATTATTTCTGATTGAATTTCTGGAATGGTTGGTAGGCAACTTGGTGAACGAAATATTAATTCAAATCCTTGTAATTTTGATAAATAGTTTTTTCCAAGAGAAAATTCCATATCATACATAACAACTTTATCCATAATATCTTTATCAATATCATCTATTTCTCTTTTATCGAAAACTGTAACATTTGCTTTATATTTATGTAAGTATTCTATTAAAGGTTTATTACTAACACCTAAACCTATTACAGCTACTTTTCTACCTTTTAAAAACTCATTAAATTCTAATAACTTTTCATTTACGTATTCCATATACCCTCCAAAATTTAAATAACTTCATTTAATATTTTAATGTTATTTAATACTTTTTGTGTAGATTCTTCTACACTTTTACATTCTGTAACATCAATTTCTTTTGTAATGCTACTTAATTCATAAAACCCAGCTTCTTTTTGAAGATAATCTCTTTTTTCAATATTATTTCTAATTTCTTCTTCGTTTTCTCTACTTCCATATTGTATGCATTTTCTTCTAACTCGTTCATCAAGAGACGCAGTTATAAAGAAATGATAATCAGTATCTGGATATATTTTCATTATGCTTCTGCCAGAAATTATAACATTATGTTCTACTTTTAATTTATCTATTAAATTTCTTGCAAATTTAAACAGATTTGTGTTATCTGCTTTTCCCCCTACTTTCGATACATCCATTGAAGCCTCTTTAGATTGAAGTAATTCTTCATCTATCTTTTGATTTTCTATATATATCATTGTTTCGTTATTTTCTATTTTTATATTTATTCCAAAGTAATCCATTGCTTCTTTTATGTCTATATCTTTTGCATTATTATATATCTTTTCTCTATTATTTTCATTTTTCATTATTGCATACACAATGCCTCTATATAAATTACCACCATTTAATAATACTGTATTTGGAATTTTATTTAATAGTTCTCTACAAATACTTGTTTTTCCCGCACCAACTAATCCTTCAATTCCTATAACTATATTGCTCATAAGCTCCTCCTTAATTTATATATAAACATTATTATAATTATAAATCATTTTTTATTATATAACAAAAGATTAATTTTTACAATATTTTAGAATTATTATGTATAAATTTATGATTGTTGGAAAAAATATCTTTATCAAAAGGAGGTGCAAACCTATGTCAGAAAAAAATAAAAACAAAAACAATGAAAAAAGTAACAAAAATAATAACAGAAATAACGAAAATAACTAATTGATAAAAAAAGAAAAAAGTTAAAACACTTTTTTCTTTTTTATTTAAACTAAATTACTTCACCTATTTTTATATCTCTACCATGCTCAATTTTTTCCCATTTTGTATCTGGCTTAATCAAACATTTTATATTTATTAATATCCATGATCCCATAAATAATGGATAACATAATAATCCTTTAATCATAGGTTTTATTGGCTTCTTTTCTAATATCATTATTAGTAAAGCTGTTGCAATTGGTGCTAAGAATGTTGCAACTAAATATTTTGCATAATTGTATATTAACATTCCTAAAGTCATTTCTGTTCCTAAATATAATATTGTATTTATTGCTAATACTAAAAATGTTATAAGCATTATTGGAATACCTAAAATATATAATAATCCATCAAAATTCATTAAAGTTTTATGTTCTATAACACCTTTAAATAAATCTTTTGTATAATATTTCATGCATTGTAAGTGTCCAACAGTCCATCTTGATCTTTGTGACCAACTTTGCGAGAACTTAACTGGTTGTTCATCATATACTATAGCATCTGTAGCCCAACCTAATTTTTTGCCTTTTGAAATATTTATAAGTGAAAATTCTATATCTTCAGTAAGTGTTAGTGTATTCCATCCATTTGGTTTTAATAAATCAAATTTTACCATAAAACCAGTACCATTAATAAGTGGTGAAAGTCCTACATTATATCTTGCTAAATGATAAAATCTATTCATTGTCCAATAGAATATTGCATATCCTGCTGAAATCCAAGAATCTGATGGATTCTTTATATCTCTATATCCTTGAACCACTTCTTCACCTTGGCAAAGTTTTTTATTCATATTTTCTATAAATTTTTTATCTACAATATTATCTGCATCAAATACACAAAGTGCATCATAATCTGCATTTTCTTTTATTTTTTGTGCTAAAAACCAATTTAATGCATGACCTTTTGTTTTATGCAATTCGTCAAATCTTTCATATACAATTGCTCCTGCATCTCTTGCTATATTAGCTGTATTATCAGTACAATTATCTGCTATAACATATATATCATATAATTCTTTTGGATAAGTTTGTGCTTTTAAACTTTCTATAAGATTTTTTATGACTAATTCTTCGTTATGTGCAGGTATTATTGCCATAAATTTATGATTTTTATTAATTTTTAAAGGTTTATCTTTAAATTTAATTAATGCGCAAACACTTATTACCATTTGGTAAAACCAAAATATAGTTATAAACCATACTAGTGCTTGCCTAAGAATGTATAAATATTTCATTTATTTTTTCCTCTCTCCTTTTAAAAAATTAAAAGTTTTACATGTATAATATATTATACTATTTATAGTTTTAAAAATCAACAAATTTTAACAAATTTATTTATTTTGTTCTTCTATTTTTCAGTTGTTTCTGCATCATCTGCGTATAAATCTTTTCTTGTTAAATTTATTCTTCCTTGATCATCTATTTCATATACTTTTACAGTAACTTCATCTCCAACTTTTAAAACATCTTCAACTTTATTTATTCTTTCTTTAGCGATTTTAGAAATATGAAGTAATCCTTCTTTTCCTCCGCCTAAATCTATAAATGCTCCGAAAGTTGCTATTCTTGTTACTTTTCCTGTGCATATTAATCCTACTTCAATTTCTCTTGTTATTGAATCTATTATATTAACTGCTTTCTGTGCATTTTCTTGACTTGAAGAATAAATAAATATTCTTCCATCATCTTCAATGTCAATTTTTACTCCTGTTTCTTCAATGATTTTATTTATAACTTTTCCGCCTGATCCAATTACATCTCTAATTTTATCTGGATTAATTTTCATATTTATAATTTTTGGAGCATATTCAGATAAATTTGCTCTTGGTTTATCAATTTGTTTTAACATTATTTCATCTAGTATATATTCTCTTGCTTTTTTTGTTCTTGCAAAAGCTTCTTCTATTATATTATATGTCAAACCATCAACTTTTATATCTACTTGAATTGCTGTTATACCATCTTTTGTTCCACCAACTTTAAAGTCCATATCTCCAAAGAAATCTTCTAATCCTTGAATATCTGTAAGCATTACATATCTGTTTTCATCATTTGCATCTGTAACAAGTCCTGTAGAAATTCCAGCAACTGGTTTCTTAATTGGTACACCAGCATCCATTAAAGCTAATGTACTTCCACATATACTAGCTTGAGATGTAGAACCATTTGAACTTAATACTTCTGAAACAACTCTTATTGTATAAGGGAATTCTTCTTCACTTGGTATTACTGGCTCTAAAGCTCTTTCAGCTAAAGCTCCATGCCCAATTTCTCTTCTTCCTGGTCCACGAGATGCTCTTGCTTCTCCTACACTATATGCAGGAAAATTATAATGATGTATATATCTTTTAGATTCTTCTGTATCTAGTCCATCTAATATTTGTTCTTCGCTAGTCATACCTAATGTTGCAACTGATAATACTTGAGTTTGACCTCTTGTAAATAAAGCACTACCATGTACTCTTGGTAAAACACCAACTTCACAAGAAAGTGGTCTTATTTCATCTATTTTTCTTCCATCTGGTCTTTTATGTTCTTCTAATATCATTTTTCTTACACATTTTTTCTCTAATTTGTATAAGCTATCTGCAATATCTGTTTTTCTTTCTTCTGCTATTTCTTCTCCATATTTTTCTGTATAATATGCAATTACATCTTCTTGTAACTTGTCCATATTTGAATCTCTTACAGTTTTATCTACTTCTTGAACATCTTTATACATTCTTTCTTCAAATTCTTTTTCTATTTCTTCATAAACTTCATGATCTACTTCAAAAGATTTATATTCAAATTTTTCTTTTCCAATTTCATTTTTTATATTTAATATAAATTCACATATTCTTTTTATATCAATATGAGCTGTTTTTATTGCTTCTAACATTGTAGCATCTGGAATCTCATCTGCACCAGCTTCTATCATTGCTATTTTCTCGCTTGTACCTGCTACTGTTAATGTTAATCTTGATTTTGCTCTTTGTGCTTCTGTTGGATTAATTACTATTTTATCATCAACATATCCTACTGCAACAGCTGCTGTTGGTCCACCGAATGGTATGTCTGATATTGAAAGTGCTGCTGAAGAACCAATCATTGCACAAACTTCTGGTGAACAATCTTGATCAACAGATAAAACTAATGCACTAACACATACATCATTTCTAAAATCTTTTGGAAATAAAGGTCTTATTGGTCTATCTATTGCTCTTGCTGTAAGTATTGCTTTATCTGTTGGTTTTCCTTCTCTTTTTTGGAAACTTCCTGGTATTTTTCCTACAGCATAAAGTCTTTCCTCATAGTCTACTGATAATGGGAAAAAGTCTATTCCTTCTTTTGGCTCTTTAGATGCTGTTACATTTACTAAAACATTTGTGTCTCCATATTTAACTAATACACTACCATTTGCCAATCCTGCCATTTTTCCTGTTTCAATTGTTAATGTTCTTCCTGCAAGTTCCATACTATAACTTTTAAACATTTTTATTCCTCCTATAATATTAAATTTATATTAATATTTATTTGAAAGTAACCTCTATATTATACTAAATTAGTGTTAGTACATTATACAAGCTACCTATTCAAATAAATATTATAAACTATTTAAAGGGCACAGCTAAAAAACTGTACCCTATATTAATTATTTTCTTAAAGATAATTTTTGTGCTATGTCTCTGTATCTTTCTAAGTCTGTTCTAGCTAAGTAGTTAAGTAAGCTTCTTCTTTTACCAACCATTTTTAAAAGTCCTCTTCTAGAATGGTTATCTTTTGGATGAACTTTTAAATGTTCTGTTAATTCTGTAATTCTTTCTGTTAATAAAGCTATTTGAACTTCTGATGAACCTGTATCTTTTTCATCTCTCTTATAAGTATTAATGATTTCTTGTTTTCTTTCCTTTGTCATTTTTATTCCTCCTAAATTTTAATTTGCCATAAGCTGAGCAAAAGTAAGAGAATTGTCTTAAGCTAAGCATACGGTATTTATAAACAGTATTATTTTACTATATTATTTATAAAAAATCAAGTGTTTAATAATAAAACTGAAAAAATCTTTGATTTTTCAGCAAATTTCTGTGCAATATATTTATATTATAGGAAGTTCAGAGAACTTTCCTATAATATAACAAAATTTAGGCGAGTATATCGCCTAAATTTTACTATTAGAATTTCAATATTTGAGAAATTGATGAATCTGAGCCAGATGTAGAAGCTGCGTTTAAAGGCTTTTTATTTTTTCTATTTTCGTCTTCATCACTTCTTCTTCCAAAAAATCCTCTTTTAGTTTCAAATTCATTATAATCATTATATCTGTACACATTATTATCTTGTTCTTTTTTACTATAATTATAATCACTTGCTTTATTATCTAGTTCTTTTCTAATTTTTATTAATTCTTGTTTCATGTTATAGATTTCGTCTTCTAAAGAACTATCTTTTTCATCTAATTTTCTTTGAATTTTACTAAATTCTGATTTCATACCAGATAGTTGATTTGCTACAGCTGATTCTATATCCTGTTTTTCTATTTTATCTTGTATTTGAGTAAATTCTGCTTTTATATTATCGTTATACATTTCTTGTAATTTTTTCATTTCTTCTTTTACTTCATCAATTTCAACTGATTTGCTGTTTTGATTTTGTAATTTTTGTAAATCTATAATTCTCTTTTCAACATTTTCTGAGTACACTTGTTGTAAATTTTCCATTTTTTCTTTTAGTTCATTTATTTCTTGTTCTTTGTTATTATCTATAATAACAGTGTTTAATTCATTGCATTTTTCATGGATTTTTAGTAATTCATCTCTTAATTCATTTAATTGTTCTTGATTTAATTCACTCATTTGATCTATTTTTATTGAATAATTTTCTTGCATATTATCCATTTTAGCATTTAATTCAATAGAATATTTATCCTGCATATCTTCCATTTTATTATTTAACTCAGTTGAATATCTGTCTTGCATATCTTCCATTTTAGCATTTAACTCAATAGAATATCTATCTTGCATTTCATCTAATTTGTCTTTTACATCATTAAACTTGTCTTCATTAAATTCTGTTAATTGTTCCATTTTATTTGTATAATGTTCTTGAATATCATCAATTTTTGCTGTTAATTCAATAGAATATCTGTCTTGCATTTCATCTAATCTGTCTTTTACATCATCAATATTTTCTTTATGGAAGTTCTTTAAGTCTTCTATTCCATTTTGATTCATTTCTTTCAATTCTTCGAATTTTCCATTTTCAAATTCTTTTATTCTATCTACACTATCGTCTAAATCTGAACTATATAAATTATATATATTTTGAAGTTTATCTTTTAATTCTGTTGAATAATGGAATTTAATTTCATCAAATTTACCATCAAGTTTTGAAAAGTCAATATCTTTAATTTCAATATTTTGCATTTTATCAGTTAATTCACTAGAATAAAAGTCTTTCATTTCATTTATTTTTTCTGAAAGTTCTATTGAACAAGTATTTTGAACTTCTCTTAGTAATTCTTCTAATTTTTCAGCATTGTTATTATTTTTTATGCAATTTTGAATTTCTATACATTCAGATTGTAATTTTGAATAATATTCATTTTTTAATTCATTTATTCTATCTGCAATTTCAGATGAATTATAATTTTCTACTATAGTATCTTCTAAGTTTAAGAATTTCTTTTCTAATTCTCTTGTATATTCAACTTGCATTTCTTGAATGTATTCTTTTATTTCTTCAATTTTTCTAACTTTGCTATTTTCTATAATAACTTGTTCTAATCTATCAAATTTATCTTCTAATTTTTGATTATAAGAATTTTCTAAATTTAATACATTGCTTTTTAATTCTATTAAATCATCGTTCTTACCTAATATTGCTATTTTCTCATTTAAAGATTCTTTCAATGAACTTATAACATCTTTAACATCTTCTATTTTTTCCATAGTTCTTGTTGAAACAGAATTTTCAAATTCTAAAGACTTATAATATAAATCTTTCATATTCTCTAATTTTGCTTCTATAGATTTTACATAGTCAGCATCTTCTGTTTGTGATGCATTATATATAGTTTCTAATCTATCTATTTCTTCTTTTACTTTATTAGAAACATCATCGCTTCTAATAAGATTTAAGCTTGTACATATTGTTTTTAAATCATCAATTTTATCTTTAAGCAATTGTATTTCATTTTGACTTATTGCTGTTTCTTTAATTTGGTTTTGATTATCTGTAAGTACTTTCATAAATATTTGTTTAATATTATTTATTTCAGCACCTATATTATTTATTTGTAATCTAAATTCTCCTGAGTCTTCTATGTTGTAATTTGAATTTACAAAATTGCTTTCAATTAATTCTTTTTCTTCTGAATTTGAATTTATTAATACATCATTTTTAGTTTTGGTAACATTTAATCTTTCAATTAATTGTTCAACTGTTTCTATTTCTTGTTTTTTCTCTTCAACTCTTGGTTTTAATCCGTTTCCAGAGTCGCTATAATAATATTTATTTTTATAAGCTTTAGCTGAAACTTGTACTTTATTTAATACAACTCCACCTATTTTTGCTTTTGATGTTTCTAATAATCTTTTTAATTTTTGTGTGCTTTTAATTTTAGTTTGTTTACTTGCTGTAACAATTATAACTGAATCTACTATATTAGAAATAATAATACTATCTGAAACTATATCTGAAGGTGTACCATCTATAATTACTACGTCATAAATTAAATCTAACATATCTAGTAATTTTTTCATTTTTCCATCTGATGATAATAATTCTGATGGGTTTGGTGGTCTATTTCCTCCAGTCATTAAATGTAAGTTTGGTATTTTAGTTGTTTGTATATAGTTTGATAATTCTCCTATATTTTCTTCACTATCTGGAGCTGCTAAGAAATTAGAAAGTCCAACTCTGTTTCTTGCTTCGAATATATAATGTTGTCTACCTTTTCTCATATCAGCATCAATTAATAATGTCTTTTTATTTGCTTGAGCAAATATTATTGCTAAATTTGAAGATGTCCAACTTTTACCTTCACCTGGATTAGAACTTGTTACTAATATGTTTTTTATATTTTTTCCTGCTTGAGTGAATGCTATATTAGTTCTTAAAGTTCTAAAAACTTCAGATATTGGAGACTTTGGATCTGTTTGTGCAATTAATTCATTATCTTCTGAATTTGCAGTTAATTTAGGATTTGCTATAGGAATAGATGTTAAAACATTTAATCCTACATATTTTTCTATATCTTCTTCTGTTTTTATTGTTGTATCTAGTAAATAAATAACTAAAATCATTCCACAGTTAGTTACAATTCCTAGAACAATAAATATTCCTATATCTCTAACATGATTAATATTGTATGGTGCTTTTTCAATTTGTGCCTCTCCTATAACATTAACATTATTTATATTATAAATATCTTTAACTTCTTCTTTGAATACATTTATTAACTCAACAGTTATATTTTTAGCTAAGGTAGCATTTTTGTTTGAAACTGATACCTTTAATATCTCTGTACTATTAACAGATGTAACACTTATAGATTTAGCAAGTTCTTTTTCTCCAATAGTTAGATTTAAGTTTGATATAACTTTTCCAACTACTTTAGGACTTGTCATTATTTCTCCATATGTAGATACTAATTTTTGATTCAGTGTTATATCACTTTGAGTTACTGCATTTTGTTCATCTTCTTGTGATTTCACTAAAAGTATAGTAGATGAAGATTTATATAAAGGTTCAACACAATAAAACGAATAATAGTATCCCATTACAAAGAAAATTAATAAAATAAGTATTATATAAAATTTCTTTTCCCATGCTATTTTTAAAATTCTTTCAATTTCAATAACATTTGTATTATCTTCCATTTAAATCACCACACTTATTTTACTTTATGTTTAAAAGAATTGCAATAGAAAAATAGCAAATGTAATATTATTGTAATATATTACACTTGCTATTTAAACTTCTCAGAATTCTCTATTATATCAATACTTTGTAACATTATTTTTTATAACTTGATGTAACTATTTTCTCTTCCTTATGTTCCAAACTACAATACCAATTATGATAATTATTATTGGCACTGCAAAAATTATTGTTAAAATAATTCTATTTTCATTAACAGTTGCTGCATATGTTGTATTTTTCATATCTTTTCTTATTGTAAGTGTATCTTCTCTTTTGGTTAAATATGCAACTGAATTTAATAATATATCTTTATTATTTCCAAAATAAGAAAATGGATATGTTGAGCTTAATGTTGACTCTTTATAATCTGTTGTAAAATAATTGTTAGCAACTACAACCAATTTAGATACAGCTGATTCATTTGTTTCTTGATTATTAATTGTTTTTGTTAATACTGCACCTATTGTATTGCTACCTTTATCTGTAACGCCATCTAATGAAATATTTGATAAGTCTTCTATATATACTGATGTATCACTTGAAGAAATTATAGTTTCGCTTTCTACTCCTAAATTATTTAAAGTTTCTTCATCAGCTATTTTAATTCTACCAGCATACATCATAACTAGATAACCGTTAGAAGAATATAGATATTTTGTTATATCGTGTGTACTTGATAATTCTGGAATAATTATATTAGGATATTGACTTGAGACCATATTTTTAGTGTTAGTTTCTATTATACAGCCATCTTCCATTGTTACACCATATAAATCTAGTATAGATTGAAAAATTGGATATTCCTTTTTATTTAATTCAATATCTCTAAAAAATATTATATTTCCGCCCTTATTAATATAATTCTTAATTGATTCGGCTTCTTTTTCTATAAAGTCGCTAGTTGGTGTCATAATAGCCAAAACAGCACAATCATCTGGAACATTATCTTGAGTTAACAGATTTATCTCCTCTACTTCATATACTTCGTTTTTTAAGTATGTTTGTATTACATTTAATTGCTCTAATGAATATTCACCATGTCCTGTTGTAAAATAAACTTTTGGTTTTTCTTCTACAGTTAAGCTTAAAATTGCATTTGTTATAGTTTGTTCTGTTGTATCTATGCTTTGTCCTGTTGTGTAATCATATGTATAAAATTGATAACTGCCATCAATTAATTTATGACTTCCATTACATTCTACAACTACTATTGAATACCCATCTTCTAATTCATATTCAGCAACTTTTTCTGGATTTGTTGCTTTGCTTAATAATTCATAATTTATATTATTATTTTCTCTTTTATATTGTTTAAGCAAATCTATTAAAGGAGAACTTTCCTCGTATCCAAAAGCATAAATAGTAACTTGTTGATTTATGTCTTTTATAGCTTGTTTTGTAGAATCTGTTATCGAATATAATTTGTTTTCTGTAACGTCTATTTGAGCTAAATCTATATTTCTAACGAACAAATTTATAACTATAAATAATATTATTAATATAATTACAATTAAGTATGTTTTTCCTGTACTAGTAATCCAATTTTTTTTCATTTCTAAAGTTCCTCCTATTTCACACTTTTTCTTCTTTGTAACACTATTATTGTTAATGTAATAAATAATATAGTAAATGATACAAAGGCGATTACTTCTTTTAGTGATATTATTCCAGATGGAAACTTATCAAACATATTAATTAATGAGAAAACTGAAAAAACATCATTTATTCCTGGTAAAAACCACATTGCTATAAAAAATCCTATTGTAACTATACAAGCAACAATTTGATTTTCAGTAATACTTGATGCAAACATTCCAAATGATATATATGCTAAACTAAGTAGTAAAAATCCAAATAAAGTCACTATCGCTACCGGAATTGATGGCATAGAAAAATATGATAATATTGCAAAATACATTAATGAAAATATTTCAGCAACAACAATTATCAATGCTGCAGCTATAAATTTTCCAAGTACTACTCCAGTTATACTTACTGGTGAAGTTAATATCAATTGTTCTGTTCCGTTTTTTCTTTCTTCTGAAAACATTCTCATTGTAAGAACAGGTACTATAAAAGTAAGGATTGTAGCTCCACTATAAAATAAGTATTCAAAGTTTATAGATTTATATTGATACACGTCAACATAAAAAAACAAACTAAGCATAAGCAAAAATACGCCAACGAAAATATAACCTATTGGTGAAAGTAAATAACTTTTAAATTCTTTTTTTATTATTGCTCCCATTTACTTTTCTCCTCCTTCTTGTTCTTCATCTTTTTTTATATTATCTATTATTTTTATAAATGCATCTTCCAAACTTACTTCTTCTTTTTTCATTTCAATTATTGCTATATTTTCTTTTGAACATTCATTAAATAAATCTTTTCTTATATCTTCTTGTGGGTTGCTTGTAATCTTATAAGTTTTCGTTTTATCTTCACTATTTAAAAGTTCTAACTTCTCTATTTTTGGTATTATTTCTTTAATTTTTTCAAATTTTCCTAATTCATCTTCTACAACTAAAATTATTTCAGTTTTATCTGTTGCTTCTTGTTCAAGGTTTTCAGGTGTATTTACAGCAAGAATTTTACCTTTGTCTATTATTATGACTTTTTCGCATATTTGACTTACTTCTGAAAGAATATGTGAACTTAATATTACAGTATGATCTTTTCTTAATGATTTTATCAAATTTCTTATTTCTGTTACTTGTTTTGGATCTAATCCAACAGTTGGTTCATCTAATATTAATATCTTAGGATTTCCAACTAAAGCACCTGCCATACTAACTCTCTGTTTATATCCTCTAGATAAATTTTTATTCAACTTATTTTGTACATCTAATAATCCAGTTTTTTCTAAGGCTTTTCTTACAGCTTCTTCTCTTTCTTTTCCTGGTACTTTCTTCAATTCGGCCATATAATTTACAAATTCTTTAACTGTTAAATCTAAATATAAAGGTACACCTTCTGGCATATATCCAATTTGCTTTTTTACTTTTTTAGGATTTTTATCAATATTGTATCCCTCTACTATAATTTCTCCACTTGTGGGCTCTATAAATCCTGTTATCATATTCATAGTTGTAGACTTTCCAGCTCCATTTCTTCCTAAAAAGCCTACTATTTCACCATCATTTATAGTAAAATTAATATTATCTACAGCTACATTATTTCCATATTTTTTAGTAACATTTTTAACTTCTATCAATGTTATTCCTCCCTTTTCCTTGCAATTAAAGCTTTTATCTTAATTCCTTCATCTGAAAACATTTGCTCATGTTCTGTAATGATATTATTTTCAAATATAGGTTCAGCATGTAAATCATATGTTTTATTTAAAATATCAAATCCTGAATTTATAAAATAATCTATGCTTTCATTAAATAATTCATCATCATCAGTTTTAAAATATATTTCTCCACCATCTTCTAAAAATTTCTTATATTGCAAAAGCTGTCTTTCATGTGTTAATCTTCTTTTTTTATGTTTTGGCTTTTGCCATGGATTACAAAAATTTATATAAATTCTTTGAACACAATCTTGCTCACCAATAACATAATTTATATTCTCGATGTTTGCTCTTATTAATAGTAAGTTTTCAACTGGTTTTCCTTCATATGCAGTTTCTATGTTCCTTTTAGATAACCCTAACATCGCCTCTATCATATCCACAGCTATGTAATTTATATTTAAATTTTGAGAAGCTAAAGTGCTTATAAATGTACCCTTTCCGCATCCTAACTCAATATGTATTGGATTATCATTTTTAAAGCATTTATTCCAATTATTTTTATTTACTTCTGGTTTATCAATATAAAAACCACATTCTTCCAATTCATCTTTTGCCCATTTTTTTCTTCTTATTCTCATTTATTTATTACTCCAATTCTTAATTTGCAATTATTTTATTCATAGGACTATATGTATCTTTTGATAATAATTCTCTTCTTACCTCATATCCATTTAATTTGTATATCTTGTAGGCTTCTACAACATAGCCATTAGCACCAGATTGAATTATAGTACCAGACCTATATTTTCTATTAGTTTGATATTGCGTACTATATGGTATACTTCTTATAATTCTGCTTTCTATTACTATATCGTCATAATCAGTTTCTTCAGCTAGTCCATATATTGAAACTGTTGCTACTCCGCCACTTACATCTGAAATTATTTTTATTGGATAATCTCTTGAATTTTTAAATTTAAAATCTATTGAACCATATACAACTGTAGCATCATGTCCAGCTGGAACATAAGAAGTTTTAAACATATGATTTGTTCTATCAACAATTTCTAAATTAGCCTTTACAACTGCATCATATAAAGTTGTAGAAATTTGACAAATTCCTCCACCTAATCCATCTACTACTTGACCATCTGAATATATTGCTGCATTTTTGAAACCAGCTTCTTCTGTTCTTTTTCCTACAACCTTATTATAAGAAAATACATCACCAGGCATTAGAACTGTACCATCTATCTTGTCTGCTGCCAATTTTAAATTAGTAGTTCTATTAGTATTACTTGCAACATAATCAGTTGAAAATGTTGCTAACATATCTGGAAAAGCTTCTATTCCTATATCATTTATTGTAACTTCTGGGTATGTATATTTTAAAGCTATTACGTACTCTTCTTTTTCTTCTGTATCTATCATATTTTGTATATCTTGAACGCTATTTTCAAAATCAACACCTACTACATGGTTATACAACATATATGGCTCAGTTGTATAATATGCATTCTTTTCTTGTTTATATATTTCATTATGAATTTTTTCTATATCTATTTTTTCTGGAGTTTTCACATATGTAGATATTTCAAATGAAGAATCTTTATAACTTAAATCTTGAAGTGCTGATACTATTTGTTGCTTCATTTCGTCAATGTTTATTCCAGCTCCATTTCTTCCATTTGTTATAATTAATTTTCCGTCTTCTATGTAGTAACTACTTTCTACAAGTTGGTCTGGAAGTTTTTTCTCAATATCTTCAAGATACTTAGTTAAAGCATCATCATTGTAAATTAGATTTGGTTCAATATTTACATCTTTTTCTAATAATTTAATGTATGAATATAGATTATCTAATAAGTTATCACTTCTTCCTATATCATACGCAAAATTAACAGCTGAGTCCACATCAAACGTTGCTTCAATTTGTTCTAAAGACACATAATAATCACAGTTTTTATAATTTAAAATAATCTGATCATTAGAATCATTTTTTAAGCTTTCTGTAACTAAGTATTTAGCTTGATCTTTTGTTAACCCTGAAACATTAATGTCTTTTATAAAAACACCTGATTGAATTTTATCTGTATTTATATGCATGAAAGTAAAAACTAAAACTCCTGCTATAAGCATTCCGAAAAAAACCGCTATCAAAATTATATATAACTTGAAAACATTTTTTAGATTAACTTCACTATATGAATTTGCTTCTTCTCCATCTACTCCTATTGGTTTATCTATTACCATATTTTCATCTCCAAACATAATCATATATATTATATTTCAAAGATTATTATAAATCAATAGAAAAAATAACAAATACATTATTATCAAACAATTGTGAATTTTATTTATTCGAAATGTGAATATTTTGTATCTCCACTTCTAATTCTCTAGAAATTATGTTTTGAAGCTGAGCTACTTGTTCTTTTGAAAGATCATCTGACTTAACTACAACATTTACACTATTATTGTTAACTAAAACTACTACATCTTGAAAACCTTTTGTTTTAATTAAATTTTCTGAAATCATTATTGCATTTCTTGTATTAGTAATATTAGTTATTTCCTTATTAGCAATTGCTTTTTGCTCTGAAGATATTGATTGACTTTCACACATTTTTTTATATGTTTCTATCATTTGTGAATACATATTTTCTCTTTCTATTCTAGAATTTGTAAAATAATCATCCTTTTTATCTTCCACTTTTTCCTCTTCTTGAGTTTCAGATTTTGCAATAATTGTTTCTTCCTCATTTTCAACCAAAGCTTCTGTGTATGAATATTCATTAGTTGTAGGTTCAGAATTTACTAATTTTGCATCACCTATTCCTTCTTTTTGAACCTCATTACTTGATACAGCAATAAGCTCTTCTTGATTATTGTTTGTCCCATAATTTAAATATCCTACTGTTACTAGCATTATAGCAACTATTATTATAACAATTTGATTTCCTTTTATGACTTTTATCATTTAAAATACCCTCTTTCTAATCTAATTTGTTTTCATTTCAAAAACTTGAATTTTATGTGTTGCAATACCTGTTGCCGCTTCTACTGCAGAAATTATATTACTTTTAACCTCTGCATTTTTTGCTCCTTCTGCTGTAATAATAGCTCCTTCTATTTTAGGAACTACAACTTTCTCAGTTATAATTTCAGAATTTTTTCCATTTACAACCTCTTTATCTGTATTATAACTTTCTATAGTCCTTGTTCCTCCATTAGTATCAACTTCCTCAGTTGTACTTTTACTGTTTTTCTCATTATAAATTGGAACTACAGAACTACTTTCCGAATATGTAATTAAAACATCTACATTTCCCACATCTTTTATTTGAGACAATATATTTTTAAGTTTTTTTTCCATATCATCATTTTCTAGATTTTCTGTTGCAAGTTCTTTTCCAGTTGTATTCGTATTAGTATTTTTTTCTTTATCATTGTCAGAAAAGAGCGTATTAATAGCTATTACCGCAATTATTAATATAATTAATATAGCTATCAAATTATTTACTTTTTTCTTATCTTTTGTTTCATTAAAAAAAGTTTTCAATTTTTCCTTTATCATATGAGTTCTCCTTTGTTTTAAGAATTTATTATTATATTTTCTATATCTGCTCCATAATTATTTTTTAAATATTCTTTTATATTATCTTCAATAGATATATATTTTTCTTTTCTCTCTCCTTCCTCAGACTTTATATTCACAGGCTCTATTTCACTTATGTTTTTTTCATCTTTTGGAGCTATTGATAATTCTACTGTTTTAACAATCCCATATAATTCTTCATTTTCAGTCTCTATAGTTATATCTATTTGTGTTGTATCAAATCCTTTTGTAGCTATATAATTTTTTATTTCTCTTTTTATATTATCTATATATATCGTTTCTATACTGCTGTTTGTGTTCATTGCTACTACACTAATTGTGTTTTCTATCGCATAATAATCGTTATTAATTTGATCATTAATATTTATTCCTTCAGAAAACTTAGATAGAATAGGATTTAATACAGTATATAATACATACAACCCTAAAATAATTTTTAAATATTTCTTATTATTTCCTTCTGGTAATATCATTTCAATTAGCACGGTTATTATTAAAGCTACAATTATTCCTTGAGCCCATGTACTAAAAAAACTTATCATATGCTAGTCCTTTCTATAAATTTATAATATATATATATGCTACAAATTTATATTTAGAACTAAATTTGTTAGTGAATTATTTCCTATAATATAAATATATTGCACAGAAATTTGCTTTGCAAATTTTGCGCACGAACAAAGACGCGGACTTCAAAATATTTTAATAAGTACAAAAGTTATTAATGTCCGCTTTTGTTCTACGCAAAAAACAAGCCACTTCAAAGTAGCTTGTTATATTTATATTATTAAATTTACTATTTATTCTTTGGAGTAAAAACTTTAACATAATATGGCGTTATTTCAGGCAATAAACTATCAACATATATTATGCTTCCATCTTCTGCTGTTAATTTTAAATTTGGAAATGTTCTAAGCATCTTTTTGTCACTGAATAATTTGTCTGTTACGTTTCTTATAAAATCATTGTTTTCATACAAATTAGATATCCAAACATATTCTTGATTGTTCTTTAATTTTAAGTCATATCTGCTAACTAATCTTGAATAAAACATCATTAAAGCAAAACCTGTAAGAACACAATCTAACACTATAGCTATTAAACAAACTGTCGTTAGAACTCTTAAACTCTTTAATGTATTTTTTCCTTTGATTTTATCTATTAAATAATCAACTTTAGGATTAAAATGGCTTATTAAATATATCGCTAAAATTCCCCAAAACAAAGAATATACAACACATACTCTACCACCTATATTAAATGGTTGATTTGAATAATCCCACCAAATTACATTAAAAATTAATTCACCTATTAAACTTATTAAATATTCCGTTACTGAGCCTATTAAAAAGCCTCCAAAAAATAATGTATATTTATTTTTCTTAAAATATTGTAAAAACACTATCATCACAACAGCGCCTACACCATATATAGAACAAAATGGACCATATAAAAAACTTTGTCTACTCTCAATAACACCTTTTGTTAATAAACCGTACGTTGTTTCTATAATAAATCCCATAAAACTATACAATATAAAATATGCCATTAATCTCCAGATACTAAATCCTAATATTTTAAATTGTTTTTTCTCTTTTATATCTTTTGTCTCTTCCATATTATTTATTATAACTCCTTTATATTCTCTTTTATTTTTTGTTTTATTGCCTCAATTTTAGGGAAAGCATCCATTAATCTTCTAGTTAAATATGATTTATTCTTTAATATTTCTTTTACTTTTCTAGTTATCTCTTCTGTATTATCTACAGTATGCTCTTTATTAACTTCTGTTGTAGTTTTTCTTACATCAAATATTATTCTAAAAGAAACTACATTATCAATTATAAATAATATTAGCAATATTGAACAAATAATATGAAGTGCAACTGTTGGAATACTATAAAAACAATTTAAAATAAATGGATTAGATACATACATAATAAAACATCCTAAAATTCCAAATGGTATAATTGTATCTAAACATACTCTACCATTAATATTAAATTTTCTTCTAGTATAATCCCACCATCTTGCTTTAAATATTTTTTCCATTACATAACTTGTTAGATATTCTAATACTCCACATAATATTACTGACATTACAAATAAAACTTCTATATTAGCCTTATATCTATCTAAAAGTAGCGTTATTAAAATTGCTCCAACTCCATATATTGGACAATATGGACCAATTAAAAATCCCCTATTTATAAATCTTTTACATTCTATAAGTTTTCCTGTTACCTCTAGAATCCATCCCAAACATGCATAACACATAAACATAAAAAAATATATTTCTAACTTATACAACATTTTATTTTCTCCATTTAAAATATTAACTTGTTTAATATAATAACATTTATAAATTTAATTTTCAACAAATAATAAATTTATTTTACATTATTCTTCTTTTTTATTAACAATTGTATTTTTTATTTCATATTATTTAATAGTAACAAATCACTTTATAAAAATTGTTATTAAAAAACAAAAGAAAACTATTTTTTATATCAAACTATTTAAATCTATTAAATTATTATATTAAAAGGAGGACTTATAAATGTATATGAGTTGTAATTGTCAAAAAAACTTAAATTTAACTTCTACTCAAGAAAATGATAATATTCAAGATTTAGAAAATAATTACACTTCTTGTAATTCTGTAGATGAGTGTTCTTGTGGTTTTGATGATGAGGAAAGTCTTTTCCCTTCTAACCCTATGTTTGGTCATGCGTATGTTCCAAATCAAAGAATGACAAAAACATTCACACCTAGTGTTGGTTTAAAAATGGGAACTATTTTTCCTGAATTAGTTAGCCCTTATTCACCTAACCAATCAATAGCAGTTATAGAATATTTAAAAGCAAGAAATGAAATTGGAGAGGGGTGCAATAGATAATGGATTGTGAAAAAGATCAAACAAGACAAGATATGTTACAAGAAATTATGGAATATAGATTTGCTCTTACAGAACTTGGACTATATTTAGACACTCACCCTTGTGACGAAAGAGCTGTAGCAATGCATAATGAATATAGCAAAAAAGCTAAAACATTAAGTGATAAATATCAAAAAGTTTATGGACCATTAACAATGGATTATCCATGCAATAAATGGAGATGGCTAGAAATGCCATGGCCATGGGAAAAGGGGGCTTATTAAAATGTGGAGTTATGATAAAAGATTACAATATCCTATAAGAATAAAATGCGCTAATCCTAGACTTGCTAAATTTATAATATCTCAATATGGTGGTCCAGATGGAGAACTTGGAGCATCTCTTAGATATCTATCTCAAAGATATGGAATGCCAGATCAAAAATCAAAAGCCATTTTAAATGATATTGGTACAGAAGAATTAGGACATTTAGAAATGGTTGGTTCTCTTGTTCACCAATTAACTGATGGTGTTTCACCTAGCGAATTAAATGCAGTTGGTCTTGGAGATTATTATACAGATCATGGAGTGGGTTTGGAATATATCTAAATAAGAATTTAAATAAATTGATTTAAAAAATTTACAATATCAAAAATTTCTTTTTTATGTACTTCTAAAAATTGAGTACGATTTTGTTTACCACTTAAAACATAGCGAACATTAATAAAATTTTCTTTTTCAGAAATAAAATACATAATTCTATATCCATTACAGAGTATTTCTCGAAAGTGCTTGTCCATAATTTCAGGAACATATCTACCAGAATATGGTGCATACTCTAATGTAGCAATAGAAGAATACAAATTGCTCACAATTTTATTAGTATATTTAGTAGATATATTAGATGTAAATCCTGCAATATTACTAATATTTTCATGAGCGCTTTCAGATATCAAGATATTCATAGGCAGCTCTCATCCTTTCTTTTGATTCTTCAATAGTCATAACTCTACCATTTTTAATATCTTCTTCACTCTTTTTTAATCCTATAAATAAGACCATATTGTAAAGAAAATCATATAAAGAATCATCTTGTAAATTGATTGTTTTGAATGCATTTTGTACAAAATTCATATTTTTAACCTCCTAATTCTTTTTTTAATTTATCATAAAGATCTTTAAAATATTCATGATTCATATGTGTGTTTGTACCGGGAATTAAAGTTGTTTCATCTTCCCCATACTTTTTTAAATATAAATCAATAAGAGCACCTACTGTTGCATATTCATCCATATCATCAAAATAATCTTTAGGAAGTTCCGAAACAATTTTTTTCATTCTATCCATTACTTTTGACATAATATTTCTCCTTTCTTTAAAATTATTAATAGTATACCATAATTTAAATTAAATTACTACAATTTCAATGTAAGGATTTTGTAAAATTTATACAATATACTATACTAAAAATTCCAATGAATTATTATATCTTGTGATTTTGTTTTTTTGTCTTTTTCCCCAATTTCAATATAATCTATAAAACTATTAACAATGTTATAGTTAAGTTCTGTAAAGTTTTTAAAGTGGTCGATTATTTTTTCTTTTTGTTCTTTTATAAATTTACTGTTTAATTCTTTCTCTTTTAAACTAGATAAATCATATTGTATTTTTGCTAATTCATTTTTTTTTGCAGATTTATCTTTTATGAAAGAGGTGTTTAAATCTTTAAATACCTCCTTTGGAATTTCGCCACTTACTTTATTTAGGTAAAGGTCTTTTATTGCTTTGTTTATATCTTCCATTTCTTTTGAAAGAAGTTCAACTTTTTTTTGTAATAATTTAGCTTTATTCAAGTTGTCATTTGAAACAAATAAATCATCTGATATATTATCAAAGTTATAAAATGCTAAAATCTTTTCTCTTATTTTTTCAGTTACTAATGCTTTTAAATTTTCATACCCAATAGAATGTGTAGTGCAAGTTCCATATAGCCTTTTAGAGCGCTTACACGAAAAATAAATGTAATCTCTATCATTTTTGCATTTATAAAGTTTTGTCCCACAATCTAGACATACTAATTTGTTAGCAAATAAATGAACCTCACCATTTTTACATCTTCTTGTCTTACTTTTAAAGATTTCCTGAACTTTGTAAAATTGTTCTTTAGTAATAATAGGTTCGTGAGTATTTTCTACAATAATCCATTCAGATTTAGGCTGATTTACCATTTTTTTAGATTTATAGCTTAATTTTTTATTATATCCTTGTACCATATTACCAATATAAACTTCATTTTTCAAAATTTTGCTAACAGTAGATTCACACCAATATTCAATGTTTTTACCTTGATTTTTAAAATTGCTACCTTTTGATATTTTATATTTAGTAGGTGTTAAAATGCCTTTATCATTTAATATTTGAGCAATTTTTGTAACACCATTTCCTTGTTCATAAAGATTAAAAATAAGTTTAATAACGTCAGAAACCTCTGTATCAATAATAAGTTTATTTTTATTTTCTGGATTTCTTTTATAACCATAACATACAAAAGAGCCAATATGTAATCCTTGTTTTCTTTTATTATCAAATGTCTTACGAATGTTTTCTGATAAATCTTCTAAATACCATTCATTAACTAAACCATTAATTTGTCTTGATTTTTTATTTCCTTTATCTAAAGTATCAACATGATCTACAAGACTTACAAATCTGATATTCCACTCGATAAATTTATTATGTAAGTATTTTTCTACTATTACCATATCACGAGTAAATCTGCTTTGAGTTTTACATAGTACAATGTCAAATTTATGGTTTTCAGCATCTTCTAATAACTTATTAAATTCAGGTCTTCTACTATCGATTCCAGAGTAATCCTCATCACAGTAAATATTATAAATATCCCAACCTTCTTTCATTGCATAATTAATTAGTATAGATTTTTGATTTTGGATACTTTCGCTTTCATCTGTTTCACGAAGTTTGTCATCATCTTCACGAGAAAGCCTACAATAAATTGCAACTTTCATAAGTTTACCCTCCAATCGTATAACTACGCATTTCATATAAACATATATCCTTTAATCACCAAAATTTTGCTGATTGGCTTTGCTTCAAATGTACACAAACTTTTTTCAAAAGTTTGGCACACGAACAATTAAACAAGCATTAAGATTATCAATAATTTAAGATAATCAAGCTCGTTATTGTTCGATGCTCTTTGCAAACTCATTTACAATTAATTTATTAACAATACTATTAATATATTTTGTAATATCATCTATATTTTCATAGTTATTTTTCTCTATAACATTAAAAATAACTTTTTCGCACATAACAAGTTCCTCCTATAATAAGAGCACTAATACTCTTACTATTGTAATTAATATTCAAAATGGCTTGTATTTGTGCCAAAAAATAAAGCCCCTTTCTTTGGTGCAAAATCTACCTACAGATTTTATATTACACATATTTTTTTTGCTAATTACTTGACTATTTTTGAAAGAGCCTGTATAACAAGTGTAATAGTTAAATAATGTCAAGTATTACATTGTGAAAATTTTAATTTTTTAGGAGAGTAACAAAACAGATGAAGAAGTGTTTTGGAGTGGAAGTAGAGAGAAAAAATAAATAAGAAAGGATTGCTTAAATATGAAATTAAAAGTATTAGGAACTCAATCTCCAGTTTGTAAAGCAGGTCATAATTGTCCAGGTTTTTTTATACAAGATGGAAATAATAGAATATTATTAGATTGTGGAAGTGGAACTCATAGTTTACTTACCTATCCAAATGATTTACAAAATTTATCAGTCATTATTAGTCATTTACATAGAGACCATTATAATGATATATATAATTTACAATATGGTTCATATGTATTTCATAATCAAAAAAGAATTGAAAAACCAATAGATATTTATATGCCAAAGACCCCAGCAGAAAAAGTAGAAGATATTAAAAGCGAAACCACAGCTTATTCTAACTATCATTCAATAGATGAAAATACTATAATAAAAATTGGCGATATAGAAATAAGCTTTTGTAGAACAGACCATCCTCTTGAAACTTATGCAATTAAAATTCAAAATGACGATAAACGTATTGTTTATACAAGTGATACTTCATATTCTGCCAAGGATAGACTAGCAAATTTTGCCAAAGATGCTGATTTATTAATTTGCGAATCTAGTCTATTAAAAGAACATGGATTTCCAGAAATTAATTCTCATTTAACAGCAGAACAAGCAGCCAAAATTGCAAAACAAGCAAATGTTAAAGGATTAGCATTAACACATTTTTGGCTTGAAGAAAATGTTCAAAAATATGTTAATGAAGCAAAAAAAATATTTAAAAATGTCATAGCATTAAAAGAAGAGCAAATAATAGATATCCCAATAACTAAAAAAGAAGAAAGAGGTAAAGATTAAAATCTCAATCTTTACCTCTCTTTAATGTTGCAATGAAATTAATAACCGTTGTTAACGTCCATGTTTCAATCTGTAATTTTCAAGTTCGAGTTCCATCATCTTTTTTTGTTCAGGACTAGGCTCATACTCACCTACGAACTTGTCATGCAGAATACTTGCGCCAATTCCACGCATATCAGCATCAGGATCAGTATGGTACTTTGCAATAATTTGTTTTTCGCCTTCTTTAAAGGCTTTTTCTTCGAGTTCTTCGCGAATTTCGTTTCTCAATCCCATAAAAAATCACTCCTTCTGTTAAAATAAAAACTGTTTTTGAGGACACAAAACGATTATTTCATTGCGATATGTTATAAAAACATATTGAAATTATACTATAAATTCAAATTTTATGCAATGCTAAATTATATTCATGTAATTCTTTAATTAAATCATTTTATCTTTTGTACTTTTGCTTTATTTAATTGTAGTATTCTTTTGTAGTGAAGTATCCAAAATACTTATAATTATTGGTATATCAACTGAAAAATGACTCTATAAAATATAAATTTCTCTTCTTAATATAAGTAAGTAATTCAATTTATAAATATAAAGAAATCCTCTAATTAAACTTAGAGGATTCTTTTGCAACATTTACTTCCGTGAAACAACTACATCCATCCCGTAAAAACGATATTTCATTGAAGTAACTGCATACTGCTGATTTTTCAATATGTCATTTACGGTTTTCCTTACTACTGGTGGCAAATGCTTTTTTGGAAGATGTATTGTAGCATTTCTACCGTTTTTTACATCTCGTAAAAAAGTTTCATCATTCAGTACAACAACTCGGGTATCTTCAAAAGTAGAAGTTGCTATACTGTACCAGAAGAGTTTTTTAAATTTTTGCATCACAGTGTTTGCCATATTACCATACCTCCTAAAAATATGTTTTTTTAACTTTAATGTTTTTCTTATAGGAAAAAGGAGCAAGCAATAAATATTACAGAAGTAATATTAACTTGTCTATATATTTTACACTATTTTACATAAAAAATCAACTATAAAAATAATATAGTGCCCTTACAATCAATTTTAATCATAATATAATTAATAATAGGCACAAAATTTCTTATACAAAATCAGCATTTATTATAAATCTTATTATTTTGGATAGTTTACAAACACACCCCACATGGTTGGGGTGTATATCCACAATCTGCTTCTGGAATGCCTTTTTCAACATCTGTATTAGCTGTCAAAGGAGATCCTGTTGCTGATTTAACAGAGGATTTAGCAGCAGAACAAAAAGCAAGAGCAACATATGAAAAATTAATAGACCTTTGTGCTGATGACCCAGACGTTGTAGATGTATTAAAATTTTTAAGAGAAAGAGAAATCGTTCACTTCCAGAGATTTGGAGAAGCATTAAACGGTGTTCAAGAAAAATTAGCAGAGAAAAAATTCTACATGCCAGGTAAAGATTGTGGATGTAATCAAAATTAAAAGTACAATTGTGTTAGAATAAAACAAAAGCGGACATTTGCATAAAATTTGCAATGTTCGCCTTGTTTATTAATTACTAAACTTTTAATAATTTCAATTAGAAATCTTTATAGTAAGATTTACCGTATTAGTTCTAGTCCAATAATAACTATCTGAAGAAGTTCCTTTAGAAGTATGTTCTGGTACCTTGATAGCTACACTTAAAGTTTCTCCATTTTTATTAGTAACAAAGCTACCAGATGATCTTACCACATTTTCATTTATACGAACATATCCACCTGTTTTTCCTACTATTACATATTCTCCTGTTGTTGATGGTGTTGTTGTTGCTAAGTCAAAACCTTGCTGTTGATAAATTGAATGTCCATTATCCATACCTGTAACTACATAATAAGCAGATATACTATAAGTTATTTTAGTACCCACTGGAAAAAGTGGACTAACACCCAATTTGCATTCTTTTTCAACTTCACTACTACTACTAAAATTAATACTTGATTTAATCCATACTGCATAAAAATAAGCATCTTTATCTTTACTATATACGCTTTCAGTTGTATATTCTGCAATAGTTTTATCATTTTCTGCCCAACCTGCAAAAGCGTATCCTGATTTTGTTGGATAAGTAGAACTTAATATTAAATCTTGTCCTCCTATTTTTATTTGAGCTTCTGGTGCACCAGTTCCACCGTTCGCATCATAAGTTATTGTATAAATTGCAACTTCCACTGTTTTACTTACTATTGTTTCGTTTCCAGCTTTGTCTATAGCTTTTATATATATTGTATAATTTCCTGATACTGTTACTGTAAATGTATTTTCATTTTGATAATTTTCTCCATCTATACTATATTCGTATTTTAATATTCCTTCTATTCCGCTTTTTGCTCCCTCACTTGCTGTATCTGTTGCTTCACCTGTTGCTGTTATTGTTGTTTCTTTTACTGTTGCATCATATTTTGTAAATGTTGGTGCTATATTATCTACATTTTGTACATCATATTTTGTTAATTTGTATGAATTACTTCCATCTGTATATCTTGCTTTTATTTTTATGTTTTCTGTTACTGGTATCTTTACAGTTGTTTCTTCTATATTTATCCAATTCGCTCCATCTATACTATATTGTTTCTGTAATCCTATTTCTTCATACTTTATTGTTACTGTTATTGGTCCAGTTTCTATTCCATTTTTTGTTCCTGGATTCTCTGTATTTCTTGCTATTTCTGTTGTTGGTTCTGCACTTATCTGTATTGAACTTTCTATTGATTGTACATTTACTTCTACTTTTCTACTAGTACTTCTTTTTTGATTTGTTGTTGCTTTTATTCTATATGTTCCATTTTCTTCTACTTCAAATGTGTCGTTTACTTGCAATTCATTATAATTTCTTGTTTCTAGCACTGTTCCTTCTTTTATTAATTCTATTGTATCTATTTTTGTAGTTTTACTTGTTTTTCCTACCTCTGCGTTTACTTTTATTTTTATATTTTCATCTTCTTGTCCTTCTAGTGGCATTACTTCTGCTTCTAGACTTGGATAAGGCTCTCCATTATCTATTTCTATTGTTATAAATGTTACTTTTCCGTCTTCTATTTCTGCTACTATTATATATTTATCTTGTGTTATTACTTTTATTTGATTTTCTTCTAGTTCTGGATCTTCTTCAGTTGTTTTTACTGTTTTTACCCAATAAGCATTTTCTTCACTTTCTAATCTTTCTACTACTAAATCTTTTAAAGATTTAGGTAAATTATCAATTATCTTTTTAGATTGTTCCCCTGCTGTTATTATTTCTATTCTTTCCTTATATTGTGCTATTTTATATTCATTCGCTGCTGTTTTTGATTTATCTAATATTCCATTTTCTCCAATAACTGCATTTAACGTTATTCCTGCTAATATTAATAATACCACGATTGTTAAAACTAATGCTATTAATGTTATTGCCGACTCTTGTTTTTTTACACCAAAAATAGAGCCATTTTTAAAAATGTCCCTTGCTTCATTGTTATACATTGTTTTTTCTCTATTTCTTAAAGTATAGCTCTCTCTCTCTCTCTCTCTCTACAGCGCCAACGCTTTTCATTTGTTTACATCTCCTTTATTTTTTACTTCATTTTTATTTTACAGTATATTATTTCTTTTTGCAATACATATTTATAAAAATAATTTTGAATTTTTGAAAAATTTTCTATAATATATCAAATAATATATTAAAAAGTTCACTTATTATATTTTTATTATTACTAAGTGAACTTTTTATTTTCCATTTTTATTGAACAATTCTATATTTACCTAGTTTATGTTTTACAATCATCAAAGCATCTATTGCAGATGGTACTGCATCTGTTCCTCTATTGTTTTCTTGTACTCATTAATAGAGTAATATGTATCATCACTATATTTTTTCCAAATATAATTCTATCTCCTGTTTTAATTATGTTTGTATCATTTGGATCAATAAGATAATATCCTCCGTCTTTACTTATAATAGCTACATAATCTGTAGATATCTAAGAGGTTATTTTCTTTTTATAGCATTTATCAACCATCTTCCTTCATCTGAAAGCTCAGTATCATTCCAATTCGTTATCTTATTTGTACTTGAAGAAATTAAAGATGAACTTTCATTTTTGTTTGACAAATTCCAACAAACCCAACTAATATTATTTTTATTTAAAAAGTCTATCCATACATTTCCTTCTTGTTCATCTAATTTTCCATTTCCTGATGCATCAGATATACCAAATTCTGTTACAAATAAAGGTAAACCTGCATCTATAGCAACTTTCGCCTTATTTCTTAAATATTCTTTATGAGTTCCAGCATAAAAATGTAAAGTATACATTATATTCTTATACCCCTTAATAGGATCATTTGCTACTATATCTACATCTTGTGACCATGTTGGCGTACCACATATAATAATTGCATCTGAATCTATTTCTCTAATTTTTGCTATAACTTCTTCTGCATATGGTTTTATATCTCTACTCCATTGAACATCTCCATTTGGTTCATTACATATTTCATAAATTACATTATCATTATTTTTATATTCATTTGTCATTTCTGTAAAGAAACTAATAGCTTGAGTTTTATATATATTAGGATTTCCGTCACTTAATATATGCCAGTCTATTATAACATACATTCCAAGTTCTGTAGCATATTGTACTCCTGCTTTTACAACTTTATGTTGTTGCAATGAATATCCTGCATTTGGATCACTATACATAGCTAATCTTACAACATTTATTCCCCATTCATCTCTCATGTATTTAAAAGTATCTTTATTTACATATTGAGGGAACCATGCTATTCCATGAGTACTTACACCTTTTAATTGATAATTATTTAAATTTTTATCTACAAGATTTTTTCCAACAACTGATAATTTTCCATGTTTTCCAACAGGAGTATTAGTATCTATTGTTATATCTTCATTCTCATTTTTATTATCATCTTTGTTATCATTTTTATCGTCATCTTTATTATCTATTTTCTTACCTTGTTCTATTTCATATTTTCCTAGTTTGTATTTTACAATTGCTAATGCATCTATTGAATCTGGTATTTTTTTACTTTCTCTTTCATCTACCATTATTCTTCCTGCCTCTAAATTAATTTCATCAGTAATTTTAATTTTTTGAAGTTTATTTTTTACTATTGCTAGAGAATCTATTGATGATATGTTTCCATCCCCTATTACATCTCCATACAATAATACATTATATTCTTTTACTATATTA
The DNA here is from genome assembly GCA_934167495.1 of uncultured Clostridia bacterium. Taxonomy (GTDB): domain Bacteria; phylum Bacillota; class Clostridia; order TANB77; family CAG-508; genus CAKPKP01. The sequence continues at coordinate 92,201 of CAKPKP010000001.1, read as the reverse complement.
TTTTTATCATAAATCCTTAATATAGTATTAGTTCCTAATCGTTGACTACTTGTTAATTCTATATTATTTTTAAATGCTTTTACAGTATATTTAGAATTAAAATTATTACTATTTATAACTTCACCAACTGTATTTTGTTTACCATCTATTCCGTATATTACTTCTTTTCCATTTATGTATTTTGTTGGTAAATTTGTATAATCATTTTCTTTAGCATAAGCTAAATTTCCAATACTAAAGAACGATATAATAAAAACTAGAAAAATTATTTTTTTCTTTAAATTCATATTATTACTCCTATCTTTATAAAAATATTTCCAATAAGAATATTTTACCATATTTTTTAAATTTTGTCTATATTATGTAACCTGTGTTGAATATTTATTAATTATTTGCTTTTGAAATTTGCAAAGCAAATTTCTGTGCAATATATTTATATTATAGGAAGTTCAGAGAACTTTCCTATAATATAAAAAAAGAACCAATACTGTTAAACAATATTGATTCTTTTGGGTAACTAATATAATATTCTATAATTAAATCTTTAATATTCCGTCTATTATTTTGTTTTCTGTATTATTTTGTAATATTTTAGCTCCACCTGATATTATAGCAACATCACCTGATTCTAATATTCCATCTGCTTTTAATTTTTCTATACCAGCATTTATAGTTTCATCTATGCTTGCTTTTCCTTCAATATATATTGGATTAACATTTGCAGAAAGTCCTAATTGATAGAATGTTTTCTTATCATCAGTTATTGCAAATATTGGGCAAGCTGGTCCCATTCCTGATAATCTTCTAGCTGAATTTCCAGAATGAGTATATGCAATTATTGCATCTGCTTTTAGGTTTTTAGCTGTTTCACATGTAATATATGAAATGTTTCTTTCTAAATCTTTTTCATCCATTTTTACATCTGAATTATTAAATCTCTTCCAGTAATTTAAGTCGTTTTCAACAACTTTAGCTATTTTAACCATTGTTTCAACACAAGTAATTGGGTGTTTACCCATTGCAGATTCTCCAGATAACATTATATCACCTGTTCTATCATATATAGCATTTGCAACGTCACTTACTTCAGCTCTTGTTGCTCTTGGGTTAGCTGTCATAGATTCTAACATTTGTGTAGCTGTAACAACTGGTTTTCCAACTTCATTACATCTTTTAATAAAATGTTTTTGAATAACTGGAACTTGTTCAAATGGAACTTCAACAGCCATATCTCCACGAGCTACCATTATACCATCTGATAAAGCTAATATTTCTTCAAAATTATCTATACCTTCTTGGCTTTCTATTTTTGAAATTATTTTTACTTTTTGTCCACCATTAGCATCTAATAAGTTTCTTATTTCTTGTACATCTGATGCTCTTCTTACAAATGAAGCTGCAATATAATCAAATCCAGCTTTTACACCATTTGTTATATCATCTATATCTTTTTGAGCTAATGCAGGTAAGTTTAATTTTAATCCTGGAACATTAACTGTTTTTCTACTTCCAAGCATACCTGTATTTAAAGCTTTGCAAACAACATCTTTTCCAACAATTTCTTGTACTTCGAATTCAATAGCACCATCATCTACTAATATTCTAGATCCTGGTTTTACATCTTCTGATAAACCTTTATAACTAATAGAAGCTTTTGTTTCATTTCCTATTACATCTTCATATAAGAATGTAAATGTAGCACCTTCTTCTATTTTTACTTTAACATCTCCTGATTCTAATTTACCTGTTCTTATTTCTGGACCTTTTGTATCTAATACTAATGCTATTGGTAATCCTAATTCATCTCTTGTTTCTTTTATTGTAGCTATTTTAACAGCATTTTCTTCATATCCACCATGTGAAAAGTTAATTCTTGTTACATTCATTCCTGCTTTCATAAGGCCTGTTAACATTTCTTTGCTTTCACTAGCTGGTCCTATAGTACAAATAATTTTTGTTTTTCTAAAATCTTTTTTCATTTTATACTTCCCCTTTTCTTTCTAAATTCGATTTTATTATTATATTACAATATTTTTATTTTTTCAATACTAATTTTACAAAAAAGAAGATGTTAAAACATTTTCTAACATCTTCTAATATGAATTCATATTAATATATTAAATTCTCTTATTTTTTATTTACTAAATCTTTTAATGCTTTACCAGCTTTGAATACTGGAGCTTTTGATGCAGGTATTTTTATTTCTTCTTTAGTTTGTGGGTTTCTTCCTTTTCTAGCTGCTCTTTTTCTTACTTCAAAAGAACCAAATCCAACTAATTGTACTTTGTCTCCTTTTGTTAAAGATTCTGTTACTACGTCTACGAATGCATTGATTGTTTCTTCAGCACTCTTTTTTGTTTCACCTGTTTTTGCAGCTATTGCTGCGATTAATTCAGCTTTGTTCATTTTTTTACCTCCTAATAGATTTTAGTATGTAGAACTTATATCTACATTATACTTATTCGCCAAACTTAGCTAAAATCCTTCTTTTTTTTTATTTTTGTTTCAAAAAAATCAGTATTTTCAATAGTTTCATTTTGTTCAAGTCCTGTAGTCCGCTATTTTACTGGGTTTCAGTTTAGTGAATTTTATTTATAAATTTTTAATTTTTCTAAAATTCTACATATTTTATCTCCGAATGGCAATGATTTCATGTCTTCTTTTGATAATACTTTTAATACAATAATTAAAATAACATATATAATTACAGCTACTACCATAGCAATAATTGCAGAAAGTCTAACACTTACTACATTTAATAATATTTTATATAAGTTATATGATATTATTGCCATTATTCCTGTTGCTATACATGGTTTTACTAATAATCTTATTAAACTAAAATTAAGTTTCACTGTTTTTCTAAGAGCTATATATCCGATTGTAAAAGCGATTATGTGACATATTACAGAGCCAAGTGCTGCAGCGTTAGCACCAAGTACTGTTGGAATTAAAAAAACATTACATAAAATTTTAGCAAACACACCACATCCTAGTGCTATAGCTGGAATTTTTACTTTTCCTAATCCTTGTAAAGCACCATTTATTGTTTGAGACAATACTGTAAATATTATTGTAAAAGCAGAAATTGCAAGTAAAACTCCTCCTTCTGGAGTAGCTGGAAATAATATTAGCAATATTTCATTTGCAAATAAAGCCATTCCTATAGTGCATGGTAATCCTATTAATATAGTTAGCATTAATGAAAAACTTATTCTTCTATTAATAGTATTAGTATCATTTTTTACTTTAGCAGTTGCTAATGCTGGAACTAATGCTGTTGCAAAAGCTACATTAAAAGATAAAGGTAATGAAGTTAAAGTATCTACTTTTCCTCCTAATATTCCATACAATTTTGTTGCAGTATCATATCCTAATGTTGGAGTTAAAAATCTTACTACTGTAAATGAATCTACATTCTTATTTATTGATGACAATAATGCTGTTATAGAAATCGGGATTGAAACTGCTAATATTTTTTTTAGTACTGATATTACAGTTTCTCCTTTTACTTTATTATTTTCTTTTACATGAATTATTTTTTTGTCCTGTTTCTTTTCAATTTTATAACACATATATAAATAGAAGAAACTAAAAAATGTAGCAAGTGAAGTTGCTACCGTTGCTCCAGCAGCCATTAATTTTGTGTTTGAAGCAGTAAAATGTGCAACTATTTCTACTAATATAACTGTTAGTATTGTTTTAGATAACTGTTCGTATGTTTGAGAATTTGCAGACACCTTAAGTTTTGAAATTCCGCTATAATATCCTCTTATTACTGATGCTATTGATACAAAAAATATTGCTGGTGATAATGCCATAAGAGTTAGTTCTGCATTATCTTGTGCAAGCCAAACTTTTGCTATAAAATTTGCTCCAAAGAAGAGTGCACAAGTTCCAATAAGTCCTAAAATAGCAAATGTTATAAAAGCTATTTTAAAAACTCTATGAGCTCCAGCTCTATCTCCATTAGCCAATTTTTCAGATACTAATTTTGAAATTGCATTTGGTATTCCTATTGATGATAGTGTAAGAAGTAATGCATATATTTGATAGCCACTATTATAAATAGCATTACCAGCATCCCCAAAATTTTCTCTATTTGTCAAATATATTTTGTATATTAACCCTAATATTTTTATTAGAACTTGAGAAAATATTAATGCCATTACTCCCTGCATAAAAGTTTCTTTTTTAGAATCTTTTTTTATTTCTTCCATTTTTTATATTCTCCAATCTTTTAAGTACATTTATATAAAATATAATGCAATATTGTTATTATATTTTATATTGTAATAAACTTTCAAGTAATTTCACAAAAAAATTACTTAATATATGATATTATTTATTATGAAAATTAGAATTATTTTTATAAAATGTATTGTCTTTTTAGCATTTTTGTAGGATAATATATATGTATGATTATAATTTTGAAAGTGGTGAAATAATTGAAATATTTAGATAAATTTTTAAAAATACTAAAAACTGATAGAAATACCTTTTTTACATATATTTTAACATTGCTCACTATATATGTGTGTGTAGATAGAGTAGTTGAAATATTATTTATGTGCTTCACTGGAATTTCAGTATCATATTGGGGACCTTTCCAATATACATTTGCACTTGCATGTCCTGTTTTTGCATTTTTATTTTCATCATCCTCTAAGTTTGCAAGTGACAAAAAGAAAAAATTAACATTTTTCTATTTGTATGCAATTTCACTTTATATAGTTGGAATTTCAATGCTTACACAATGGCTTAATAAAGCTGGATGGTTATTATTACTTTCAGCCCCTAATTATATTGAAGTAGTTTTAAATTTTAGAGATTTAATAAAACCTGCTTTTACAGCAATTTCATGTTATGTACCTTTGGTAACATTTTTTACTTTATTTAAATTCTTATATTTTAAAGTTGATGATGTTAAAGATATTAAAGATTCTATAACAGATTATACTGGAATAAACTTATCAGATAATAAAGAAGGTTGGGGTCCATATACATGTGAAATAGCACTTTGTAAAGATAGTGATAATGGTAAAATAGTCAAAACACCTGAAGCTAGAAGATTTGAAGCAACATTAGTTGTAGGTGTATCTGGCTCTGGTAAAACTTCAATGGTATTTGAGCCAATGATTGCAAGAGATATTGAGAAAAAATGTTTCTTTACAGAAGCTGCTAAAGAAATGGGATATACTGCTTTAAAAACTGGTATTGCTACATTAAACACACCATATTCAAATGAATATATAAATGAAAACTTTTCTTTAAATATGCTTACACCTATTTCTTATAAAGAAAAAATATATAAAACTTATATGAAAAAATTAATATATCACTATGATGATGAACATACGGTATACAAAAATTTAGGTATTACATATGTAGCACCTGATTATGAATCTATAGAACATATGGTTAAAGTTGCTAAAAACTATCATGTTAAGTATCACTTAATTGATCCAAATAATCCAGATTCAATAGGTTTAAATCCTTTCGTATATAAAGATCCAATCAAAACTTCTATAGCAATTTCTTCAGTACTAAAAAGAATGTATGATACATCAAATGTTATTCCTGAAGAAGCTTTTATGCAAAACTTTGCTTTTCAAGCAATTGAAAATTTAAGTTTACTTTTAAAAGAAGTTTATTTAAGAAGAACTGATAATGCCCTACCTACTTTAGAAGATTTATTAAAATTATTTAATAACTTTAGTTTAATAGAAAAAATGTGTGAAGAAATGAAAAAAGATGAATATTTATCTGAACAATATTCTATTCAAATTGGTTATTGTGAAAAGAACTTCTATAGAAATGGTGTTAATAGAGAAAATGCAGAAAAATATATTCAAGCTGCTACTTCTCAACTTGAAACTTTATTAAGATACCCTGGTGTTAAATCAATATTATGTAATAGATATAATAACCTTGATTACGATAAAGTACTTAAAAATGGTGAAGTTGTTTTCGTTTGTACTCGTAGAGGTGATTTAGGTGCCATAACAAATAAAGCTTTTGGTCTATTCTTCTTATTATTAATGCAACACTCTGTTTTATCAAGACCAGGCAATGAAAAAACTAGAATACCTCACTTCTTATATATTGATGAATTCCCTACATTTGTATGTAGAGCTACAGAAGATATCTTCACATTGTATAGAAAATATAGAGTTGGAACAATTATATCTGCTCAAAACCTTTCTCAATTTGGTAAAGCAGATGGTGATAATTACAGACAAACAATAGTTGCAAACTGCTCTACAAAAATGGTATTTGGTAATAACACTCCTGAAGATAATGCTTGGTGGGAAAAAGATTTAGGTGAAAAAAGAGAATGGAAATTTAAGAATGATTATAATACTAAAGATGGTACTTATGATCAAAAATATAAAGATATTGAATGGGCATGGAAAGCAAATTATAAAGCTGGTAAAATTCAAGGTTTGAAATTTAAAGCACTTATATATAAAACTAAAGATCTAAAAGGTAAAAACATTGTTGGTGCTGGTAAAGTTGATTTCCTAGAATCAAAGTATAAAGAAAAACAAAAAATTAAAACATATAATTTTGCTAAATTTACAAATGGAATTCAAACTGAAGAGGACAAAATGAATTCTTCACAAAATAGATTATTTAAAAATAAATTTGATTTAAAAAACATTAACTTTAATAATAATCCTGAAAATCCAAATGATATGGACCCTATTCAAACTAACATAACTGATTCTAAATATTTCTTTGATAATGAAGATGCAATATCATTTAAATTAGGAACAAATAAACATAGTGATACAACTTCAAATAAATAATGAAAACATTAGTGGGCTAAACTTTATAAGTTTAGCCCACATTTAATTGTTAGTGTGTGAAATTTGCTATTAGATAAAAAACGCGGACTCAAAAGTCCGTATTTTTTATATTATATGAAAGTTCTCTGAACTTCCTATAATATAAATATTCTTTAAAAATCTTCATTATAATACTTTGTTCCTATCATTTCATCTGGCAAGTATTGTTGTTCTACAACATGTCCTGGATAATCATGAGGATATTTGTATCCTTCATGGTATCCAAACTGTTCCATTCCACTTGCTGGAGCATTTCTTATATGCATAGGTATTCTTCCTGTATTTTTATTCTCCACATCTTCCATAGCTTTATTTATTCCAATATATGTAGCATTTGATTTTTTTGATGTTGCTACATATGTTGCTGCTTCTGATAGTATAATTCTTGCTTCTGGCATTCCTACCATATGAACAGCTTGCATAGCAGAATTTGCTAAAACTAAAGCATTAGGATTTGCCATTCCAACATCTTCTGCTGCACATATAACAATTCTTCTAGCTAAAAACATTGGGTCTTCCCCTCCTACTAATGCTCTTGCAAGATAAAATATTGCAGCATCAGCATCACTTCCTCGCATAGATTTTATAAAAGCACTTATATTATCATAATGACTATCTCCTGACTTATCAAACATAGCTTTCTTTTTATTCATACTTTCAGCTATAATTTCATCAGTTATTTCAATTATTCCATCTTTATTCATATTTGTAGTAAGAACAGCAACTTCAAGTCCGTTCAAAGCAGTTCTTACATCTCCACCAGATACACTTGCAATATTTCTTAAAGTTTCATCTGAAATTTTAATATTATAATTTGCCAACCCGTCTTTGTTAACTAAAGCATTCTTCAAAATTTCAAATATATTTTCCTCACTCAATTCTTCAAGTTTAATTACCATTGACCTTGAAATTAAGGCTTTATTTACTTCAAAATAAGGATTCTCCGTTGTAGCTCCTATTAAAATTACAGTTCCATCTTCAACATATGGTAATAAAGCATCTTGTTGTAATTTATTAAATCTATGTATCTCATCAATAAATAATATACATTTTCCAGATGGATTAAGTAACATATTTTCTGATTCAGATATTGCATTTTTTATATCTGAAACTCCTGCCGTAACAGCATTTAGTTTTACAAACTTATATTTAGTAGTTTCACTGATTACTTTAGCTATAGACGTTTTACCACACCCTGGAGGTCCCCATAAAATTATGCTAGATAATCTATCTGCTTTAATTGTTCTATATAATAATTTATCTTTTCCTAAAATATGTTCTTGTCCTACGAACTCCTCTAAAGTTTTCGGTCTAACTCTATATGCCAATGGTTTATTTAAGTCCATTTATTTTTTCCTTTCATTCTTATTTACTACTTAATACTACTAAAGCTTTTCTTATTATATCTTCTGTAGACATATTTTCTGTTTGGATTTTTTCAATAGCTTTATCTATTTCTTTTCTATTATATCCTAATATTTGAAGCGCATCTATTGCTTCAGATAAAATAGTGTCATCTTTTATCTTCTCTTTAACACTTTCTGCTTTTTCTATTGCTTGTTCATTTTTTAATTTATCTTTAAGCTCTAGCACTATTCTCTGTGCAGATTTTGCACCTATTCCTGGAATTTTAGTTAGTTTTGCTATATCATTTGATATAACTGCTAAAGCAAAACTAGATGGTGTAATATTAGAAAGCATAGCTATTGCAGACTTGGCTCCTACCCCACTTACACCTAGTAAAAGTTCAAACATTCTTAATTCTTCATTACTTAAAAATCCATATAAACTAATATTATCTTCTCTTACATAATAATGTGTATATATTTTTACTTTTTCACCTAATTCCCCTAAATTTGAAATTGATGTATTAGACATAAATATTTTGTATCCAATTCCCATACATTCTACTACTACATAAGTATTAGATTTATCTTCTAAAGTTCCTTTTATATAAGCGTACATAAATTCCTCCCATTATTATTCTGCTTTGTATGTTGTTACTTCTATTGTATCAATTATTACATCTTCAACTGGTGTAGAATTTTCGCTTCCTGTTGTTTCAACTTTAGCTATTGCATCTACAACATCCATTCCTTCAATAACTTGACCAAATACAGTATATGATTGATATAAGCTTAAATATCCACCATATTTTTTATACATTTCTAATAATTTTGTCGGATATCCAGCACTTTTTAATCTACTTTCCATTGTTGCATTATAATTTGCTTGTGTTATAAAAAATTGACTTCCTAAGCTTGAAGTTCCGGTTCCAGCACTAGCCATACATAATGAACCTCTGTAAGGTACTAGGTCATAAGATAATTCTTCTTCAAATCCTTTTCCCCATATACTTTCTCCACCTCTGCCAGTTCCTTCAGGGTCTCCACCTTGAATCATAAATTCATCAATAACTCTATGGAATTTCACTCCATCATAATATCCTTCTTCTGAATGTTTTACAAAGTTTTCAACAGCTTTTGGTGCTATATCACCAAAGAATTTAACAGTAATATTTCCAAAATTTCTTACATGTATTATTGCAATTGTATCTCCTTCATTTGGCATTGCCATCTGTTTTTCAGCAGCAGATTCAAAATCAGTGATATCTGTATTTGTTGTATTCTCTTTCTTAGTAGTATTGCTTTTAGAAGTTGTATTAGTTGTATTTGTTGTTTTTACCGTATTAGTGTTTTTCCCTTCATTTTTTTCAGTTTTTGAAGAACATCCTGATAATACAAATAACAAAACAAATAATAAAATTAAACTTAATATACATATTAACATTTTTTTCATAAAATTTCCTCTCCTAATATTCTATTTATCAAAATATGAACTTATTGTTTCTAAATTTTCAAAATCTTTCTGTCTTAATATATCGTAAACAACTATTGAAACAGAATTAGACAAATTAAGTGATCTTAAAGTAGGTCTCATCGGAATTCTAATAGTCTTGTCTATATATTTTTGCAAAATATCTTCTGGTAAACCTTTAGTCTCTTTTCCAAATAAAACAAAAACTTCATCCATTGAATTATAATTTGGCTCTGAATATATATGTTTTCCTTTTGTCGTTACAAAAAACATATTATTTTCTTCTGGTTTATATTTCCCTAAAAATTTTTCAAATGATGAATGTTCTTCTATTTCTAATTTATCCCAATAATCTAATCCAGCTCTTTTAACAGCTTTTTCTGTAATACTAAATCCTAATGGATATACCAAATGTAGTTTTCCTCCAGTTGCAGCACATGTTCTAGCAATATTTCCTGTATTTTGTGGAATTTCTGGCTCTACTAATACAACATTTAATTTCATATTATCACCTCTTTTATTTTAATCATAAATTACTATATATAAAAAACTAGTATTCCTAATAAAATTAATAAGTTACCTGCAATTTTCTTTTTTGTTATTTTTTCCTTTAAAATTATTGAACTTAATACCATAACAAAAACATAACCTACTGATTCAATAATAGGACCATTTTTATAATCTAATCCTTTAAAAGCCAGTATAGTAAGTATAGTTGAAACAACCATCATTCCATATCCTACTATAACATAAACATTTAAATATTCTCTAATCAAATTTTTATAGTTTTTTTCTGAGCCTATTTTCAATATTATTTGAGAAACAGAAGCTATTAAAACAGATAAAACTAATATACATACATATTTATTTATCATCACTATTCACTATAATTGTACCTATAATAACAATTACTACTCCTATTACATTTTTTACAGTTATGCTCTCTTTGAAGAACAAAATTGCCCATAAAAGAGACCATAATAAAGACATTGCTTTATTAGCATACGCAATTGACAAATCGAATTTTTTTATTATTTGTTGCCATAAAATTGCATAAATACCTAATATTAATATTTCTAATCCATAAAAAACAATAAATTTAAAAGTTAAAAATTCTTCTCCTGAAGCAAATTTTGCCACAACAGAAGATAATGTATATATCATTATTATGGCTTGAAGAATTATTAATTGCTTAATTTTTACTTTTTTCTCAACCATGTTTAAAACTCCATTAACATTTATTAAATTTCATCTATACTATCTAATGCTAAAATATAATATCCATATCTTGAAGAACTATCAACAATCTTATGCCCTCCAAAATCTTTAATTTCACTAACAAAATGTATTTTTTCTGGCTTTTCTTTTTTTATCTTTTCTAATTCATCTAAATCTTCTTTATTAAATATAAATTTAATTACTGCTATTTTTGGAACAGAAACTTTTTCTAATACAGGTTCTTTGCCTAAAGCAACATCTATAACCATTTTTACATAATCATATCCTGTAGATATTTTTACTAAATCTGAACCTATGCAATCTCCACCCATTCTTGCACCAATTTCTATAATTCTTATATCACCATTTTGAGTTATTTTAAATTCTGCATGTGATGCACCATTTTCTATTTTTAAACTATCTAAAGCTGGTAATATTGCACTTTTTATTTTTTCAATAATTTCTTCTGAAAGTCCTGCTGGTTCTATATGACCTGTTTCTATAAAATGAGGATATCCTGTTGTTTGTTTTCTTGTTACTGTTAGAAAATTATGTTTTCCATGAAAAGATATAGATTCAGCACTAAATTCATCTCCATCAATATATTCTTCAACAATTGCTTTTTTCTCAAATGAATTTTCAACTGCTAATTTAATTGCATCACTTAACTCTTCTTTTTTCAAAATTTTATTTATAGCTCTACTTCCAGATCTATCTGTTGGTTTAACTATTAGCGGATATTCCATTCCATTTAAAATATCCAAATTAGTATTTTCATCCACTATTTCAAATTTTGGTACTGGAATATTAGCTTTTTTAAAGGCTTGTCTCATTTTAAATTTGTTTGTAGAAATCTCTGTACATTCTAATGAATTACATGTAAGTCCTAATTTACTTGCTACATAATTAACTGTTATAGTTGCTAAATCTGATGCAATAGTAAGTATAGCATCTGGTTTTATTTCTCTACATTTTTCTAAAATTTCTTCTTTTTCAACTATACTAATTGGATAAAAAAAGTCTGCAGTTTTTTCACCTATTGACCCATCCTTCCAAGCAAATACATGAGTTTCATAACCTAATTCTTTTGCTTTCAAAATCAATGGATTTTGAAAATCATTTGCTCCTATTATAACAACTTTTTTCTTCATTAAATATGCCTCCCATATATACTATTTCTTAAATGATTATACAAATTTCTTTTAAATAAGTCAACAAAATTTCAAGACTAATAACTATAAATTTTAAATTATATTTTTAATTGTCCAATTCAGAATGCGTTTAATTGTTCGTGTGTAAAATTTGTATATAGCAAATTTCTGTACAAAATATTTATCTAATAGAAATTTCAGAGAAAATTCCTATTAGAGAACAAAAGCGGACATTAATAACTTTTGCACTTATTAAAACATTTTGAAGTCCGCGTCTTTGTTCGTGTGCGAAATTTGCAAAGCAAATTTCTGTGCAATATATTTATATTATAGGAAGTTTAGAGAACTTTCCTATAATATAAAAAAGCCTTTATTTAGTAGATTAACAACTAAACAAAAGCTTTTTATTAAATACTTGTATTTATGTATTTCTATTTACTCCTATTATTCCTCCTATGCATCCAGCAAGTACTGCTAAAAAAATCATTACCATTGAGTACACATTAATAGCAAAATTTCCACTAATAATACTTGAAATTAAATAAATAGATATTATATATATTCCACCTATAAATCCACCTGTTACAATACCACCTTTACTAATTTTCAAAGTACAAATAGAACTACTTGCAAGTATACTTACCGCTGTTATAGTTATTATACTCGGAGTTATTACCTCTTCTGAAATATTTGTATTAGTTAATATTAAAGACAAAATTAATAACAAAACCAAAGTAATAACTATAGCTAAAACAGAACCTTTTAGAATAATAAAAGCAGTAGAATTCTTTATATTACTCGTATTTATATTTTCATTCATAACAATTCCCCCCTAACAATTTTATTAGAGTTTTTTTTATTTAGAACTTTTATATAAAGAAAGAGAAGAAAATAAAAATTTTCTTCTCTTTCTTTATTATTTATTATTTTTTATTTACTATTTTCTTTAAATATTTTCCATATTCAGTCTTTCCATATTTTTTAGCATTTTCTAGTAATATTTCTTCTCCTATCCATCCTTGTCTAAATGCTATTTCTTCTAAACAAGCAATTTGAACTCCTTGTCTTAATTCTATTGCTTTTACGAAATCTGAAGCATCTGATAATCTATCAGCTGATCCAGTATCAAACCAAGCATATCCACTTTCTAAAGGTATAACTTTTAAATTTCCCATTTCCATATATGCTTTGTTTACATCTGTGATTTCAAGTTCTCCTCTATCAGATGGTTTAATTTGTTTTGCTATTTCTTTTACTTTATTATCGTAGAAATATATACCTGGAACTGCTAAATCTGATTTTGGTTCTTTTGGTTTTTCTTCTATTGATATTGCATTTCCGTTTTCATCCATTTCAACAACACCATATGAAGTTGGATCTGCTACTTGATATCCGAAAATTACTCCACCTTCTTTTAACTCACTAGCTTCTTTCAAAACTCTCTCAAGTCTTGAACCATATATCATATTATCACCTAATATTAAAGAAACGGTATCATCTCCTATAAAATCTGCTCCTAATATAAATGCATCAGCTAGTCCAACTGGTTTTTCTTGAATTTTATATTCAAATTTCATTCCTAAGCTTGACCCATCACCTAATAAATCTTGAAAAGCTGGTAAATGTTTTGGTGTAGAGATTATAAGAACCTCTTTTATTCCAGCCATCATTAAAGCTGATAATGGATAATAAATCATTGGTTTATCATAAACCGGTAACATTTGTTTAGATACTGCAAGTGTTATTGGATATAGTCTTGTTGCGCTACCTCCTGCTAATATAATTCCTTTCATACTACTTCAACTCCTCTTTTAAATATTCTTTTAATGCATCTTCATAATTTTCTGGATATATTCCTATATTATGTAATTTTTCTTTTGATAATTTACTATTTTTTGGTCTATCACTAGATTGTGGATACATTGCTTTATATTCTTCAGAAGTAATTGGTTTTACTTTAGTAGTTACTCCTGCTAATTCAAGTATCTTTTTAGCAAAATCAGCCCATGTTGTAAAACCTTCATTAGTAGAATGATATATTCCATATTCTGGTTCTTTTTCCATTATTTGTTCTATAATTTTACAAAGAGTTGTTGTAGATGTAGGACTTCCATGTTGATCACATACTACACTTATTTCATCTCTGTCTTTGGCTAATTTTAACATAGTTTTTACAAAATTCTTTCCACCTAATCCGTATAACCATGCTGTTCTTAAAATATAATATTTTTCTGCTTTTGTAGCATTTTGTTCACCAAGTAATTTTGTCTTCCCATAAGCAGTAACTGGTGCTGGAGTCATCTCCTCTGTATAACATTTTTCTACGTCTAAGTTTCCTGGAAAAACGTAATCTGTACTTATATGAATTAACGTTGCATCAACTGTTTTTGCAGCCTTTGCTATATTGGCTAAAGCTAATCCATTTACTTTATTTGCTAATTCATAATTTGTTTCACAACCATCTACATTAGTAAAAGCTGCACAATTTATAATAAAATATGGTTTTTCATTTTCAGCTTTTGTTACTACTGCATTTTCATCACAAATATCTAGTGTTTCGATTGTTGTTGGAACTACATCATATATTTTTTCAAGTCTTTCTTTTAATTCTCCTCCTAGCATTCCATCTGCTCCGATTAATAATACTTTTTTCATTATAAACTCCTTATATAATTCTAATTATACTATGCTCTTGGATGAGCTTTATTATAAACCTTTTTTAAACTTTCATTTTGAAATTGCATATAAACTTGTGTTGATGATATGTCTGAATGTCCTAGCATTGTTTGAATTGCTTTTAAATCTGCTCCATTTTGTAACAAATGTGTTGCAAATGAATGTCTTAAAACATGTGGTGTTATGTCTTTTGTTATATGAGCTTGTTCTTTATAATATTTAACTATCTTCCAAAATCCTTGTCTTGTAAGTCTTTTTCCATTTATATTTACGAATAAAGCTTTTGTTTCTTCATCTTTTATTAATATTGGTCTTGCATTTTCTATGTATTCTTGTAATGCTTTTAAAGATAATGTACCAAGTGGTATATTTCTTTTTTTGAATCCATTACTACAAGTAACATATTTTTCTTCAATGTTAACATCATCTATATCTAATGATATAATTTCTGTAACTCTCATTCCTGTAGCATATGCGAACTCTAACATTGCTTTATCTCTAATTCCTTTTAAGTCTACATTCTTAGGTTGCTCTAATAATAATTCTACTTCTTTTGAAGATAATATGCTTGGTGCTTTTTTTTCAATCTTTGGTGATTGCATGCCATTTGTTGGATCTTTTTTTATTTTTTTCACTCTTATTAAATATTGGTAAAAAGATCTAATAGAGGCTAAACTTCTTGAAATTGTTGAAGTTTTCTTATTTAATTTTTTTAAATATTCAAAGTAATCCTTTATATTTTCATTTGTTGCTTTTAAATAATTAATTTTATTTTCTTCTACATATTCTTGATATTGTACTATGTCTCTTTTATATGACTGCAAAGTATTTGCAGATAATTTTTTGTCATTCGCAAGAAATTCTAAAAAAAGATTAATTTGTTTTTCCATTTTTGGCTCCCCTATACATTGATTTTGCATTTTTATGGAAATGCACTCCTAATTAATTTACATAAACTATATATGTTATATCAAAACATTCTTAAATTGTAAATACTTTTACAAAAAATCTTTAAAAAATAATAATAAATTTGTTGAAATATATACTTCTATAAAAGATGCTATTATTATAGCAACTAAAGCTATTAAAGATATCATTGTATGTCTTATCAGCTCTATTTTTATGTTACCTTTGTTTTTATCTTTCATTATATATTTATATAATTTTATTCCACTAACTGTTATAAGCAAAATTGTTGGAATAATTATTATGTTTTGCGGTAATAACGATAAAATAATAAAGCTTATTGCTTTTCTAAACTCAGTTGTAGCTATTACTGCTGAAATTGTATATCCTATGCAGAAGCCTTTATACAATATTATTCCAAACAAAATTGGTATACCAATTATTGTACATCCAATAAACCAAATTAGTATTACAACTATAATATTTTGCTTTAAACAATTATTTAGTAATATTCCTTTATCAATAGAATCCCCTTGTTTTATTAAAGATTGTATATTTTCAATTGATGAAGTAATATTCATTGCTTTTTCTCCATCAGCATTATTTATAAATAATATACCGTATACTAATGCCAACAATTAATACTATTATAGTTACAATATAATCCATTTTATTTCTTTTTATATACTCAAATAATATGCTTTCTTTTTTCATCTTATACCTTACCTCATTTATTTACTTTACTACATAATGTGTATGTTATAAGATTCGAAAAAAGAACTTTAAATAATAAGTTTTTTTATACTTTATTCTACTTTTCCGTAAACTCCTCCGCCACCTTCAACAATTTTAATTTTTCCTTCTCTTGCTGAAATTATATTGTTTGCAACCTTTTCACCAACGACAGAATTTATATCATCAAATGATAATTTATGTAATATATTCATTTCATTTTGAAATGTATCTAATAATTTATCCATTGATTTTTTGCCTATTCCTGGAATAAATGTAAGTGGAATTTGATATATGTATGGTGGTCTATTTTCTGGACTCTTAGTATCTGGCTTGTCCTTTATAATTTCTATTCTATCAAAAACTCCCATAGTTATGTTTTTACTATCACAATCATGACACACTGTAACTGGCGCATCACCTGGAACATTTTTACCACATTTTTCGCAAAATGTTCTATGATATTTTCCAAGTTTTGGATCTAATCCATAATTTGCTATTATCTTTCTTCCATCTTCGTTCTTTATTGCTTTTAAAAACTCTTTAAAGCTTATATCATTTACTAAAATTTTGTTATATTCTCTTGCAATTTTAGGAAGGGAATGTGCATCTGAATTTGTTAAAAATGTTTTTGTTTCTAATTCTGAAATTTTATCTGCTAAAAAAGTATCAGAACTTAATCCTAACTCTATAGCTAAAATTCTATTATATTTTTCTTTGAATATTTTTTCTAATCTATCTGTGCAATTTCCATAAAAACTTTTATGTGGTGTAAATGCATGAGCTGGTATTAATATACCATTATATTTTTCAACAATATCTATAAGTTCATATGCTGATATATCAGCTCTTTGTGAACTTAATGTAATATTTTTTATATGATGACTCATTTCATTTGAAAAAGCTTTTATATCGTTTAATGTTGGAAAATAACATAAATTATGTGCACTTCCTGTTTTTCCTTGTTCATTTATTTCAGATGTTTCAATTTCACTACCTAATATAATACATACTTTATCTTTATATATTATTCCTCCATCTGCAATTTCATAGGCTTCACCAGTTTTCAAAAAATTCTCTATATCTTCAATTACATATGGTGATGCACAATCTATTATTCCTACAACATTTATCCCTTTTCTATCTGCACATTCTTTTGCTATATTAGCAAAATTTAAGCTTCTAGCGGCTGTTATTTTTATTGGTTTATTATTTTCACTTCTACCAATATGTACATGTAAATCTGCAAAAATTTCATACATTGTTTTATTTTCCTTTCTTTTCTTCATTTTCAATTTTATTTAATTCCATAAGTCTTGCGGAAAATTTTCCTACATTTTCTAATCTTGTTTGAGAATTTCCATCAACATCTAATCCTATTGCAATAGCAATTCTATCTTCATGGTCATATATTGCTCTTACAGCACCTGCAATATCTTCTCTTTTTAACATATTAAAGCAATTTTGCAATTTAGTATATGAACCTACCATTCTTTTAGTTTCAATTGCTTCCATAATATTTATAAACTTTTTAAACTCTTCTAAATACCTATTATTTTTATGATGTAAATTTTTATATTCTAAAACTTGTATAGCATCTTCAATTGGAAAAGCCAGCCTTTCTGGTCTGTGCATTATAAGACCTCCAAAATTATCTACCAGTTCTAGTATGTCCCCTTCTTTTTCTCTTACATATCCTTCTTTCTCATTATACCTATTATATTCACTACAAATTTTACAAAACTTATCATTAAATCCAAGAGATTTTAAATATTCATAATCTAGCTTTCCTTCTTTTTTTATTCTTTGAATTTCTTGAGGTGAATTAATTCTTTTAAATCCATAAACTAAGCATGCTGTAATAACTTCGTTTTTGTCTACATCAATATTCATTATATCCATAAATTGTTTTGTAATTTCAGCTTTTAGAATAACAGATGTATCGAAAAAAATCTTTTCCTTCTTCTTTAAAAATGAAATTATTTCTATTTTCTTTACTAAATCTTTCTCTTCAAGAATAATATCAGCAAATTCCATATTTCTACCTCCTATACATACATATTTTTTAGGTATTTTTCATTTACAGTTGTATTATATTCTATAAAATTACAAATTTCAACTATTTAAAAATCAAAATTTTTTTCAGTAACTTTTTTCTACAGTGTAGTTGTATATTCTATACTTTCCTATTATATAATAAAGAGGATTCAATTCTGAATCCTCTTATTTTTCATTTCTTATTTTCTCAATTATATTTGTTAAATTTTCAACCAAATAATCAACATCTTCTAATGTATTTTCTTTTCCAAAAGTTATTCTAATAGATGTAGATGCAACATTTGGAGCTACTCCTATTGCTAGTAAAACATGTGATGGATTTAATAATCCTGCACTACAAGCAGAACCACTTGAAGCACATATTCCAATCTTATCTAATTCTTCTAATACTTTTTCGCCATCTGCGCCTATAAATGAAATATTAGCATTTCCTGGTAATCTTTTTTCTAAGTCTCCATTTATTTTAATATTTGGTATTCTTTTTTGCACATTTTCAATATAATAATCTCTTAACCTAGTAAGGTGATTATTATATTCATCTAAACTATTGTTAGCTAATTCTATTGCTTTTCCAAGCCCTACTATTCCAGCTACATTTTCAGTACCCGCCCTTTTATCTCTTTCCTGATGTCCACCATCTTGAATTCTTACAAAATTTATACCTTCTCTTATATATACAGCACCTACTCCTTTTGGTCCATAAAATTTATGTGCAGATAAAGATAAACTATCAATATTCATTTCTTTAGCATCTATTCTTACATTTCCAATTGCTTGAACACAATCTGTATGGAAATATACATTTTTTCTTCTACATAATTCACCTATAGCTTTAATATCCTGAATCGTTCCTATTTCATTGTTTGCAAACATAACACTTACCAAAATTGTATTTGGCATAATATATCTTTCCAATTCTTTTACACTAACAATTCCATTACTATTTGGAGATAAATATGTTATGTGATATCCTTGCTTTTCTAAAAATTCACAAGTTTTTAATACGGCTGGATGCTCAATTCTAGTTGTAATAATATGATTTCCCTTTTTTCTGTTTCCATATGCAATTCCTTTTATTGCTAAATTATCACTTTCGCTACCACAACTTGTAAAATATATTTCTTGAGGTTTTACATTCAATGCAGTTGCTACTCTATTTCTTGCAATTTGAACTTCATGTTTATTTGATTTTCCTATACTATAAATTGAAGAAGGATTACCAAAATTCTGACTAAAAAATGGCATCATTTCTTTTAATACTTCATTATCCACTGGAGTTGTCGCTGCATGGTCAAAATATCTTATTTTCATTTACTCTACTCCTTTATTAATATTTAAAGAAAGAAATTTCTAAAACTTACATATGATATAAAATTTATTTCTTATTTTCTTATAATATAGTATTCACCAAATCATTAAAATGTTTCAAAAAAAAGGAATCTATTTTAATTAGATTCCCATCTGAATAATTTTATATTTTTATATTTATCTAATACTTCCATATATTTAGTATATTCTTCTTCCCATAACATATTTGGCACCTTATCAAACGCATTGAAAACTTTTTCAGCTTCGCTTAAAAATATAACTTGTTCTGTTGGTCCCATTTTTTCGTATTTTTTTGAAAATTCATATAATTTATCTAGCATTTCATTTGCTTGAATAAAAGACCAAAAGTCTTTAACATTCATCCCTGCCATTTTTATTTGAAATATTGCTAAAACAGCAAGCATAATTACTATCATTAGTAATATAAATATTATTATCATTAGTGGTTCCATAAAAGCGCCTCCATCTAGCAATTTAACTACTTAAAAAAGGAAAAGAATATTTAAATTTTTCCTGTCTATATAAATTATACCATAAGTGATTTTTTTTTACAATATTCTACTTTTATTTTGTGGTATAATATAAAAAAAATTATCTTATCAAAAGGAGTATTTTTACATGGATAGATTTGAAGTCACCAAAAGAGCTAGTTTAATGGGAATTTTAGGTAATATATTTTTATTAATTATAAAGAGTATTGTTGGAATATTAAGTAATAGTCAGGCAATGATTGCAGATAGTATAAATAGTGCATCAGACATATTTGCTTCAGCTATGACATCTATAGGGAACAAAATTGCAAGCGTACCAGAAGATGAATCACATAATTTTGGACATGGTAAAGCTGAATACATATTTTCATTGTTAATAAGTCTCTCTATGATTATAATTTCAATGAAACTTTTTTACAATTCAATTATGTCTTTGATAAATAAAGAAGAATTTACTTTTTCTCCATTTTTAGTAATTGTTTGTATTATAACAATAATTGTTAAATTTTTTCTATACAAGTATACTAAGAAAATGTTTAAACAACATAACAATATTCTTCTAGAAGCAAATTACAAAGATCATAGAAATGATTGCATAGTAACTACATTCACTTTAATTTCAATTTTACTTGGACTATTTAATATTTATTGGTTTGACGGTGTAGTTGGCTTAGGTATATCTATTTGGATCTTTTATACTGGATTAAAAATTCTTATAGAAAGCTATAACATACTTATGGATATTTCAATAGATAGTAAAACCAAAAACATTATTTTAGATTTAGCCCATGAATGTAAAGAAATAAAAAATATTACAGATTTTTATACCATACCAACAGGTTATCAATATGTTGTTATTCTTACAATTCATATTGACGGAAATATGAGTACTTTTGATAGTCATAAACTTGCTGATAATTTAGAGAAAAATATTTGTAATATAGATAAAATAAGCAGAGCTATTATTCATGTAAATCCTATATAGTAAAACAAATTTAAAATATTGAATCTTTCCGTAAATTTTCTGTGCAATGTAATTTTATATAATATAAAAGAGATTCTAATTTTTTAATTAGAATCTCTTAATATTTTAGTAAAGTGTTGTATATATTACTTTATTTTTATAAATTATAAATTTGAAAGTATCTGTTTTATCTTGTTTATCCCCATCAGAATCTTTATATTTTATTCTAGCTTTTATTTCAACTTTATACATGTTATCTATGCCTTTAACTTCTTCTTGATTTTTTATTTCTAACAATTTAACATTATAATCTTTTTTGTCTTCTCTGATTAGGTTTATTAATTCTTCTAAATTCTCTTTTGCATCTTTTATATCATCTTTTTCTACTTTATCATAAGCTTTTAAAAATTTATCTGCATCAATTCCACTCCAATAACTATAAGAATCTGAATATGCTAAAACTCCTTTTATATCCATATTTTTTTCAAGCTTTTTGGCATCTCCATTTGATAAAGCACTTAAATATCCTTTTATAGCTTTCTCTGGGCTTCCAGTAACATTTGATATTACAATTCCAAGAACTGCTATTATAGCTATTACTGCTGCTATTATTGCTACTAATTTAGTATTTGATTTAATCCATTCTACTATTCCAGATGATTTTGCTTTTTGTTCCTCTGAAGTTGTTTTTGTATCTTCTACTTTTGCTTCATTTGAATCTTCTGCTTGTTTTTCTGCTTTAACTTCATTGTTTTCTTCTACTTTTTCAGGCTCTGCAGATTTTTCTTGAATTTTTTCACCATTTTCTTCAGCTTTTGGTGTAACATTTTGTTCAACGTTATCATTTAGTTTTTTCTCTTCATTTACATTTTTTTCGTCTTCCATTTTTATTCCCCCTAATTATATTAGTTACTAGAAACCTTGTAACAATTCTAGTATATTAAATATAAAAATTTTTTTCAATACTTTAGAGTAAATTTTATTTCGTTTTTTATATAATAGTAAATATTCGTAAAATTTCTATTATGTTAAATTTTAACAAAGAATCTTAAAAATTTATTTTTATACGCATCGTCTTAATTCTCTTGCATGATTTAATGATATTTCTGTTATATCTCCACTTGCAATTCTTGCAATTTCTCTTATTGTTTCTTCTTCGTTTAAGACTTTTACATTTGTTCTGGTTCTAGCATCTATTGTTTGTTTACTAATATAATAATTATAATCACCTTTTGCAGCAATTGTAGCTAAATGTGTTATCGCTATTACTTGATGATTTTTAGATATTTCTTTCATTTTTAATCCCACCATATTTGCAGCTATACCACTAATTCCTGTATCAATTTCATCAAATACCATTACTGGAACAGTATCTACATTTGCAAGTACATTTTTTATCCCCAACATTATTCTTGACATTTCTCCACCTGAAGCTATCTTTACTAATGGCTTTGGTAGTTCTCCAATATTTGTAGAAATTAAAAACTCTATTTCATCTAAACCATTTTTATTAAATCTTTTCTCATTATTAAATTTTATTTCTATACTAAATGATGCATTTTTCATCTCTAAATCTTTTAATTCAGAATTAATTTTTTCACTTAATTCTGTACTTACTTTTTCTCTTATATCATGCATTTGAACTGCCAATTCTTGCATTTTATTTTCTATATCTTTTAGTTCATTTTTTAATTTATTTGTATACTCTTCTAAATTCTCTATATTAAAAATCTCATTTTTTATTTTCTCTTCATAATCAAGTATATCTTTTATTGTATTTCCATATTTTCTTTTTAATGAATATATTAAATCTAGTCTTTCTTCTATTTCTTTTTTGTTTATATCATCAAAAGAATTATCTTCTTTTAACTCTGAAACATCTCGTGATATTTCTTGAAACTCATAATATACTCCTTTTAAAGAATTTAAAATATCACTATATCTCGTATCTAAATCTTCTATTTTTTCTAATGCTTTTATAGCACTATTTATACTATCCGTTCCCCCTTCAGATAAGCAATAATCTGCCTCTGATAAATTTTCTGATATTTTCTCAGAATTAACTATTATTTTTCTTTTATTTTCTAATTCCTCCTCTTCTGAATCTTTTAGATTTGCTGCTTGTATTTCATTTAATTGGTATTTTAATAAATCTAACTTTCTTTGTTTTTCAATGTCATCACCATAGTTATTTTTTAATTCTAACTTAATATCATTATATTTTTTATAATATATGTTGTATTTATTGGCTATATTTTTTATTTTTTCTCCAGCAAATTCATCTAATAATTTTATGTGTGTATTTACATCTAATATTGATTGATTATCGTTTTGACCATGTATATCTATTACTTTTTTCATAAATTCTTTTAATTCTGCTACAGTTACCATTCTTCCATTTATTTTACATAGATTTTTTCCGTTAGTATTTATTTCTCGAGAAACTATTACATTTTCATCGTATTCATCATCTTCTGGTAAGCATAATGCCATTTCAACATATGAATACTTTTCTCCATTTCTAATCATTTCTTTTGAGAATCTTCCACCTGCTAAAATTTGAAGTGAATCTATTATTAATGTTTTTCCGTGCTCCAGTTTCTCCTGTTATTACATTAAAGCCATTATTTAAATTTATACTTAGATCGTCTATTATTCCAATATTTTTTATATGTAGTGTGTTTATCAATTTGTATTCCCCCCATCAATCAATTTAGTTAATACATTTAAAGTAAATATATATTACCAAACATTTTTTCTTTTGTCAATACATTTGTTTGCATTAAAATTAAAAAATTTTATTCTTTTTATAAAAGCAAATATTAATAACATTTTTACTATTTAGTACTTTGTTAAATCCCGCTTATTTACTTACATACGAAATTTGCTTTAAACTAATTATTTATATTAAAAAAATTTGAAGAACACTCTTTATAATGTAAAAAAAGTACCAAAGAAAATCTTTGATACTTTTAATTTTTGGTGACCCGTACGGGAATCGAACCCATGATTCCACCTTGAGAGGGTGGCGTCTTAGCCGCTTGACCAACGGGCCAAAATTCAAGCTAGCTTTATTTATAACACATAAATTTATTTAAGTCAATATTTTAAATACACATATTTAAAATTTCTTTCAATCTTTCATCTTGTTTTGTTAAATACAAATATCCTATTAAAGCCTCAAAAGCTGTAGAATACATATAATCAGCTGGATCTGCGTTTTTAGGTAAATGATGATTTTCTGCGTTTCTGCCTCTTCTTACAATATCTTTTTCAGAATCTGTTAAATTATCTGTTATTTTCATTAATATTTCTGCTTGAGCTTTAGCTTTAACATATTTTATTGATTCTATATGCAATTTATGAGGCTTAGCATTTGAATTATTAATTAAATATGTCCTTATAAACATTTCATATACACTATCTCCTACATATGCCCAAACTAATGGTGATAACATATTAACATCTGCAATTTCCTTATTTCGATTAAATATTTCCACTATAAACTTCTCCTTATATTTTTCTATTTATTACATCTTTCTAAAGTTATTTTTCCTATTTTTCCGCTTCTAAAATCATCTAAAATTATTGATGCTGCTTTTTCTTCATCAATTCTACCGCCAGATAATATTGCTCCTCTTTTTTTGGCTATTACTTCAAATAAAGCATATATTTCATTTGGTTCATTTTTCATATTTTCTATATCTTTTTCCTCTAGCTTGTATCTTGTTATTAATGCATCTTTATTATCTCTATACAATTTTTCAATTAAATAATATGCTACCTCTACTTTATCTAAGATATCATCTTTTATACTACCAGTAAAAGCTAAATTAAGACCTACTTCTTTATTTTCAAACTTTGGCCATAATACACCTGGGGTATCTAATAATTCTATTTTAGAATTTATTCTTAACCATTTATTTTGTTTTGTTACACCTGGTTTATTCCCAACTATCATTGTACTTTTTTTAGCTATTCTATTTATAAATGATGATTTTCCAACATTAGGTATTCCTAAAATTGCAACTCTTATAGGTTTTCCTATTCTGCCTTTTGTCTCATATCTTTTTAACTCATCACTCATTAAATTTTCTACTTCTGTTAGAACATTATTAATTCCTTTTCCAGAATTCGAATCAACTATACAGCAATTTGTTTCATTCATTTTAAAATATTTTTGCCACTTAATATTTTCGTTTTCATTTGCTAAATCGCTTTTATTTAAAATAATTACTCTTTTTTTGTTTTTTGTAATTTCTAATATATCTGGATTTCTGCTAGACATAGGAATTCTGGCGTCTACTATTTCTATTACTACATCTATTAACTTTAACTCTTCTATCAATTGCCTTTTTGTTTTAGCCATATGTCCGGGATACCAGTTAATATTCATTTGATTTTGCATTTCTTTTTTATTTTCATCATTTTTCATTTCTTTTCTCTTTTTTCTTTTTTGATACATATCCATATTTTCCGCTTCCTTTTTTATAAATTGTAACTTATCTTTCTAACATCATATATAAAATTGGATAAGGATTTCCTTGCTCGTCCAATTCTGTTCTTTTATAAGTTCTAAATCCCATATGTTCATAAAACCTTTTTGCATTAGGATTTTGTTCGTTTACTGCTAGTTCTCTGATGTTATAATTTTCTATATCATAGTTCAATAATTGTTTTCCTAGGCCTTTTCCTATTTCACTATTTTTAATAAATAACATTTCAAGTTTTGTATCTTCTATTCCCATAAAAGCAATAGGATAATGATTTTTATTTTCTATAATTATCAAATGTGATACTTCCAAAATAGCTTGTGGTACATATTCTTTTATATCTTTAATTTCATCATTAGATAGAAATGAGTGTGTCGCTTTTACAGAATCCTCCCATATTTCTAGTAATTGGCTTATTAGCAATGAATTTCTATCTTTAATCTTTTTATATTCATTTTTACCTCCAATCTCACTAAATTACTATCTATTTGTTTCATCTATATCTAAATATAGGTTTATTTCTTCTGTTGGTAATTTATCTATTAATTCTGTTTTTATTAAGTCTTCTTTCAAATAGTTTCATCTTCCACATTTTTATTAAATTACGAAAAATATCAAATTTGTAAAGTGTTCATTTTTTTCAACTAGCTATATTTTTCCACATTCACTAACAATTTTTTTGATTTCTTCCAATAATTCACTATGATTAACATAAACTTCCGCTCTATTTTTCACTTTCTTTTTATTATTTTATAGGTTCCAAATACATTACTTCTTTACCTAATTTTTTAGCATATTCAATTTCTTTACTTGTTTGATTTCCAATATATCCATTAACATTTATTACATATATTGCATCACTAATTTTAATTTTATTATAATGTAAATCTGCTAAATTTTTTTGTTCTTCATCACTAAATTTATCATTACTATAAATACATTGAATAACAACATAATTATTTTTTATTTCTAACTCTTTAGCTACTTCCATCATTTTATCTTTAAATTTCATACTACCACAAATAGTAACAATTTTGTTCATCTCAGTCTCTCCTTTAATTAATAACTTTATTGTACACTACTTAATTTATCATTTTTTCATTCTTTCTTCAATAGTTTCTCGCCTATATATTAGTAAATATATAAATTATAATATAAAATATTTTTAGTAATTTTTGTTTTTACACATATGATATGGTTTGGCTATATCTTTAATTTTTTTAGAAGCTAAAAATAAATAATCATTTATATCTATAGAACAAGTATCTTTTAATTTTGAGTTAATATAACTAATAACTGCAATCATATTTGCTCTTATTTCTACTTCATACATTGAATTTTCATCTATTAACTGCTTATTATCTACAATCTTAGATAATTCAGAATTAAACTCTACTATTCCTAAAGCCCTTAAAGTTTGTGGTATTTTATAATCAGCACATCCTACCAAATGACTATAATCAACTTTTGTACCATTAATTAGTTCTTTTATATGCAAAATATCAGAAGTTAACAATTGTGCTAATTTATAAAAATATATTTTTTTATTATCGTATTCTCTTACATCGCAAAACTCACTAAAATTATTAATAATAATATCAAATAATTCAGTATCTTCATTGATTTTCTCAATATAATTATAAAAATTGCCATTCATTTTTTTATTAACTACATTACATATTGAAACAACAGTCTCATATCTTTCTTTTAAAAATGGAATATCAACATTACCTTTTAATATATCCGAAAATTCTTCAAATGAAATATTTGAAAAATCAATCTTATCTACTTTCTTTACATGACTTAATAATGCGTATAATAAAGCATCTGAACCAGATTTTTTCCCATCTATTGTTTCTATTGTCCATTTAGGTTGTCCCCAAAAGCAATAATCTATTGATTCAAATATCAACATAAAGTTAATTATTTTATCAATATTCATATCAAATAAATTATATGGATTACTACTAAGCCAAAATTTTATTTTTCTCATATCTATAGTTTTTATATATTCATCTAATACATCATAATTAATTGCTACATATTTACTATTTTTTGCAACATAATTACATGAGGTTTTTATCTTTTCTAACATATTCCCTCTTTCTTTATTACTTAAATAATACTTTTATTTTTCAAAACATCTTCCAAATATTAATTTTATAAATTATCTATTTATAATAATTGCGTAAAAAGGTTTAAATTACAAATTATCATTTTCGTAATATGGATTTAATGATTTATAATAATATCTTGGTGCATTTGCAACTTTATATTTTTCACCTTTTTTTGTATTATTAATAATTTTGTGTGCTGGTTCAAGATATGCATCCATACTATCAGCATAATTTATAATTATAACTTCAAGCATTTTAGGTAAAACTAAAGCTCCCCATTCACTATATTCATTCATGTGACTGCCTATCATATGTATAATCTGATTTTTAAATTGTTCATCTATATCATAATTTTTTAAATAGTTCTCAACAATATGTGTTCCTTCATAAGAATGACCTAATAAATCCATACTATTGCCATTTATAGAATTATAATTTTCACTGTCAGAAAAATCATTAAAATCATTACATTTTCCTATATCATGCACTAATGAGCCAAAAATTATTAAATCTTTATCTACATTTAAGTTAGGATACAAATCACAAATTGCCATAGCATTTTTTGTAACACTATATATATGAAATAATAATCCTCCTTTATAAAAATGATGTGAACCAGGTGTAGCAGGTTTATTTATTAATTTTTCTTTATAATCACTATATATTTTTTTACAACATTCTTTTAATATTGGATTTTTAATTATATCAGCCATTTCTAAACAATCATTATAAATATTTTCTAACATTTTTCTATCCATATTTTCTCCTTTATATTTAATCTCTCATGTGCATTTTCTTTAATTCATATATAGAGAGTTTAATTAATTCTAAATACATTATTTCTTTACCTAGTTTTTTATCATACTCAATTTCTTTACTTGCTAAAATTTTAATATCTCTTATACTTATTTTATCAATAGTAATAATGTTCCCACAACTATTCCTATAAGTCCTATTTTTAATAAGTTCATTAAGCATTGTCTCTTGCTTATCAAACAAAGCATTCCCTTTATCTATCCCAAACTCTTCGATTAAAAATGATTTTATCTGCTTTTGCTGTTTTATTCTCATAGTTATAATACCTCCACAAATTACTATTTAATTAAATCTTACATTATAAATTCTTACAAAGAAATTCTATAACATCACTTTCATCTTCTTTAATTTCATTTTTATCGTCTTCAGTTATTTCTGTAAAATATTTATTTAGTTTTTTATTTATCGATATTGTATTTAAAGGATATCCTGGATTAATTTTATTTGAAGGCTTATCAACTATATAAAAATCATCTTTGCTCCAAGTGTACGTTGATTCAACTCCATTATTTATAACAGCTATACCATAAACCCATCTGCAAGTTAACTTTCCATTTTCTCCATAAGTATGTGCTAAATTTGAATAATAATCTATCATTTCATCATCATTTAACCTTTTTCCATTAACTCTTCTTACATACATTCCTGGCTGTTTATCTTCTGGTATTCCCTCAATGTATAAGTTATCATCCATAGCAAACACAGGAATATCTTGAATTTTAGCATATGCTCTTGCTTTTATTAATGCATTTTCTATTGCATTTTTTCCATCTTCTACAATTTCGATATTCTTTGTATCTATATCATTTAATGTAATTATTTTTATTTCTTTAGCTAGAAGCCCTTTTTGAAATCTCTTAACTTTACTTTCATTTCCTGTTGCGAATAACACTTCTTTCATTTCTATTCTCCTTTCTATTTCAACTCCAAAATTCGATTATATTTTAACCTTCTTTTTCTCTACCAACTCTTTATGGTAAAAGTAATTTATATATTTAATATTATTTTCATCACAAAACTTCTCTATTTCAATAGCTAAATTTCTCCAATATTCATCCTTATTCTTAACATATATCTCTACGTAGCTATCATAAAGTTTACTATAATTAGTTTTTATATATTCTAAAATTTCTTTTTTGTAACTACCTCTTAGGTTAAGGTTTTCAAACCAATATTCATCAACAAAATCTTTTGATATTTCTATTATTTTCTTCCATTCTGTAATGTATGGAAAAATTGGAGACATAAATAATATTGTATATATTCCGTTTTCATGTAATTTTCTTAACGTTTCTAATCTTTCATTTATTGAACTTGCATTATCCATATCACTTCTAAATTTTTCATCTAAAGTATTAATAGATAAACTAACAGTTAAATTTTTAATTTTCTTTAAAATATCTATATCTCTTAAAATTAATTTTGATTTTGTTGATATGGATAAATTACAATCAGAATATTGCAATTGTTCTAATATATTTCTTGTTATACAATATTTTTCTTCTAATTCATTATAACAATCTGTAACAGATGATAAAAATACATTTTTACCAGATATCTTTTTCAAATCAATCTTTTTATTACAAGATTTTATATCTATAAATTCTCCCCATTTTTCATCATGACCTGTAAAATGTTTCATAAATGATGCATAACAGTATTTGCATCCATGTGTACATCCAACATATGGATTAATAACATAGTCACTTGATGGTAAATTAGATTTTGTTAAATAATCATTAGTTTTTATCTCCTTTATTATCATATCTATACTACTACCTTTCTATTTCTTTATTCTCACTTTTCACATGTGCTTTTTCTACTTCTTTACTTATATCTTCTTTTTCACTAATAATATCATTATAACATGAATTTATTAGTAAATTTCTATCTACAGAATATCTTTTATCTATTTTAATTCCAAACGTTTTATTTGCATTTTCAAAGTCATCATCTTCTACATATTTTATAAATTTTAAAAGAGTTTCACTATTATTATATTGTTGTATAAATTTTGAAGAATACATCTGTGCTAGCATATATCTAATATCCATTTCTCTATTTCCGTGTTCCCTATTCAAACTCATTACATTTCTGTATCTTGTTATAAATGTTGTTGTCCTTCTAGTTTCAATATCCTCTTCTAATATATCATCTGATATGCCATATTTTTTCTTTTCTATATCTGGAATATTTTTTAGAAAATCATCTAACATTCTTTCCATGCATTGAGGAGCTACTTCTCCTAATATTCTTCTCGTTGCTAAGTCTTTATTCTTTATATCTAATGTATGTGTTAATTCATGAACCATAGTGTATGCATCTCTCAAATCCCCAAAAACAGGAATATCTACATATACTGGTAATTTTGAAGGATTTGTAACACTTCCAGCTTCTGATTCATCATTAGCCTTTCTTATTTGCATATGAATATTTCCATTGCTTCCTTTAAAAATTTCACCTATCTTTTTTCCTATATCATAATCAAATTCATTAAAAAAGCTTTTTACTATTTCTGTAGAATTATTTACAGAAATTTTTGTATTTAATGGAAAATTATATAAATCTTTAATTTTATCATACTTATTTATTTTATCTCTTACTTCATTAGGCATATCTTCTTCAAAATGTTTTGCTAAATCCAAGTCCTCAATTGTATCCACTATTTCTGCATATCTGTCTTCCATTGGCAATTCTTTTATATTTTTATTTCTAAATTTATTTATTATGGTTTTAAAAATATGCTTAATATTCATTTTTTCTCCTTCTTTTACTCCCATCTCATAGAATTATATTATACCATATTTTTACTTGATTTGAAATACCTCACAGACATATTATAGGAAGTTGGAATGACTTTTCTGTAATGTAAAAAAAGAAACTCTTAATATTAGACTTTCTATTCATGTCAATATTAAAAGTTTCTGCACAATTTTTATTTACAAATATCTTCTATTTGTTCTTTCGTAATAATTCCCTGTCTTAAAATTTTTATCTCATTATCTTCAACTTTTACAATTGTTGAGCCGTTTCCTATTTTACTTTTTCCACTGTCTATAAATAAATCAACTTTTCCTTCAAAATCCTTTTTTATATCTTCTATATCTATACCACTTGGTCTTCCAGAAATATTAGCACTTGGAGTAGCTATTGGAACTCCTGATAATTCTATAAGCTTTAATGCAATCTCATTATCAGGCATTCTTATTCCAACTGTATTTCCTTTAGCTGTTAATATATCAGGAACACAACTTTTTTTATTCAAAATTATAGTTAATGGACCTGGAAAAAAATTTTTCATAATTTTATATTCCATTTCAGTAATATCTTTTGCTACTTGATTTATCATATCAAAATTAGAAACTAATAAACTAATTGGTTTATTTAAAGGTCTATCTTTTACTTCATATAATTTTTTTACCGCTTCTTCATCTAATCCATTTGTTCCTATTCCATAAACAGTTTCTGTTGGAAATATTACTATTCCACCTTTTTTTATAATGTTTGCTGCTATTTTTAAATTTTTTGTATTATCATCTGTTCCTATTTTTATTACATTTGACATCTCTTTCTCCTTGCTACATTTTAAAGCATTTCAATTAATACATCTATTATTTCTTTTTTATCTAATTTATTTTGTGAATTACTTGTTAAAATAATTGCTTTTTTATTTTCTGCTTCTACATATTCACAAATTTGATAAGGATCCATTTTCTCAAAAGGATTATTTTCTATTGTTTTTGTAACATAATCTATAGAATAATAACTTCCATAAATATCAATTACATATTCTTTTTTAGAACTCATTGCCTTTTCTAAAGCTATATCATAATCATTTTTATTTTCTGATTTTTTTGCTATTTTTAAATAACCATTATCATCTATTTCATATTTTTGATTTGTGTAAGAATTTATTAATTTTAAAAATTCATTTCTTGATCTTTCACTAATCCATACACCATTTTTTAAATTCTCTTTTGCAACAATTTCTTCTATTTCATCATCGTTTGGTTTATTTTCTTTTATTATTCCTGCAAGTGTTGTATTAAACTGAGCTTCTTCTGTTATTTGTTCCTCGACTACTAAGCTTTGAGCTTTTACTCTTATTTCATTTGAAGGAACATAAATATTTTTTAACATTTCTATTGTTGATTCTATGTATCTACCAGATAAGTTGTATTTTATAACATCTTGAGTACTATCTACACCATTTGATGGTAATTCTATTAATACGGATTTTGCATTTCCTGCACTTGAACGCAATGTACTTCTAGCCCAATTAATTAAATATCCTGTACCATATCTTCCAACAGCACTTCTATCTGAATTTTTAAATCTAGGATAATAATAATTCATACATATTTCTTCATCACCTATTAATTGATTTGTCCAACCATGTAAATCAACTAATATAGTTTGTCCTGTTTTAGATTGATTTGCTAATAAAAAGTCTCTTAAAGCTACTGCTTCATAAGCTTGAAATCCTGATGTTCCATTGTAGTTTCTGCTTTCTGTAAATCTTTGATATGGAACTCCAGAAATCTCCCAACATCTATTTATATCTATTCCTTTGTTTCCTTCTGCTTTACTAAATAAAGTTGTTCTTCCTGGTCCATTATGACTATAACCATATCTCCTTCCATCTGGATTTACTTCTGGAAAAATATATACAGTCCACTTTTCTGCTATATCATCATATTTTCCACTTTTTAGTTGATTATAAAAATTATTAGCAATAGTAACTAGTTCTCCACCATCATTATTCCATTTATCCTCAAATCCATGAACTGCAAATGTTGCAAAAAGCACATTTGGTCCATTTCCAAATCTATAATATTCTAAATTTCTTCCTCTAGAATCTCCTTTATATGATAACCCGCTTTTACCATACGTTCCAGTTTCATATAAAGTAACTCTTTCTTCTGTTTTTGGTACGATTTTAATTTGTATTGCTTCTACTGATTTTGCTCTTCCTGTAGTTCCTGCTTGTTCTCCATCATATACCCAATCCATCCAGCCTATATCTCTTACGTGTGCTCTATACATTATGCTATATTCAGAATTCTCTTCTTTAAATTTTATTCTTATTGCTTCAATAGGCTTTGCCTTTCCTGTAGTTCCTGCTTGTTCTCCATTTTCTACCCAATCCATCCAGCCTATATCTCTTACATGTGCTTGATATTCAATTTGAAATTTTTCGCTTTCTGCTGATTTAATATATAAAGCTTCAACTGGCTTTGCTTTTCCTGTAGTTCCAGCTTGTTCTCCATCATACATCCAATTCATCCAACCTATATCACTCACATGTGCTTTATAAAGAATTTTACCATCTCTTTTTATAATTTTTATTTGTATAGCTTCTATAGGTTTGGCTATACCAGTAGTTCCTGCTTGTTCTCCATTATTTACCCAATCTTGCCATCCTAAATCTCTTACATGCACTCTATATTGTATAGTGTATTCTTCTGTATTTTGAAGCATAATTTGTATAGCTTCTATTGATTTTGCTCTTCCTGTTGTTCCTGCCATTTCTCCATTATTTTTCCAACTTTGCCAACCTATATCTCTTACATGTGCTTGATATTTTAAAGTTACACCTTTTGGTAAATTGTCAGCCTTTATAACAATAGCTTCTATAACTTTAGCTCTTCCTGTTGTTCCTGCTATTTCTCCATTTTTATGACAAAACTTCTCCTCCCATCCAATATCTTGAACATGAGTATAATAAGAAAGTTCAACTTCTTTGTCTTTTTCTGTTGTTTCAACTGCATATGTATTCAAACTCATTAATAATAAAATTGTAATTATTGTAGCTACTATTTTTACCTTTTTCATTTGCTCCTCCTTAAACTATTAAATACTTTTATATAATATTTTTTGACAAATAATTATATTATATAAAAATATTCTCTATATATAGATACAATTAAAACACCATTTTGTTTCATTTTTTTTTAATTTTTTTATTAATTTTAATTAAATTTACTATCTATCATTATATTTTTCCACTTCTGTTCCTTTTTACATAGATTATAACGTAAAAACAGATAATTATCAATGCAATAAATTCTCTATAATAGAAATTAAATCCAATGCATTTATAATCATCTGTTTCTATTTATGTTCTATATTGATTTCTATCAGCTCTCTCATCAAATTCTCTATCATAATCTTTATTTGTATAAAACCAATCTGTTTTTTTATCTTTACGTCCAGCTGTTCTATCTTTATTTAATAATATATCAAAAAATAATAAAAGTGGAATTAATATACCTATAAAAATTACTAATGCATTCATGAAACTTCCCATACCATTTTGACCATTTATAATTCCAGTAATTATATTAAATAATTCTGTTCCAAAATATGCTACATACATTCCTAAATAAACAGTCGCACCTATTAGATTTCTTTTTACCACTAAAAATAAACATGGCAATGTTGCAAATAGCACTACTATTTCTAATTGTGGATTTATCGGTTGAAATGCAAAGTCCCAAGATAATGAATATGCAAGAGATACAATAACCCTAAAAATCCAAAAAAACACTGCAAATATTGTAAGTAAATAACTGAATAAACTAGCCATTTTAACTCCTTCTTTCTAAAAATCTTTTGTAAAATTTTATTTACACTGTATTTATATAATAGGAAATTCAGAGAAATTTCCTATTATATAAAAATAAGGCGCAATTAATGATATTTCATTTAAAACGCCTTATTAAAAAATTATTCTTCTCCGTCTACGAAGTTGAATTCATCTTTAAATTTTTCTTTGAATATTTCAAATACTTTATTTAAAACTTCTTCATCATCAACGCTTACATAAGATTCTTCTTCTTCTGATTCAGAATCCTCAACTTTTAATATAACAACTTCTCCATCAGCATCTTCATCGTCTTCTGATGCTACTGGTAATAATATAACATATTCTTCAGAATCTAATTCAACTAAATCTAAGAATTCGAATTGAACTTCATTTCCATCCTCATCATTTAATATAATTATATTATCTAATTCTTCTCCTGAGTTCATTACATTTTCGTCATCGTTCATTTTTAATATTCTCCTTTCAAAATTTATATAAAATTGTATTTCTACAATACTAATGACTTGTTTTGTTTAAATAGGTTTCTAATATATATACAGCAGATATAGTATCTACTAAACCTTTTTTCTTTGTTTTATTTATATCTAAAAAATTCATAGTTTTGTGAGCTTCAACTGTTGTTAATCTTTCATCAACAGTTTCAATTTCAATTTTATTGTATTTGCATTTAAGTTTGTGAATAAACTTTTCTGTAACTTCTGCTCTTATTGTTTTTGTTCCATTCATATTAAGTGGCATTCCAACAATTATTTTAGAAACATTGTATTCTGTTATTATTTCATCTAAGCGCCTTAAAAGAATTTTATCATTTCCATTATAACTTATTGTTTCCAAACCTTGAGCTGTTATTCCTAAAGCATCAGATATTGCTATTCCAACTCTTGCATCTCCATAGTCAATTCCTAAAGTTCTCATTTATTACTCTTCCAATCCTATGTAATATTTTACCATTTTTTCTAAAAGCTCATCTCTTTCTATAAGTCTAATTAAATTTCTAGCATCATTATGGCTTGTAATATAAGTTGGATCTCCTGATAATATATATCCAACTATTTGATTTATTGGATTATATCCCTTTTCTACTAAAGCTTGATATACCTCTTTCAAAATTTCCTTTGCCCTTACGTTTTTGTCCCTTTCTACTTTAAAGCTCATTGTTTTATCTATAGCCATAATTACCTCCTTTTAAATATAATTTATTTGATTTTCGCTCTTTGGAGCATTATCTAGATATTCTTCTAGTTTTTTAGTAACATTTTCTATTGGTGTTCCTTTATAATATGTTGTTACAACAAAATTTACTTTTGGGCTTGCAACTCTTGTATTCTTCTTTACTTTCTTCTTTGTTGTAGCTTTAGATGATTTTTTCTTGCTTTCTTCTGGTTCTTCTATTTCTTCTTCAAGAACTATTGATTCAATTTCTTCTTTCAAATCTTCTAAAAACTCATCTAAAGAATTTACTTCTACACCAGTAAATACAATTGCAAATTTAGGTCCCATGTATCTAACAAAAATATATTTTGAATACATTTTTTCTTTTACAGCATTACTTGTTTCAATAATTATTTGATTTCCCATATTTCTGCTTATTGTTTCATTTATTTTCTCAATATTTGTAATTCTAAACATACATACAGCAGATGAAGTTTGAGAATCTATAATGTTTTTAGCTTGTCCATAAAGATATTCGGCTGAATTAAGACCTGTGAACAAATCTTTTCTTACTATGTTTTCTATTGTATCTTGATATGAAATAGCTTTTAATGTTGAAATAATATTATCTTTTATGCCTTCTATAACAGTTGTATCTAAATCATCAAAAGCATGCATCTTTCCACTTTCAAGAATCCAATATCCTATATAAACATTATCAATGTATAAAGGGAAAAACATTGCTGATTTAGCTCTACCGAACTCAGTTTTTTGATAAGGTAGTTTTTCTCCTTCTTTTTCTATTGTTACATACTTAGGTATTGCACTTGCAACACTATCTTGAAATAACTCTTCTGTATGTAAATTTGTTAATGCATCATAATGTTTACGGTCAACATTGGAAGCCTTAATAACATATTCAGCACCATTAAAAACAACTATTGTAGAATATTTAATATTATATTTTTCTATTACTACTTCATTTATTCTTCTAAGTTTTTCGTCTGTTGGCTCTCCATCACCAATCGTAGTAATGAAGTCTTGTACTACTTCTATATTATTTACAAGTTTATCTTTAAAATTCTTCCAAGATGTCAATTTTCTTGAAATTGATAAATTATATACAACTAATACTACGATTGATATTACTAAAATGGCTATTATTAGTGCTACCACAATGTTCACCTCTTATCTTTATCATAATTTTAATATCTATTCTTCATTTGGTTTAATGTGTTATTCATGTTTTTTGAAAAGCTACTTCTACTATAATCTGGTGAACTTGGTGTATATGTTTTGTTTAATGATGGATACACCATTTCGCCTAATAATTTCAATTTCTTTTGGAAGTTCTTTGAATATTTACTTATTGAAATATTACAATTTACTAGTGTTTCAAGATATTTTGAATACACATCATCTTCAAATGGAATTGAACAGAATTTTACTTTGTCTTTATTAAATAACTCTGTCATAAATGACATTGCAGGGTCATTATAGAAAGACATTCCTCCAATTATAGTTTTAGCAGTTAAACTTCTAACTCTTATTTCTTTGTTAATTACTACTTTTAATTTTTCTTCATCTAATACGCCTTTTGTTTTTAATTCTCTTAAAAATGCTGTTAATGGTTGAATTGTTAATATATCCATTGATTGTACTAAATATATTTCTTGACAATTTGCAAAGTATGTTGCATCTGTATCAAAATCACAATCAATTAATATTAATGAATAATTTTGTGCTAATGTAGATAGAATTTCTTCTGCATTTGAATAATCTTTATTATCATTTGGTAAAGATGTATATACAGTTAAATTCTTTTCTGCTTTTATTCCTTCAGCAAAACCATTCTGCAATTTTTCAATTGAATTAAAAGCTATTTTTCTAAGGTTTTCTTCATTTTTTGTATATATATAATAAGAATTTCTATTTTTTGTCATATCTAGTAAAGCTGTTTTTACTCCTATTGATGAGAATAATGAAGCTAAATTGTTTACCAAGAAAGATGTTCCATTCTTAGTTGTTCCTACAAAAGCTACTATTTTCTTATCTTTTGTAAGTACACTATTTAGATTTGACATTGAATAATCAGCTCTTGGTTTTACTGATTCTATTTGATTAGAAGGTTCATCGTCATCTTCTTCATATTCTTCCTCATCTTCGTAATCATAAGATTTTTTTGCTATACCTTTAGCTTTTACAGGATTTGAATTTCTAATTTGAGGTCTCTTATTAAATATTTCATCATCTTCTTCGTCATTCTCTTCTTCATCATCCTCAAATCCCATTCCAGGTAACATTGTTTCACTTTCTTCTTCCTCTTCGTCGTCATCCTCAACAATAGCTTTTCTAGTAGGTTTTACTGGTTTCTTTTTAGGTAATTCATATTCATCCTCTTCGTCATCATCATCGTCATCAAACATTCCTGGTAATGTAGATTCTTCTTCGTCATCGTCTTCTTCTTCATCCTCATCATATTTAGGTTTATTTGATTTAATTACCTTTTTTGCTGGTTTAGCTATATATTCGTCGTCTTCATCATCATCTTCCATTCCTGGTAATAAAACTTCTTCTTCATTTTCATCATCATCATAATCTTCAAATCCAGGAAGTGCAACCTCTTCTTCTGGTTCTGCATTTTTCTTAGGTCTTCCTCTTTTTCCTTTAGGTTTAACCTCTTCTTGCACAGTTTCTACAACTTTTTTAGGTCTTCCTCTTCCTTTTTTTACTGGTTCTGTTTTTTCTTCTTTGATTTCTTCTATATCATCTAAATCTTCAAAAGGATCAATCTCTTCTTCGTCATCCTCTTCTTCATATTTATTTGTTTTTTGAATTGGTTTACTAACCTTTCTTTGAGGAATTTCATCCTCGTCATCTTCATCGTCATCATCTATTTCAGCAAATTTTACTTTTTTATTTAACTTGCTATTTTTTATTGGTCTGAAATCTTCTTCATCATCTTGCTCTATATTAGCTGTTTTCTTTACGCTTCTTACCTTAGACGTATTTATAACACCCGGTATTACTACTGGTTTATCCATTCTTTGATTGCTCTCTAGCATATCAACTTTTATAGACTCTGGTTCTTTTTGCTTAACCTTAGGTTGTCTTTGTTCAACCTTTGCCTTTTTCTTACCAGTATTAGAATTATTATTAGAAAAAGCCATAAGTTCTTGATACTTTGGAGATTCAGCCTCTAGTACAGCTTTTACTCCTATTGGTAAACAATTAATTATTATTCTTAATTGTGCATCATTATATTGTGATGCTATATTATTAAAACTATCAGTATATCTATCTGTATTTTTTCCTAATCTTTTATAATGAGCTAAAATATTTTGTAATTCTAATTCATTAACTTCACTACTGTCTTCTGATTGATAGTTAACATCATCTACATCAATTTTATAATACTCTTTTGCTTCTTTTTTAGTTCTTGGTCTATTTATTAATGCACATACTTCTTCTATGCTTCTATCTTTTCCTATAATTGCATTATATAAACCTATTCCAAATAATTTTACTAATATATTGCTTGCTTTAGTTCTTCTATCTGTACAAATTAAAATAATAGACGTATCTTGTCCATTACTATCTAAAGCCTCATCACTGATACTATCTAATTTCTCAAAAATAAATTTATCTATAGAATCATAATTATTGTTTGCAAAAGGTTCCAAATCCTCGCTTATAACTATTCTGTCATAAGTTTTATCCTTTTGTAACTCCTTTAATATTGCATTAAAATAATATACATTCTTATATGATATTATCTCTCTATATTCTTTTTGATATTGTTTTATGATTGCATCTGATATTTTCTCGTCACTTACCGCAAACAAAACTTTCATTAGTTACCCCCTCCAACTTTTAACTACAACCGTAAATACAAGTGGTAAAACTTGACATATTACAAGTATTGTTACAAAAGTTACTATTAAATTTAATCCTTTGTCTCTAACATCTAATTTTCTTATACCTAAAACATATTGATATATTGCTCCAACAGCTATACCTATAAAGCAAAGTGGTATGCTATATATTCTTATTCCATTTAATATGTACGCTGTTACTCCATATGATTTAGAACCATACAATTCTTCGTATTCTGCTATTTTGCTTCTTGATTTTTCTTGTATTTCAACTAATTCCCCTTCTGGAGTAGTGTTTGATAATTTTATATTTTCTGTATTTGTATTCGTATTAGTATTTTGAGCTAAAGCTACTGTTGGTACAAATATTAATACTGATATACATAAAATGGCTATTAGTACTTTTTTCATTATCGTTCTAGCCTCCTTCATTTTTCCATTATTTTACCAATTATAGTACTATAATATAATACAATAATATTTAAAAAATATCAACATAAATTTATAAATTATTTAAAAATCTACAACCTTCCGTATAAATAATCCATCCATTTGAAAACTGCATTACCCCAATTATCATCACTTGAATATCTTACATTTATTCCCTCCAAATTTGAACCATTATAATATGTACCAACTGCATTTCCTTCATATATAGGAGTACCTGGTTCATTAATATAGTATTTTACCAATACTCTTGCAATTAAATCAATTCCTTCTTCATATTCGTCAAATTCATAAGCATTATTATATGGATTACTATCATTTGCACCATATCCAAATAAATTCTTCTTATTTAATGATATTTGTGATTTTCCCCATCCACTCTCGTGTATTCCTAAAGCAGCTAAGAATATTCCATTTATATTATATTGTTTCTCTACATAATAAAAATACTCTGCATTATCTTCAAAAATATTATTTGTATCGTTTTCAATGTTTGACAAAACCTTCTTAAATTGTTCTAATGTTAATCCACTAGGTTTATTCAAATCCATTTCAAAAGTTATATCTGAGCTTGTAGCAACAGGAGTTTCTGCGGGTTCTTCTTCAACTACTGGCTCTACATATGTTCCTACATACACAATTTTACTAGTAGGAGCTTTTTTTACACCTTTTGCTATAAGTTCTTCACTTACAAGTTCATTTTGCTCATATTTTTTTAGATATATATTCTCTTGAACACCAAGTTGTCCTTCTTTATATATTTGAATCTCATCCTTAGGAAGTGTATCTGTTTTTTCATATAAAGTAATATATTCCATCTCTTTTTCTTCTATATAATACTCTTCTCTTTTTACATTTAATTTATTGCTATTTAAAATCTCTTCAATATTAAATATATTACTATTTTCTTTAAATTCTATATTCATATTGCTTACTTCATTTTTATTGTTTGCAGCAAAAGTTGTATTTGAAAAAATAAGCATAAAAATTAAACACATAATGCAAATTGATATCATAACTACAGATAATACCACTCCATTTTGAGTTTTTATATCATCAACAAAAGTTCTCATTCGTAATCACCTAATTATATTTTAATATTAATACGATTTTTTGTCAATTTTAAACGAAACTTTTTTTAATTTTTATATTGCTTTCAGGCAAATATTGTAATATATTTATATATTATAATATTTATTATGGAGGATTTATGTTTCATAAAACAAAAACCTTTAAATTATTGCTAATTACTGCAATTTTAATAATCTCATTAACAATTATATTTTTAGCAGTAAAA
Organism: uncultured Clostridia bacterium; assembly: GCA_934167495.1. GTDB lineage: Bacteria > Bacillota > Clostridia > TANB77 > CAG-508 > CAKPKP01. The sequence continues at coordinate 50,201 of CAKPKP010000001.1, read as the reverse complement.
TTAATAAAAAAATCAAATGCAGAAAAAAACATTCAATCCAAAACTATATTTTCAATAGATAAAATCGTTTTATATAGTAGTGCATCAGCAATAAAAAATAATAACACATACCAAAAAGCATACTGGGATTTAGATATTTATCAATTTACAGATATAGCAATATATTTAAATAATAAAGTTTCAAGTAATGAACTTTCACAAGAAAACACTGTAAAAACACTTTTTATTGATAATATAAATTTTACTCAAATTCCACAAAATGGTACACCATCAATTTATTATAAAAAATATTCAGATTTTGGATTAGATAAATTTTCAAAAGAAAACATTATAAATAATGATGTTGAGTTTCAAATTTATTCTAATGGTGAAAACAATTATGACTCCCCTGCCTTTTACACAGATTGTTCAAACCCTATAACTTTAACTTACGTAAATAATAATATAGTAACAAATTTTTTACTATTAGATAATGAAAACTCAATTACATACAATGGAACTTTGTTAAAAAGAGCTAATATTCCACTAAATTCAATCTCTGCAAATATTAGTTTTAATGTAAATGTTGTAAATAACCTTAACGAAACCTTTACAACTAACATAATCATTCCTATAAATTTAAAAAATAATACTTCTTCTATTTATGATGGAAGTATAACTGAAACTCAAAATACAAATTTCGTTCTTGAAAAAATATAGATATGGAGGTTTTATATGTCTAAAATAACTGAAGAATTAGAAAAAAAATATTTTCCAAGAGATAACTTTACCAATTTAAAAGATATGCTATTTAATGCAATGAGTAAATACCCTTCTAATATTGCATTTGAGTTAAAAGATTCAAATGGAAGTATTAAAAAAGTTACTTATTTAGAATATGTTGAAGATGTTATTTCTCTTGGTACTGAACTTATAAACATGGGCTTTTTAGGTAAAAAAATTGCTGTAATAGGAAAAAATAGTTATAACTGGTCTATATCTTATATGGCTGCATCAATTATTGGAATTGTTGTACCAATAGATAAAGAATTACATTCAAATGATATAATTAATTTTCTAAATATTGCTGAAGTCTCTGCTATATTAGGAGATAATAAAAATCTTCAAGATATATTAAAAGATGCATCTAATATAGACAATAAAAATTTATTGTTTATAGACTTTAACAATACACAAGAATTTATGAACTATAAAAACATTGAAACAATTAAATCAGCTGGAAAAAAATCATTAGACTCTGGAAACACTGCTTTTAAAGAAATAATAATAAATCCTGATGAAATGCACTTCTTATTATTTACATCAGGAACTACTGGAAATGCTAAAGGAGTATGTTTATCACATAGAAATATTTGTTCAAACATAATCTCTGTTGGAAAAATAGTAAAAGTTGATAAAAACACTAGAATATTATCAATTCTTCCTATGCATCATACTTATGAATGTACTTTAGGTCATCTACTTGTATTATCAAGTGGTGGTACTATCTTCTTCTGTGAAGGATTAAGACATATTTTAAATAATTTAGAAGAATTCTCTCCTACAATTTTATTAAGTGTTCCTCTTTTACTTGAAAACTTTCATAATAAAATAATGAAAAAATTAGAAGCTAGTCTTCCTAAAAGATATTTTAAGAATCCCGATGTTCATGTAATGGATAAATTGCCATTCTTTATGAAATGGATTGTTAAAAATAAAATTTCAAAAATATTTGGTGGAAATTTAAAAACTATAATCGTTGGTGCAGCTGCTATGAATCCAGCTATTATAGACTCATTTTCAAAATTTGGAATCAAAATTTTACAAGGTTATGGATTAACAGAATGTTCTCCTCTAGTTGCAGGAAACAATGACTTTTTCCAAAAATCTGATTCTGCAGGATTACCTATCCCAGATACTACATTTAAAATAGATAACCCAAATTCTGATGGAATTGGTGAAATTATTGTATCTGGTCCAAATGTTATGCTAGGATATTACAAAGATAATTATAGAACAAAAGAAGTTTTAAAAGACGGTTGGTTCTATACAGGTGATTTAGGTAGAATTGATGAAGATGGCTACCTTTACATAACAGGAAGAGTAAAAAATGTTATTGTTACTAAAAATGGAAAAAAAGTTTATCCAGAAGAACTTGAATATTGTTTAGCAGATAGCCCTTATATTTCTGAATGTTTAGTTCTTGGAAGAACTAATGAACAAAACAATGAAACATATGTTAATGCTCAAATCTTCCCTGATTTTGACTTATTAAAAAAAGATAAAGGTATTACTTCTACTGAAGATATTAAGAAATTCATTTCAGAAATTATAAAGAACATTAATTCAAAATTGCCTAATTACAAACATATAAAAGAATTTACAATTAAAGACACAGAATTCGAAAAAACTACAACTCAAAAAATAAAAAGATTTGGAAAAAATATCAAATAAGGCTACTTATTTGATATTTTTTTCTATCATACAAATTAATTCTTCTTTATTTCCATCAAAAAAATTATCTACAAAATCTTGTGCTTTGGCTTTAACAAAATCTTCTTTATTTATTGCATATATGTATCTGAATGGTATTATTTTTCTTTCGATTTTTACTATCTTTTTCTTTAATAATCTATAAACATGAGTTTTTGTTGTACTTTTATTTTTATTCAAAATTTCTGTTAACTCGTTTATTGTAACGCTCCCATTATCCCACATAACTCTCATTATTTCTAGTTCTGTTTTTGTAATATCATTATACTTTTTCATATTCATTCTTCCTCCCTTTTTTTGACAAAATTATACATATATCTTCTATTATTTATTATATTACTTAAATTTTTCATTTTCTATATGAGTGGATAAGAATGGATTTAAGTTTTTTCGACATATTTTGACATTCCACCGGCAAGGTTACTAAATAAGATTAATATCCTATATTTAATATTTATTAGTTAAAATATAATTATTTTATATTTAATTCAAAATTATTTGCGGAATTTTGAAAAATTTATTTTAGGAGGTATTTTTTATGTCAAAAAAAATTAAAGCACTACTTACAACTTTGTTAATCATATTTTTAATTTTTATTAGTAGCTTCGTTTATGCTACGATATCCGAGTATTCTACTGCTCAAACTCAAGCAGAAATTAAATCATCTGCAGTTATATCTGAAGTAAACTCTGTACTAACAGCTCTAGGTGAAACAAATCTTGTATCTACAACTGCTAAGTCAAAAATCAATTTAAACGCAAAAACAGATATTATGAGAGATATAAATTATTACACTGTTTCTACTCAAGATTATCAAATAAACGTAGATAGTACAACTAATAAAGTAGTAAACATTTATAATTTAACAAGCAATTTATCTTCTGTTCCAACTACTACAAAAGATGTAGCAGAAAGTTATATTACTAAAATGTATTCTGAACTTAATTTGCCATCTGATTATGATTTAGTATACTTAGAACCAATTGCTGAAAAATTCTGGGAAGCAGATTTCCAAAAAAATTATGGTGGTACATATAATATGTATGAAGCAGTAAAAGTTATATTCAGTCCAGCAAATGAAGAAATTATTGCTTTAACAGTATTTGATGAAAGTTATTCACAAATAGCTACACTTTCTGCTGAATGTAATACAGAAGAATGTATATCTACACTTTCTATTGATGAAGATTATATAGAAGATATAAGTGTATCTTTCATAAAACCTTCTACTTTAGTAAATACCGGTTCTACTGATTCTTCTATACATAAAGCTAAAGTAATAAAACAAGTTATTCCTCAAGAAGAGGATGTTAATTTAGTTACTTTAACTTATATAGACTTTTATACAGGTGAATATTTAGGAGGTGACACATTACAATGATAAAAAAATTAAATTATATATTCGTTGTTTTTCTTTGTGCATTACTAGTTTTTAGTAGTATATATGTATGTAATGCATCTGCTTCTTCAAAATCTTTTGGAGATAGTGATTTATCTTCAGCACGTGATTGTGTTGACTTTTCAGTTTATGGACTTCAACAACTAGGTTATAGTCCTACTTATCAATTATATGGAGATTTAAATTTAGTTACTGACGTTCTTCCATGGATTAACAATACAGGAAATGGATATGCTTTTTATATTCAAATTCATGGTGAAGAAGATTTAATGATCGATTCTTCTTGTAATACTTTAGAACCATCAGAAGTTGGTGGAAATTGGGATTTAGTTTTTTTAGACTTTTCAGATAGTGCTGTAAACACTAATTTTGCAAATGCTTTTCATACAACAGGCTATTCTAATAGAGGATTTTTAGGTTGGGATGGAGAGATATACACAACACCATCAAGAACTTTTAATTATTATTTCTGGACTCAACATGTAACAACAGCGACTTTACTTAGAGCTGCATTATTTGCAACAGCTTCCGTTCCCGACAATGCTAGTGCTCCAATTACATATTATGGAGATACTAATTATTATGGATATGCAAGATAATATTTAATTAAATTTAATTTTACTAATAATACCAAAAAACACAAGTAATTTTATTTTTACTTGTGCTTTTTATTTAAATTCTTTTATATTCTTCTACAATTTCTCCAGTTTCGCAATCTACAAACACGCTCATCTTTTTATTTTTATTATTTCTAAAAACAATATTCCAAGAAGTTCTATATTCTTCACTATCTTTCACTTTATTATCTGAACTAATATTTGTAGATTCACAATTTACTAAATAATTTATTTCAACATCAATTAAATCAGATTCTATAATTTCACTAACATCATATTTCGAATTTAAGATTTCTATTGCATCTTCATACGAAATAAGTATTTCACCATTATTCATTTCTCTTTTTTCAAAATTAATATATACTATATCATTATAATCTGGAAAATATTTAACTTTAATTATTTCAAAATTATTATAATATTTTAGTTCTATATATTTCTTTTCATCATTCTCTGATTTTAAACTTTTTACATTTCTATAAATATTTTTATTATTTATATTAATTTCTAACTTTTCTATAATATCTTTTATGTCTTCTTCTGCAACAAAATTAGTACTGATATTTTCTTTTAACGAATCCTTATAATAAATTTTACTAAACTCTCCTGTAATAGCATCAATTCTAATTTCTATATTTTCATCTGAGTATCTCCAATAAACGCGGTCTTTCTTTATTACATCTTTAAATAATTTAATATTGTCATTTAAATCGTATGATAAAACATTTAAATATTCTCTTATTTTATCTCTTGCCTCATTTTCTGTAATATATGTATCTTTATAATCTACATTTCCATCTAACTCATTTATATTAAAATATTGAATATTTTTAACTATAGTTTTTATTACTTTTGCCATTGCATAAACAGTATTAAATGAAACAATACCAATACATATTATTAAAATTATAGCCTTTAAAGTATTTCTCTTGTAAGACTTTCTTTCACTTTCAACTTCAAAGTTATTATCTATTATTTTCTTTAAACTTTCTTTTGCTCTACACTTTAAAGTTTTAGTTGCACCTTCTGACCTATTTAATATCATTGAAGCTTCACGAGTAGAAAAGCCTTGAAATTCTGTTAACTCAAGTACTATTCTATATTCTAATTTTAATAATTGTAAAGCTTTAAGCACTACTTCCTTTTCTTCATAATTTATAACTATGTCTGAAACATCATCAGTAGTTTCAAAATTTCCTACACTTAGAAATTCATTTTCTATTCTTCTTCGTCTATTTAATTTTGTATTATATGTTATTGATTTTCTATAACACAGTAAAAATAAAAAAGACCTTACGGTATATTCTTTGTTATACGAATTTGGATTAGATAATATTTGAATAAAAATATCTTGTACTATTTCTTCTGCATTTTCTAAATTTCTTACTATAAACCTTGAGAAATTAATTAAATCATTTTTATATCTATTATAAATAATATCAATCGAATCAGTATCGCCATTTAAAAACTTTTCATATACTTCTTCATCTGTTAATGTTGCTATCATTTTAAAAAATCCCCTCTTCTAAATTCTATTGTGTATTATAATAAATAAAACGTCTTTTGTCAATATTTGTAAATTTTAGTTGTTTAAAATTTCATTTCTTTATTTTTTTCATCCACTTTTATATCCTTAATATAAAATTTCTTTATAAAGGATTTATCTAATCTGATTTTCAGAGAAATTTTGTATCATATAAATATAGGAATTATTATTTAATTTATATTAGAGAACAAAAGCGGACATTAATAACTTTTGCACTTATTAAAACATTTTGAAGTCCGCGTCTTTGTTCGTGCGCGAAATTTGCAAAGCAAATTTCTGTGCAATATATTTATATTATAGGAAGTTCTCTGAACTTCCTATAATATAAAAAATATGGACAGTATTATTTTATACTATCCACACAATAAGTTTTTACCTTTTTTCATACATATCATACATTCCTTTGCTCATGTTCTCCACTTTGACAAATCCACATTTCTCTGCAACTTTTTTTGATGCAATATTTCCTCTTCTTATGCGAAGAAAAAGAACTTTATTCGTATCCTGAAGTTTTAAGAAATCTGAAAATCCCTGCAGAGCTTCTGTAGCATATCCTGCTCCTGCATATTCAGGAAGTATGATATAAACCACTTCTCCTGTTGTAAAAAAGTATGATATTTCTCCAATAGGAGATATGTCTGAAATCTTTCGAAATATTTCAAAAGATACAGATGTTTCATACTTCCATTTCAAACGGAGAATTAACCTTTTGGTCCGTAAAAACTCTTTTTTGGATGTAAATCCCATAGATGCAACCCCTTTTCAATAAATTTAAGAATAATATTATTATAATACTTTTTCTAATATTTGTCAATTCATAATTGTTAATATTTGTAAATTGTATTTTTGTTTTTTCCCCATTTTACTAGCAATTTTATTTTTCTTACATATAGTATATTATAAATTATTTTAAAGTTGGAGGTCTTTTTATGAGTTTTGGATTATGTCTTTCAGGTGGTGGTGTAAAAGGTGCCGCACATGTTGGTGTTATAAAAGCTTTAGAAGAAAATAATATTAAAATTGATTATATTTCCGGAACTTCTTCTGGAAGTATTGTAGCAGCTCTTTATGCTAGTCGGTTACTCATCAGATGAAATATATTCAATATTTAAAAAATATGCTCATAAAATCAAATATGTAGATTTTAGAAATATTATAAAATGTATATATGGTTTAATATTCAAAAGACAATTAATAATAAATGGATTAAATAGTGGTATCACAATTGAAAAAATAATTAATGAATCTTGCTCTAAAAAAAATATTAGTAATATCTCTGATATAAAAATGCCACTTCTTATTCCATGCATTGATTTACATACTGGAAAAATATATTTTTTTGTTTCTAAACTAAAAAGAACTTCTTTCTCAGACGAAATAATCTACTCAGATAATATTAATATAGGAAAAGCAGTAAGAGCAAGTTGTAGCTATCCTGGAATATTCTCTCCATGCAAATATAAAAACACGGAATTAATTGATGGAGGCACTAGAGAAAACGTACCATGGAAAGGTACTAAAGAAATGGGAGCTGATAAAGTTTTAAGCGTAATTTTCGATAAAGATGTAAATCCAAAATGCTGTGTTAATATTATAGACGTTCTATCTAATTCTTTTGAAATTTTATGCCATGAACTTTCTAATTATGAATTGTTTAATGCAGATTATTTACTAAAAATTAAAACTGAAAATATATCTTTATTAGATATTAAAAAGATTGATGAATTATACTCATTAGGATACAAATACGCTTATGATAATATGGAGCAAATAAAATTATTAGCAAAATAAATATTTTTGGGAATTTACTATTATATTACCAATTAAACTTTACTTTACAAAAATTGATATTATTTTACATTTTAGCTTTGTTATAACGCCATTTGCCCCAAATTTTGATTTTTAGCTCGAATTATGTTATAATATATATATAACTTTTTGAAGTCATTTTAATTTGATATTTTGTTGCATTTTACCTATGTAACATTCCAATAAAGTTTTTTAAATTATTATGCACAAAATGTTTTGAAAAATTATACGTGTTTTTGAGAAAGGACTGCACATTATGAAAGCAAAAGTATTTGTTAATTACATCTCTCATATCCCAACACGGGTATATGAAACTCTTTGTGGAAACGGCATTATTTATGGGGTAAAATTCCCTGGAACAGGCGCTTCTACAGAAGAAAACGAAAGTCTTATTAAAACTGTCGAATTACTTAAGTGTAATGTTGACAATCATGGTTGGAATGGCATCACAGGTCAGTTGCATGATCCGCATTTTGCAGATCACATATCTGATTTTGCAAACCTTGAAAAGTATTTAAATCTTCCTGGTGCTTGGAATTTTTCCTCACACATAGGAGCAAGTTCAAAAAAACTTCCTTCCACTGTCACATATCAGAAAGACTTCGACGAAATTCTTCTTGGTAATTTATCCAAGATACGCGAAACCATCTTTCACTTTACTGGAAAGAATCCTACAATTTGTGGAGAAGGAATATTTCCTTTTTACTTCGATCCAAGAACTACTGTTCCGAGCTTTATCAACCATACTTTAAAGGTTTCTGGATTTGAAAACGGCTTAGATGGTCTTGTATTAGACTTATGTCATTCAAGAATAGCAGCAAAGTTCATGGAAGTGAATACACTGAAAAGTGACTATTCTTTTTCCGACTATGTAAACGACTTAAACCGGAAAGCCATAAAGATCATTCATGTATCCGGTTGTGGCAGACAAAAGGATTTGCTTTCTCGGGAAAGCATAGAGTTTCTTGACAATGAAAATTTAGACCCTCATGTCAATAGCACTATAGATGAGTTAAACACTTTACGTGAAGTTTTAAAACTTTGTCCTAATGTTGAAAAAATAAGTAACGAAATCGCTTATCATAAAGATTACGGAATTAAACTTACAACATTTGACTACGTTCGTGAAGCTCTTCTTACCTGGTGCTCTGTAAACTCAAACATTCCTCTTGAAAAGGCTGAAAGCATTATTTCAAGCGAGCTTACTTTTGAATGCAGTAATGCTAATATTGAAAAAGTTTTCACCTCTTTGAAAGAATGTTAAACTTCATCAAAACATTAACCTTGCAATTTATATTAAAATTGCAAGGTCTTTTTTTGTCTAATAGGAAAAGAAAAAAGACTTTCAACTTTTTTGAAAGTCTTTTATTGGTTGCACACATTCTATTCCAAAAATAAACTATAAATTTTATACATTTTCATAGTGCGTCCACATACTTAAAATTCGAACAGTATTTTCTTTTTCAATTACTTGGTAAATTAATCTATGTTGTATATTGATTCTTCTCGAATAATAATCTTTTAAATCTCCTGTTAATTTTTCATAAGGTGGTGGGTTTTGATATGGATTTTCTTTAATTATATCTATTAATTTTTTAACTTTACTATCTAATTTGTTCATTTTCAATTTTTCAATTTCTTTTACTGCCTTTTTGTGATATTGAATTTTATACACTTACCACTCCACCTCATCTTCATCTACAAATTCGTCATTTTCATCATTAGCTCTTTTTATTATTTCTTCTTTCATATTTGGTACTGATGAAATATACAATGTTTCAATTAGACTATTATAATCTTCTTCTGATAATACTATTGCATTACCTTTTTTAGTCACAATATTAAGTGGCTCATTATATTCTATAGTTTTTTCTATCATATCATAAATATTTTTTCTAAAATTCGTTATATTAACATTAGTCATTTTCATCACTCTCCTATTTTTATTATAGCGTACGCTTTTATGTATGTCAATATTATTTATTTTATTTTTTGCTTTCTCCCTCATTTATTATATTTATTATATATTATTAGGTTAATACTTTATCTTATTTTTTACAAATTTCATTATTTTATTATAGTTATATATTTCCGTTTATGTAATACAAAAAATAAACAAACTTTTACAATCTTAATAAAAAGATGTAAAAGTTTGTTTTTCGTCTGCTTGGCTGGGCTGGGTAGATTCGAACTACCGGAATGCCAGAGTCAAAGTCTGGTGCCTTACCGCTTGGCTACAGCCCAATATTATTTTAATGGGGTGGAAGATGGGACTCGAACCCACGATCTCCAGTGCCACAAACTGGCGCGTTAACCAACTACGCCACATCCACCATATTTTGTAGCACTGCTATACTTTACAGTGCTACTCTATTTTAATCTATAAAGTTTTATTTGTCAATATGTTTTGTAAATTTTTTTACTTTTATTTTTTATTGTTGTTCTCTTGCTAAAATTACAAGTCTTTCACTTGAATCTTCATTACATGTTGATAAAGATATTTCTCTAAATCCTTCTGTATCTCTTAGCATATAGTCTGCTTCACTTGGTAATGCATAAAACATTTCATATATTATGTATGTAATTGCAGTTCCAGTTTTATCTGTTATTATAATCCTGTCTCCATTAGATAATTTATTATTATTAGAGAAAAATTTTCCATTTCTATAATTGTGTCCTACTATTGTTGTATTTCCTGGTACATTTAATCCAACTCCATATAGTATAGCAACTGATGAAGCTAATGAATCAGGTGTTACTTTTTCCAATATAGGAAGATTTACATTTGTTTTAGGAATATTTATTTTTCCCATAACTTCATAATGTGTTCCAGGGAAATACACTTTTTCTGAGCTACTAGATTGATTATCATTTCCTTGGTTATCGTCATTTACTGTATTATTATCACCTAATATATCATTTATATTAACATTTGATGTAGTATTACTTGCTGTGTTTGTTGTATTTGTTGTATTTTTATTCTTATTTGTTTTTCTGTCAAATTCATTTATAGCTTGTTGTCCGATCATCATCAATTTTTTTATCTTTATATATATTGTATCCAAAAATACCTAATAATACTAATATTGCTATAATAACTACTACTAATATTATTGTTAGAACATTTGCATATTTACTCTCAAAATTATTCATATCACAAATCTCCTTTTCTAAAATATATTACTCTATCTTTTATATTATAACATATTTAGAAATTTTTTTCTATATATTTACAAAAATAAATTATGCAATCTTTGTTCCTAGCTTTTCTCCACCTATTAAATGAAAATGTAAATGTTTAACTTCTTGTCCTCCATCTTCTCCGCAATTTACTATTACTCTAAAACCTTTTTCTGCTATTCCTAGTTCTTTTGCAATCTTATTTATAACTAAATAAATATCTCCAATAATATTTTTATCCTCATCTTCTAATTCTATTAATGATGTAATATGTTTTTTAGGAATTACTAATACATGTACAGGTGCTACTGGATTAATGTCTTTAAATGCAATTATTTTCTCATCTTCATAAACTATTGTAGATGGTATTTCTTTATTTATTATTTTACAAAATATACAATCACTCATTTTTTGACTCCTTTTAATTTATTCTTTAATTAATATAGCCTTTATTCTACGAACTCCTGATGATGAAGCTTCTTCTTTCTTTATTTTAAATTTTCCAAGTACTCCTGTATGCTCAACATGAGGTCCTCCACAAATTTCTTTACTAAAATCTCCTATTGTATATACTTTTACTTTTTCACCATATTTATTTTCAAAAAGACCTATTGCTCCGCTATTTTTTGCTTCTTCTAATGTCATTTCTTCACATGTAACTTTTAAATCTCTTTTTATTTGTTCATTAACTATATCTTCAACTTTTTGTAATTCTTCTGGTGTTACTTTTTGTGGATGTGAAAAATCGAATCTTAATCTTTCATCTGTAATATTAGAACCTTTTTGTTTTGCATGCTCACCTAGAACTATTTGAAGTGCCTTATGTAATAAATGTGTTGCTGTGTGATATGCTATAGTATTTTCTGTTTGTCCTGCAAGTCCACCTTTAAATTTAGCTTCACTTCCCATTCTAGATTTTTCTTGGTGTTCTTTAAATAATTCATCAAAAGATTTTGTATCAACTTCTAATCCTTTTTCTTTTGCTAACTCTACTGTCATTTCCATTGGGAAACCATATGTCTCATATAAATTAAATACTATTTTTCCATCGATAATATTTTTTCCAGATTTTATAGCTTTTTCAGCTTCTTTTTCAAATTCTTTTTCTCCATTTTGTAAAGTTCTTACAAATTTATCTTTTTCTTCTAGAATTACATCTTTTATTATTTGTTTTTTATCAACTAGCTCTGGATACATTTCTTTCATTGTGTCTATACATATGTCTATTAGAGTTGATAGTTCGTTTAGGTCTATTGATAATTTGTTCATGTGTCTTATTGCTCTTCTTAATAATCTTCTTAAAATATATCCTCTTTCTATGTTACTTGGTCTACCACCATCACTTATTATCATTATACTTGAACGTAAATGTTCTGCAATTATTCTTCTACTATTTATATTGTCTACTTTTTGTAATTCTTCTAGTTTTTTCATTGTAGGAACAAATAACTCTATTTCATATGGAGTTTTCTTTCCTTGAAGAAGCATTGCCATTCTCTCTAATCCTAAACCAGTATCAACATTTCTTTGCTCTAATTTTGAATATTTTCCATCTTTTGATTTAAAATATTCCATGAAAACATTATTCCATATTTCTACATATTTACCGCAATCACATGATGGATCACAATGATCTGAACAAGGTTCTTTTCCTGTATCATAAAACATTTCTGTATCTGGACCACAAGGTCCTTCTTCTCCTGCTATCCACCAGTTGTTATCTTTTCCGAAGTAATATATTCTTTCTTCTGGTATTCCATTTTCTCTCCAGCACTTAGCAGATACTTCATCTCTAGGAGCATCTTCGTCTCCTGCAAAACATGTTACAGATAATTTTTCTACTGGAATGTTTAATTCTTTAGTTAAAAATTCATAACTCATTTTTATTGATTCTTCTTTAAAGTAATCTCCTAAAGACCAATTTCCAAGCATTTCAAAATATGTAAGATGTCTATTATCTCCTACTTCATCTATGTCTACTGTTCTTAAACATTTTTGATAATCTGTAAGTCTTTTTCCTGCTGGATGCTTTTCTCCTAGTAAGTATGGTACTAGTGGATGCATTCCTGCTGTTGTAAATAATACTGAAGGATCATTTTCTGGAATTAATGGTGCTGAATCTATTATTTTATGTCCATGATTTTCAAAAAATTTTAAATATTTATTTCTTATTTCTATGGCTTTCATTTTTTATATCTCCTTTTTATCTTTTTAACATATGAAATTATATTATAAATTTACATAAATTGCAATACTAGTACAGTACAAAACAAAAAAATACCTCAAAATAATAAATATTATTTCGAGGTATTTTCATTATATTTCTAATTGACTGCCTAAAAAACCTGCAGCTGATTGAACAACTTTAAATTCTACATCTCCCATTTTTTTGTTTGGTTCTTTTGACATTAATATTACACTTCCTATTACATCTCCATCAGATATTATAGGGTATATTACTTGTGAATTATATATTTTATCTTTATTATCGTTTTTAGTAACTGGTAGTGCTATTTCATTATTTTCTTTACTTGTATATACTTCTTTATTTTCCATTACTTCTTCTAATTCTTTGCTTAAATCTTGTTCTAAATATTCCTTTTTAGGACCTCCTGATACAGCTATTACAGTATCTTTATCTGTTATACATGCTATATGTCCTGTAGTTTTTGCTATAGTTTCTGCATAGCTATTAGCAAATTCGGAAAGTTCTCCAATTGGCGAATATTTTTTTAATATAACTTCTCCTTCTTTATCTGTAAATATTTCTAGTGGATCTCCTTCTTTTATTCTTAATGTTTTTCTTATTTCTTTTGGAATAACAACTCTACCTAAATCATCTATTCTTCTTACTACGCCTGTTGCTTTCATAATTTTCCTCCTTTTATTTTACTATATTTTTATTATTTGTTTTAGATTGTTTTTTATTCATTATTTTGACAATTTCTTTTTTCATAGAAAAAGCAAAAAAATCTGGAAATAAAAATTTCCAGATTTTTTCACATAATATATTAATATTTCATTCTATTTAATTTCGTTTTCTGAACTACCTGTTTCAAATATATTTTTTATATTTAAAAATGTATCATGAGCTATTTTATTTAAAGCTTCTTGTGTAAAGAATGCTTGATGTGATGTTATAACTACATTTGGCATTGATAAAAGAATTGATAAGTTAGGATCTCTTTTAAATGAATTTGACATATCGTTTAAGAAGTAATCTCCTTCACCTTCATAAACATCTAGTCCAAGTCCACCTATTTTTCCTTCTTCCATTTTACTTACTAAGCTTTTTGTATCTATTAATTTTCCTCTACTTGTGTTTAAAAGAATAACTCCATCTTTCATTTTTGAAAGTGTTTCTTCATTTATTATTTTTTCTGTTTGTTCTGTTAATGGACAGTGTAATGAAATTATATCAGAATTTTTTAATAATTCATCTAATTCTACATATTCAAAACCTAATTCTTTAGCAGCTGCTTCATCTTTGTATACATCATATGCTAAAACTTTAGTTCCAAATCCTTTCATTATTTTTATAAATACTTTTCCTATTTTTCCTGTTCCAATTACACCAACAGTTTTTCCGTTAATATCAAATCCTAATAATCCATTTAATGTAAAGTTATATTTTTTTGTTCTTTGATATGCTTTATATACTTTTCTATCTATACTTAATAATAGAGCTGCTGCATGTTCTGCAACTGCATATGGAGAATATGCAGGAACTCTTACAACTTTTATACTTTCATCTATATGTTTTAAATCTACATTGTTAAAACCAGCACAACGAAGAGCTATTAATTTTACATTACATTCTTTTAATATTTCTATTGTTTTTTCATCTACTATATCATTAACAAATATACATACAACATCATATCCTTTAGCAAGTGGTGCTGTTTCACTATTTAATTTTGATTCTAAATATGTTATTTCATATCCATAATCTTCATTATATTTATCAAATAATTTTCTGTCATATTCCTTTGTATCAAAAAAAGCGATTTTTATCATATATTATTCCCCCTATTATTACATTTATTTACATATTTTACATAAAAACGTACAATTATCATTATACTACTTTTAAAAATTTTGTCAATATTTCTGGTAAGCTACTAAATTATTGCTTAATAGTCTAGCTTCATTGCTTCTTTAACTTTTATCATTGTTTCTTTAGCTACTTTTTGAGCTTTTTTTGTACCTTCCATTAATATTTCTTTTACTAATTCTGGTCTTTCTTCATAATATTTTCTTTTTTCTCTTATTGGCTCTAAATGTTTTATTATACAGTTTGCAAGTTCTTTTTTGCAGGCTACACAACCTCTTTGACCTTTTCTACATTCTTCACATATATTTTCATATTCATTTTTATTAAATAAATTATGATAATATGAAACCATACAATTATCTGGATTTCCTAAATCATCTTTTCTTATTCTATTTGGATCTGTATAAGCAGACATTACTTTTTTTGTTATTTCTTCTTCTGAATCTGATAAATATATAGCATTTCCTAATGATTTGCCCATTTTTTCATTTCCATCTAGACCTTTTACTCTTCTTATACTAGATAAAACTGCTTCAGGTTCATGTAATGTTTCTCCATAGATACTATTAAATTTTCTAACAATTTCTCTACATTGTTCTATTAATGGTAATTGATCTTCACCTACTGGTATAAGCGTAGCATCAAAAGCTGTTATATCTGCTGCTTGACTTACAGGATATCCTAAAAAACCATATGTAACACTTTCTCCAAATAAATCTCTTTTTTGTGCTATTTCTGTTTTTACTGTTGGATTTCTTTCTAATCTTGCAACTGTAACTAAGTTAGAATAAAAAACTGTAAGTTCTGCAATTTCTGGTATTAATGATTGAATAAATATTGTTGCTTTTTCAGGATTTATTCCTACTGATAAATAATCTAAAACGACTTGCATAACTGAATTTCTTACTTTTTCTGGATTATTAAAATTATCTGTTAGTGCTTGAACATCTGCTATTTCTATAAAAGTTTCATATTCATCTTGCAATTTTACTCTATTTTGTAATGAACCAAAATAATGTCCTATATGTAATTTTCCAGTTGGTCTATCTCCTGTTAATATTCTTTTTTTATTTTCCATAATAATTCCTCCAAACAAACAACAAATTATACTCTTTATAAAGCTATTTTATTATACTACATATTTATTTTATTTACAATAGAGCAAACATTATACCAAAAGCAGATATTAGCATATTTACTTTTAATAGATTTCGTATTATAATATTTCCATTAAACTTTAGGAGGTATCTACCATGACTCATGCTGATAACAAATATCTTACGTTTGTATCCAAGCAAAACAAAGACATAACTGACAGTATCAAAGAGACCGCAGGTAGAACTGACAGAGGTGAGTTTCATGTAAATCCTGATAAATTCGATTTTCATGAATCTTACAATCATAATCGGGATGAAGCCTTGCCTTCACTCGATTTAGAAGAAACTTTAACTTTTGGTAACAAAGTCGGTAGAACTGACAGGTCATCAAGTTAATGAAGGATATTATAGGAATTTTTTAACATTCTATAATGCCAAAAAAGGAAAACCATTTGGTTTTCCTTTTCTTATCAAAATTTTTTTCATATTTGTTCTATATTATTTCTCTAACCATTTTACTAGATTTAAATTTTCTGAATCTAGAAGCATTTCATGTTTTGGTAAAACTCTGAATGTGTATCCGAAATTTCCACCTGTTGTTAATTTTATAGATGCTTCATATTTGTATTTATTGTTTTCTCTATCTTCAGCTATTCTTTTCATTGGAATTGTATCTACATTTTTTACTATTCCATTATCTAGAATTTGTCCAAAATATATTTGAACCTCTGCTTTATCTGGATCAACATTTTTAAATTCAACATCACATCTCGCTGTAATTGTATCTCCTGCATCTAATTTTACATTATCTGCATTTTTTTCTTGTGTAATTACTATATCTTTAAAATTAGCTTTTACATGTTTTCTCCAATTGTTGTATCCTATTACAGCTTCTAAATCATTGTAATATTTTCTATTTAAATTGCATAATGGCATATATAAATTATTTACATAGTCAACTACCATTCTTGATGTACTATATTTTCCTCCTGTTGACATTATTGAATTTTTCATATATGACATCCATTCTTTAGATATTCCTTTTTTATCTTGATTATAATATGCTGGAATTATTTTATTTTCTAATATGTGATATATACTTGCACTATCTGCTTTATCTTGTGCTTCATATGATTCATATTCTGCATTTGTTCCAATAGCCCAACCGTTTTTTCCATTATATCCTTCTGCCCACCATCCATCTAGAATACTAAAGTTAACTACACCATTTACAGATGCTTTTTCACCACTAGTACCAGATGCTTCCATTGGTCTTCTAGGATTGTTAAGCCATACATCTACACCACTTATTAAGTATCTTGAAAGTCCCATATTATAGTTTTCTAATATAAATATTTTTCCTTTAAATTGTGGCATTAATGAAACTTCATGTATATATTTTATTAAATCTTGACCTTCTTTATCTGCTGGATGAGCTTTTCCTGCAAATATGATTTGAACAGGTCTTTTTTCATCGTTTAATATTTGAGTTAATCTTTCTATATCTTTAAATATTAAAGTAGCTCTTTTATATGTTGCAAATCTTCTTGCAAAACCTATTGTTAGTGCATTTGGATTTAAGTTATTTACTATATCTCCTACTTCATCATATCCATAACCACTATTTATTAATCTATTTTTTACATTTTCTTTTACAATTGATAGTAATTTTTCTTTTCTCTTTACATGTTCTGACCATAATAATTCATCTGGTATATTTTCAATATCTTCCCAAACTTCATCATTATGAATACTCTCTTGCCAATAAGGAATTAAATATTGATTATATAAATCTTTAAGATTTGGTGCAAGCCAAGTACATGTATGAATACCATTTGTTACATATGTAATTGGTGATTCATCTGCTGCAATATTTGACCAAACTTCACTAAATAATTCTCTTGAAACTGCACCGTGTAATTTGCTAACTCCATTTTTCTTTCCTGCAATTCTTAAAGCTAAAATTCCCATATTAAATCCTGGCTCTAATTCTTCGCAATCTTTCATTCCTAATCTTAAAAACTCTTCTCTAGAGATTTTTATACTATTCCAGTAATTAGAAAAATATTTTTCAACTAACCATAAATCGAATATATCGTTTCCAGCTGGTACTGGTGTATGTGTTGTGAAAACTGTTTGTGAACTTGCTATTTCTTTTGCAATTTCAAAAGATACTTGTTTTTCCTTAATTAGATTTCTTATTACTTCTAATATTAAGAATGATGAATGTCCTTCATTCATATGATAAACAGTTGGATTTAATCCTAAAGCTTTTAAAAGCTTTACTCCTCCCATACCTAAAACAATTTCTTGTCTTATTCTCATTTCTTTATCTCCGCCATATAGACGAAGTGTTGTATTTCTATAATCATCTGAATTTTGTTCTATATCTGAATCTAATAAATATAATTTTATTCTACCTACATTTATTTGCCATACTTTTAAATATAATGTTGTATCTGGCATTTCTACTGGTATAATTAAATCTTCGTTTTCAGCTGTTTTTACAGGTAATATAGGTAAATTATATAAATCTATATTATGGTATTCATGTTCTTGGATACCATATCCATTTATTTTTTGATTAAAATATCCATTCTTATACAATAATCCAACAGCTACAAAAGGTAATCCTAAATCACTTGCTGATTTTAAATGATCGCCAGATAATATTCCAAGTCCACCTGAATAGATTGGTAATATTTCATCTAATCCATATTCTGCTGAGAAATATGCAATTAGATCATTTTTATTGTTTGAATAATTTTTTGAAAACCATGTGTTTTTACTATTCATGTAATTTTCAAAATTTTTTGCTATCTCTTCATATCTTTTTACAAACTCTTCATTTTGTGCTGCTTTTTCTATTTTCTCTTGACTTACTAATTTTAAAAATTTTGTTGGATTTTTTTCTATACGTTCCCACAAATCCTTATCTATCATTTTAAACAATTGTAAGAATTCTGTATTCCAAGACCACCATAGGTTATTGGAAATTTCAGATAATTTGTTTATTTTTTTGGGTAATTGTGGCGTAACTGTAACTCTATTAAATACATACATTGTATATATTCCTCCTTTGTATTTTTAAATATTCTTTCGATAATTCAATAATATTATTATCTATTATAAATTCATTTTTGTCAAACGTTTTTACATATATTTTTGCAAAATTTGATTTTTAAACTTTAAAGTGGTATAATTATATTATCTTAATTTATTATTGGAGGAAAAATATATGTTAAACACAACTATGACTCTCAGCTTTTCCCATTCACTGCACTCTGGTAAAAAGAGTTTTCGGTACAGTATCCCAAAGATATTGATAAGCCTCTGCATTTTAGCAGTAATTGCTATTTGCTCATTCGCAACATTCAGTATTGCAAATAGAGCTTATGAGCAGTTAAACATTGTCAGAAACTTTGATGTTGCTGGCGGCGTTTACCAGGAAACCAAAGAACCAGCAGTTGCTGTGTTAAAAGATATGGCTAGCGAAAGCAAATTGGTTGCTTCAATCATGGATTCTAATAATCCTTATAGGGAAGCACTTACTCTTGGCATATCTACTTGGCTCCTCGGAATTTTTGCATCGTTCTTCCTTGCTTGCATTCTTTTTATAGTCGTACGCGACTTAATAAAGGGTACTGCAAAGTTCTCTTGGAGAATGGGAATCAAAAACTCCAAATAAATGGTTAATAAAATTTAACTATTTAAAATCCCCTGAGATTTCTCGGGGGACTTTTATTTTTCATTATTATAATTTAGTAATATTTCATACAATTGCTTATGTTTTTTTATTATTACATCTAGAATTATTCCACAAACCCATAATAATATTGCTATTACCATTAACATTAGCGAAAATATTAATGTTGGTATTTTAGGTACTAATCCTGTTTTAAAATACTCTATAAATACTGGTATCATAAATAATAATGATACTATTAATATGATTACTGAAAACACTGCAAAAAATAGGAATGGTTTATATTCTCTAAAAAGAGTAGCTATTGTTTTCATTACTTTTAATCCATCTTTATATGTATTTAATTTTGAAATACTACCTTCTGGTCTATCTTTATACCCTATTGGTATTTCTACTAATTTAAAATTTTTATCTACTGCATGTATTGTCATTTCTGTTTCTATCTCAAATCCTTTAGATAATACTGGAAATGATTTAACAAATTGCTTGCTAAACGCTCTATAACCTGTCATTATATCTTTTATATTGTTATTAAACAATTTATTTATTAACAATCTTACTATTTTATTTCCAAAGTTATGAAATCTTCTTTTATTTTCTTTGAAATATGTTGAAGATAATCTATCACCTATGACCATATCTGCTTTTCCATCTAGAATATAACTGCACATTTCTTTAGCATTTTCTGCTGAATATGTATCATCTCCATCTGTAATTAAATAACAATCTGCATTTATATCTCTAAACATTTGTCTTATTACATTGCCTTTTCCTTGTCTTGGCTCATATCTTACAATTGCACCTGCTCTTTCTGCAATTGTTGCTGTAGAATCTGTTGAATTATTATCATATACATATATATCAGCTTCTGGTAAGGCTTTTTTATAATCGTTTACTACTTTTTCAATTGTTTTTGCTTCATTAAAACATGGTATTAAAACTGCTATTTTATTCATTTTATCCTCTTTTTATAATTAATTTTGAACTTTTGTAAAATTTAGATTCATTACTATTATTCCTATAATAACAAATATAGCACCTATATATCCTTGAGTTTTTATGGTTTCTTTAAATACAACTGATGATGCTATTAATGTTACTACTTGTACTATTCCTGTACTAATTGGAACTATATAGCTTAAATCAAACATTACAACTAATCTTGTATATAATAAAAAGCTACATATATAACATAAAAATCCAATAGCACTTATAAAGTTCATAGATAATCCTATTTCTCCAGATTTAAATGATAATGTTCCTGGATTTCCACCTAATTTCATTAATATTACTCCAGCTGTAGTAAATATTAAATATATTAGTATTATTACATATTTCATATATTTTTTCCCCCTCAATATTCCTAACTTTTTAGGTTGTTCATTTTTTTTAATGTTAGCCATTACTACCACCTACTTATTTTGATTTTTTTCTATTTTTTCATTTAATATTGCAATTTCTTGATTTAATCTTATTATATCTTTACTTTGTTTAGTAATTACTGTTGATACATGAATTACATATAAAATTAAAAATACAAATCCAATTAGGAATAATAATGCTGGTGAATAATATATACCTATACTAATTGAGAACTTATCTAACACTTCATACGCAACAGATATTGCTATTATTATAAGTGCTAAAAATAACCAAAGTATAGAATATTTTTCATGTAATTTTTTATTTCTTACTAGCATTAATATAAAAATCATAAATACTAGTGCTGCTATTATAGCTATTTTATATATCATCTTTATCCCCCTTTTCTAATGTACATATGAACATTGCAAGTGAAACTTTTAGCATATAATATATTGATTTTAATGGAGTAATTGATGACTTTCCAGTATTTCTTTGGTTCATTTCTACTGGTATTTCTTCTATTTTATATTTTTTTCTTAACAATCTTAAATTTGTATCTGGCTCTGGATAATCACTTGGATAATCATTTGCAAATTTTTTTATAACTCTTTTATTTACTGCTCGATAACCTGATGTTGTATCATAAATTTTTTTACCTGTATATAATTTTATCATCCCACCAATTATTTTGTTTCCTAACATTCTCATGAAAGTTTGTTTATACCCAGTTGTATTTATAAATCTAGAACCAATTACCATATCTACATTCTTTTCATTTAATACTTTTATCATTTCATTAATATAGACACTATTATGTTGTCCATCACCATCAAATTGTATAGCAACATCATAGTCATTTTTATATGCATATAAATAGCCTGTTTGAACAGCTCCACCTATTCCTAAATTGAATGGTAAATCTATTACATGAGCTTTTGTTTTTTTAGCATTTATAGATGTATTATCTTTTGAACCATCATTTATTACTACTACATCTACATTTTGTGCTAATACATCATTTACAACTTTTTCTATACATTCTTCTTCGTTATATGCTGGTATTATTACTAGAGCTTTCATTTTTCCTCCTATACTTTATTTGTTTTTACACTATTTTTATAGAATTTCATAAGTAATTTTGCTATACAATCTGGCCACAATTTTTTAAACATAATATAGTCCTCTTCTAGCCTTACATTGTTTTCTATAAGAGAAGTTGTTTCAGAATCTTCATGAATTCTATGACTCATTAAGTATTTTGGAATATATAAATATCTTCCCTTATATTTTGTAAGTTCAAGCCATGTATCCCAGTCTAAACTACATTTTAATTTAGTAACATATGGAGTTTTTCCTACTATTTTTCTATTTACAGTAACTGTTGGACAAGAAATTGAATTTCCAAATGCTAAACTAAACTTCTTCCAGAACTTTGAACTATTAAAAAACTTTAATGGAAATAATAATATTTCTTTTATTTTTAAATTAATGTTTAAAGGAATTTCTTCACCATTTTTTATTTCAGTATATTTTGTAATAGCTATTACAAAATCTTTTCCTTTTTCTAAATTATTTACTATTTCTTCTAAATATTTTTCTTTATATATATCATCTTGATGAGCTACTGTTACATAGTCTGTTGTAGCCTTTGATACACCAAAGTTCCAGTCTTGTCCAATTCCTTTTTCACCTTCATTTATGTATAATGGAATATTATATTTTTCAGCCATGCCTTTTATATAATCATTTGGTGTAGAAGTAGACATTATTATATTGCTTTTTACAGTTTGATTTAATACAGATTTTATACATTCTTCTAAATACTGAGATTCTTTGTATGCACATATTACAAATGTATGATTTTTAAACTCTTTCATATTTTTTCCTTTATCATAATTATTTTATTTTTTCTCTACAAATTCTCATTGTTGCAACATCTTTTCTAAAATTAACATTAAAATATGGATCTGGATTTTCAAAATATTTTTTCCATTTCTCTTTCATTTTTCTAGTATCTTCTTCTAATCTCGCTTTCTTTTCTTCTGTTACTTCATATCCTCTTGATTTAGACTCATAATGATATACAGATATATATGGATTATATGCTATAACTTTTCCTAGTTCTCTTACTTTTAAACATAAGTCTACATCGTTATATGCAACTGGTAAGTTTTCATCTAAACCACCTACTTTTTCAAAATCTTCTCTTGAAATCATAAGACAAGCACCAGTTACTGCACTAAAGTTTTGCTGAATCATTATTCTTCCCATGTATCCAGCATCCTCATGTGGTTGCATAGCATTAACATGTCCTGCTAAACCTGTTAAGCCAAGTACAACTCCAGCATGTTGTATTCTTCCATTTGGATATACTAATTTTGCTCCAACAATTCCTACATCTGGTCTTTGGCAATGACCTAACATTAAATCAAGCCAATCTTCAAAAACTACTTCTGTATCGTTGTTTAATAAAACTATATACTCTCCATCTGAATTTTTTACTCCATAATTATTAATTTTTGAATAGTTAAATCCTTTTTCTTTATATTCTAAAACTTTAATCTTTGGATTAGATTTTATTTTTTCGTAATATTCAAAAGTTTCTTTTTCTTCACTATTATTTTCAACAATAATTATTTCATAATTGTTATAAGCTGTTTTTTCTAATGATGATAAACATTTCTTTAAATCTTTAACATGATCTTTATTGGGTATTATTATTGATACTTTTGGATTTCCTTTTATTTTATATATTATCTTATATAATCCTAAAATTTTACTGTCTTCAACTGTTGCATCAACATTTAATCTATCTAGATGTGCTTTTATTGCTCTTTTTGCTGCTTCGTATGCATATGGCTTTGCATCTGAACTTGCAGCTACAGAGTTAGCATTTATTCTCCAATGATATAAAATTTTTGGTATATGAACTATTTTGTTTGCTTGTTCTGTTGCTCTTAAAATTATATCGTAATCTTGACTTCCGTCAAATTCTTTATTAAATCCACCTAATTTATCCATTAGTGATTTTTTAAATATACTAAAATGGCAAATGTAATTGTAACTTAATAAAGTATCGTGAGCATAATCTGATTTAAAATGTGGATCTACTCTTCTGTCTTTTTCTTCAAGCAATTTATCTTCATCTGTATATAAAAATTCTACACCTTCATTTTCATTTATTGCTTTAACTACCTCAAATAATGAAAAGCTTGGTAATATATCATCATGATCTAATAAAGCAATATAATCTCCTGTTGCAAGTTTTATTGCTTCATTAGAATTTATTGATATTCCTCCATTGCTATTTAAGAATTTATATTTTATTCTATTATCATTTTCTATTATTTTATCTATATATTCTGCTTTTTGATTACTGCCATCAGCTAAACATAATTCCCAATTTCCATATGTTTGCTCTCTTACTGAATCTACTAATTCCTTAAAATATCTTTCAGGAGTATTATACATAGGAACAACTATACTTATTTTTGGATTATATTTAAAATTATATTTTCTTTGATTTTCAAGTTCTTCTTCATTTGGTTCATTGTTTTGTATCCATAATTTATAGCTTTCTCTTTCCTCTTTTATGTATCTTCTATCTCTTGACTTTTGAAATACTCTATCACGTACTTTGCATAACACTTTTTTTATTGTTTGCTTTAATCCGTGTTTTTCTAAATATTCTTTAAATCTTTTAATTTTCAGTTCTATCATGTCTAACTCCTCTTTTCACTTTATATAGCACTCGTGCTATACATGGCATATTTAATATAATAAAATTCAAAATAAAGTATTTTTTATTCTCGTATTTATATAGTTTATTAAATATTGACAAATCTTTAAAATTAATATTTTTAACACTTTTTAATCTTTTATAATATTCTAAAGCTTTTTTATTTAATTCTTGTTTTGATTCTGAAAAAAGTTCTCTTTTCTGATTAAAAACATTAAAATGTTCAATTTTAACTTCTAAAAATAAATTTCTAATATCTTCTATAGAATTCATCTTTTCAGTTCTTTGAGCTGTACCTACTTGATTATTTCCATGTTGCCTATATTTCACTAATGGTTCATCTATAAATTCTAATTTTCCATTTTGACTTACAACTATAGCAATCCAATAATCATGTATTAGATATTTAACGTCTTTAGGTATTGGTAATATTTTGTTTATATACTCTTTCTTGGAAAGAATTGTACATCCTGTTACATAATTATTTAAATATAAAGCTTCATAATTTTTATCTTTTTTTATTTTAGAATATATATTTTTTAATTTGCAAAATGATTCATTTATAATATTTAAGTTTTCATCTACAACTGCTAAATCTGAAAATACCAAGTCTGCATTTGTTTCTTTAATCTTCTTTACTGACTTTTCTATTTTTTCTTTTTCCCATATATCATCTTGATCTGAAAGCATATAATAATCATTCTGTACTTTAGTAAGCAAAAATTCAAAATTATTAGTACTTCCTATATTTTCCTCCTGATTATATACTGTTATTCTTGAATCTTTTTTCTTATATTCTTCTAAGATTTTAACAGTATCATCAGTAGAAGCATCGTCTGATATTATTAAGTTAAAATCTGCATACGTTTGGTTTAATATACTATCTATTTGATCTCTTAAGTATTTCTCGCCATTATATGTAGCTAGTAATATGTCTATTCTATCCATATATACTCCTTAAAAACAATTTGTTTCATACTGGTATAATAAACCTTGGTTAGCACTTTTATTCATGCTAACCAAGAATTTATTTCATTAAATATTCTGGATGTGCTAAATACCAATCTATAGTTTTTACTATTCCATCTTCAAATTTAGTTTTTGGTTCCCATCCTAATTCATTTTTTAATTTAGTTGGATCTATTGCATATCTGTAATCATGTCCTTTTCTATCTTCTACATAAGATATTAAATCTTCTGATTTTCCAAGTCTATTTAAAATTAATTTAACAATTTCTATATTTCTCTTTTCGTTATGTCCTCCAACATTGTATCTTTCACCATTTCTACCATTATGTAATACTAAATCTATAGCTTCACAATGATCTTCTACATATAACCAGTCTCTAATATTTAATCCTTGTCCATATACTGGTAGTTTTTCATCTTTTAATGCTAAAGATATCATATGTGGTATTAATTTTTCATGATGTTGATATGGTCCATAATTATTTGAACAATTTGTAACATTTACGTTCATTTTATAAGTTTCATGATATGCAAAAACTAATAAATCTGAACTAGCCTTTGATGATGAATATGGACTGTTTGGTTTAATTGGTGAAGTTTCTGTAAAATATCCATCTTCTCCTAATGTTCCAAAAACTTCATCTGTTGAAATATGCATGAATTTATTTGGACTACCTTCTCCCCAAGCTCTTCTAGCAGATTCCAATAATGTATGTGTTCCCATTACATTTGTTTGTGTAAATATAAATGGTGTTTTTATACTATTATCAACATGTGATTCTGCAGCAAAATGTACTACTGTATCTATATCATATTTTTTAAATGTTTCTTGAACAAAATCAAAATCACATATATCGCCTTGCACAAATGTTATTTTATCTTTAATATTTTTTAAATTTCCTAAATTTCCTGCATATGTAAGTTTGTCAAATACTATAATATTATATTCTGGATATTTTTTTACCATATATTCTGCAAAATTTGCTCCTATAAATCCAGCTGCTCCTGTTACTAATAAATTTTTCATACTATTTATTCTCCTTTTTTATTATAAAATTATTATTTCCAAATATCACTATTCTTAAATTGCTCTAAAGTTTGCCATTTTGTATCTTTTTCAGATGTTGTTAACTCACAGTTTACTTCTGGCCATTCTATTCCAATCTCTTTATCGCTATATAATAATCCTGACTCTGCTGAATGATTGTATACATCTGTGCATTTATATGTAAATTCAGCTGTGTCTGATAAAACTAAAAATCCATGTGCAAAATATGGTGGAATAAAAAACATTTTTTTATTTTCTTCTGATAATCTTACTCCAAACCATTTTCCAAAAGTTTTACTATCCCTTCTTAAATCAACTGCTACATCAAATACTTCACCTTTTATTACTCTAACTAATTTTCCTTGAGTATTTTCTATTTGAAAATGTAATCCTCTTAATACACCTTTTTTTGATGATGATTGATTGTCTTGTACAAATTCATAATCTATTCCTATTTCTTTAAAATCTTCTTTACTATATGTTTCCATGAAATATCCTCTGTTATCTCCGAAAACAGTAGGCTCTATAATACATAAACCTTCGATATCTGTATCTGTTCTTTTAAATTTTCCCATAATTCCTCCTAATATAGCATTATTTTTCTTTCACATTATATCATAGAATATCATATTGTCAAACCTTTTTAAGTCGTTAATTTTGAATTTTTTGTGAAAAAAATAACCAAAAATGTTTTTCATACATTCTTAGTTATTTTTCATTTATTCTAACTATTATTATTTATAATTTTTAATTTCTTCAACTATTTTATTTATAAACTCTTTTGCATCCATTTGTCCAATATCTCCGTCTTTTCTAGAACGTACTGAAACGGCATTTTCTTCTATTTCTTTGTCTCCAATTACAAGCATATATGGCACTTTTTGAAGTTGTGCTTCACGAATTTTATATCCAATCTTTTCATTTCTATCATCAACTTCTACTCTTACTTTTTCTTTTAGTAATAAATCTTTTACTTTATTTGCATATTCTACATGAGCATCTGCAATTGGAAGTAATTTTACTTGAACTGGTGATAACCATGTTGGTAAATTTCCCTTTGTTTCTTCTAATAAGAATGATATAAATCTATCTGAAGATCCTAAAATTGCTCTGTGTATTACGACTGGTCTATGCTCTTTTCCATCTTCTCCTATATATGTTAAATCAAATCTTTCTGGTAATGCAAAATCTAATTGACATGTTGGAATAGTTACATCATGATTTAATGCTGTTTTTATTTGGATATCTATTTTTGGTCCATAGAATGCTGCTTCACCTTCAGCTTCATAAAATTCTATATTTAACTCTTTTAATATAGCTCTTAATTGATTTTCTGCTGTTTCCCACATCTCATCATTATCTATATATTTTTCTTTGTTGTTTTTATCACGTAATGATAATCTAAATGTAAATGATTCTCTAGGGAATCCAAAATCTTTTAAATATACTTCAAAAATTAAATTTAATACTCTTCCTACTTCTTCTTTTATTTGGTCTGGCCTTACAAATAAGTGAGCATCATTTTGACACATTTGACGTACTCTCTCTAATCCGCATACTGCACCACTATTTTCATATCTGAAATCATGTGCTAATTCTCCTATTTTTATAGGTAACTCTTTATATGAATGTAATTCATTTTTATATACTAACATATGATGAGGACAGTTCATAGGTCTTAATACCATTTCTTCTGTATCCATTTTCATTGCTGGGAACATATCATCTTTATAATGATCCCAATGTCCACTTGTTTTATACAATTCAACATTTGCAAGTGATGGTGTATATACATGGCTATATCCTAAAGCAATTTCCTTATCTTGAATATATCTTTCTAGTGTTCTTCTTATTGTAGCTCCATTTGGTAAATACATTGGAAGTCCAGCTCCAACTAATGGATGTGTCATGAATAATTTTAAATCTTTACCAATTTTTCTATGATCTCTAGCTTTTCTATCCTCAAGAATTTGCATATATTCTTCAACCATACTAGCTTTTGGAAATGATATACCATAAATTCTTTGTAACATTTTATTCTTTTCGCTACCTCTCCAATATGCTCCAGATGAAGAAAGTAATTTTATTGCTTTTACTTTTCCTGTGCTCATTAAATGTGGTCCTGCACAAAGATCTGTAAATTCACCTTGTTTATAAAAAGATATTATTTCTCCTTCTGGTAAATCTTCTATTAATTCAACTTTATATGGTTCATCTTTTTCTTTCATTAATTTTATTGCTTCATCTCTAGGTAAAACAAATCTTTCTATTGGTAAATCTTCTTTTATTATCTTTTTCATTTCTTCTTCAATTTTAGCTTTTTCTTCATCTGAAAATGCTTTTTCAACATCAAAATCATAATAAAAACCTTCATCTATTGATGGTCCTATTGCTAATTTTACATTTGGGAATAATCTTTTTATTGCTTGTGCCATTATATGTGATGTTGTATGCCAATAAGCTTTTTTTCCATCTAATGAATCAAATGTTAATATATTCAAAGTACAATCTTCTTCTAGTTGATATCTTAAATCTTTTACCTCATTATTAACCATTCCTGCTGTTGCTATTCTAGCTAACCCCTCACTTATTTTTTTAGCTACATCTAATACTGTAATTCCTTGTTCTGCCTCTATTACAGAACCATCTTTTAATGTAATTTTAATCATATATAAAACCTCCTTTATATGGTGCAAGGTAAAAAATATACCCCTACAGGCTTTTTTCTTACCTATAGGGGTACAATATATGTACGGTTCCACCCTAATATTTAACTTCATTTAAGATTATAACGTTATCAACGGTAGTTTTCTACTGACTCCAGGTTAGTTTTCAAAATAAGCTTTTTAAGATTAGCTTTCAGCCTATGGCTAATCATCTCTTTTAACAGTTTTTATTTCTACTCTTCCCTTCACGGTCAATAATATTATACCACAATTTTATTTTTTGTAAACATTTATTAAAATAATTTTGACAATATGTATAAATTTTTTGCTTACATTTATTTTGTGGAAAATAAATGTAATATTTTTTACATATAAAAATTCCCTCAAGATTAACATCTTGAGGGGGATAGAAAAAAGTTTCAAACTATTAATTAGTTTACAAATGATTCTCTTTCTTCTCATCACTGAGCATCTTCAACATCATCTCGAGAATCGTAGAGCTGTTATTATTATTCATAACGGAAGCCATGAACATCATCTTTATGACGTCATCATTTCCATCAAGTTTTTCCTTAAAAAGCATTAAAGGAATAAATTGACTTATTAAATTGCTATTTTCCTCGTTCCTTTCGCACATTATAGATAAGACGTTAAACTTCTCAAAGTCCAATTCATCATCCACACTTAAGAAATCACTAAAAGTGATAATCTTCAAATAATAACTAAAGTATGTTGAATCCTTAGCAATGACTTTTCCAATATTTTTTTCATTAACACATGCTACCAGAACGTTTTTCTCTGTAGACTCCACTACGAAGTAATATTCTCCAGAAACCTTAATAAGATCTCCTTCGCTTAACTTGGTTGTGGGCAAAATGAATACAGGGAGTTTTCTCCAAATTTCGTATACATCTTTATAGCTGACATTAACAATTTTTTTCTTATTTTTGTCATAGAACCGCCAGTTTTTTCCAACTTTAACAATAGCACCATTAGGAGTGCTTATAATATTATAGTCTTTGATTGGTCCAAACTCCGTATTTAAATTACAATTGCAATTTGTAATCGTAACTTTACTCTTGGGGTTCTCCAACGTATCCGACATATCCGGTATATCCGGCTCAGAATAACTTGACTGCCACCGTGATTCCTCTGCCCGCCTAATATTTCTAACTGCATTAAGTATAGAGTCTGAACCTGGGGATTCTGCACCTAACATAAAAACATCTCCTTTTTATATTTTTTAACTAATAGTTTTTAACTCCTTTCTTAATAGTGTATTTGTGCATATACACTTTAGGCTATCAAAGTCACTTGAATTTGATATAAGCACATAAATACCAATAATATTTTACTACGACTTTACATAAAAGTCAATTATTACTATTTTTCCGTAAATTTGTTCTCGTGCGAAGAAAATTTATGAAATAAATTTTCTGTGCAATGTAATTTTATATAATAGGAATTTCAGAAAAATTTCCTATTAAAAAACAAAAGCGGACATTAATAACTTTTGTACTTATTAAAACATTTTGAAGTCCGCGTCTTTGTTAGTGCGCGAAATTTGCACATAGCAAATTTCTGTACAAAGTATTTATTTAATAGGAAATTCAGAAGAATTTCCTATTAAATAACAAGATGTAGGAAACTTTTCCTACATCTTGTTTTAATATTATGTCAAATTTATTTTGTTTAAATTACTTTTAGCACATAATCACCTTTAGAATTAGTTTTGGTTATTTAGATAATTTTTTTCTTTACTGTTGGTAAACAGTCATTAAAAGCATTTTTTCCTATTGAAACATTTTTTGGCATTACTATTTCTTTTAAGCTACTGCACTTGGAAAAAGCATAACTTTCTATTGACTTTAAACTTTTAGGTAAAGATATTTTTACTAAACTAAAGCACCTATTAAAAGCATCTGTGCCTATCAATTTTACTCCTTCGTGGATTATCACCTCTTTTAACTTAGTACACCTATTAAAAGTATTATCTCCTATTACCTCTAAGTTATTTGGTAACACAATTTTTTTTAAACCTTTACACTCTGCAAATGCTCCTATTCCAATTGATGTTACGCCTGCTGGGATTACAACTTCTTTTAACGTTGTGCAACCAGTAAATGCATAATTTCCTATTAAAGTTAAGCTGTTTGGTAATACTATTCTTCTTAAACTTTCGCATCCGTTAAAGACTTTTACTCCTACTGATGTTACGCCCTCAGGAATTGTCATTTCTGCTAAATTTTTGCAACCAATAAATGCATAATCGCATATTTGATTTAAGCTTTTGGGTAATACTATATTTCTTAAACTTATGCAATTCTTGAAGGTATCAACACCTATTGACAGCAAGCCTTCTGGAATTGCTATTTCTGCTAAACTTTTGCAACCATCAAAAGCATGATCACCTATTTGATTTAAGCTTTTTGGTAATACTATATTTCTTAAATTTATACAATCCTTGAAGGCATCAATTCCTATTGATTCCAATCCTTCTGAAATCGTTATTTCTGATAGACTTTTGCAACTATAAAAAACATAATCACCTATTTGATTTAAGCTTTTTGGTAACACTACTTTTTTTAAATTTTTGCAATAACTAAAAGCACCTACTCCTATCGACTTTATTTTTTCTGGTAAAACTATCTTTCTTAAATTTTCGCAATCAGCAAATGCATAATTGCCTATTTGCTTTAAGTTCTCAGGCAATATAATTCTTGTTAAACTTGTACACCCTTTAAACGAATAATCTCCTATACTCTCTAAAGTTTTAGGTAATACTATTTCTTCTAAAACTTTACATTCGTTAAATGTATCCTTAGCTATTGAGGTTACGCCTTCAGGTATGGTTACTTTCTTTAACCTTTTGTAAGCTTTAAAGAAGAAATTTTTCCCTTCAGGAATTATCAGATTTTCTTCATATGAAGAACCATCTTTCCGCTTGTAAGTACATTTGATAATAAGTTTTGACATTATTTTTTCTCCTTTCAAAAATAGAATTGTTGCTAATTTTTTAATGTTTTTACTTAATTCCTTCCTCCTTAAAAGGAAAAATGAAAATATAAAATTTTACTCAATTATTATATATTACACTTCAATTTATGTCAACTAGCAATTACCATTAATTGACTTTAAATTTAAAACATTAGTCTTTATATCAAAAATTTTTCTAAAAAAAGAACTACTAATTATGAAATGCACCCCATTTAGTAGACATAGAAAAAAGAATCTATGTTAAAATACTAAACGGAGGTGTATTTTTATGGCTAAAAAAGGTCAAAAATTTATGAGTTATGATAATGACTTCAGAGAACAAGTAGTACAAGACTATCTTAATAGTAATTTGGGATATAAGAAAATTGCTAAAAAGTACTTTATAGAAAGTTGGAAAACGGTTGAGACTTGGGTAAGAAAATATAAAAATATGGGAACAACTGACAATCAAAAACTGAAAAATAATGAAATTGATTATAAGAAAAGATATGAAATATTAAAAAAATACCTAGCCTTCCTCAAGGAAGAACAAGAGAAAAAATAAGATTTATAGATAGTTTTAGAAATAAATATAAATTAGAGGATTTATTTGATGTTCTTAATATAAGTAAATCTAATTACTATAAATATAGAAATACTGTAGATAAAGACTATTCAGATTATCTATTAATCAAAGAAATATTTGACGAATCTAAAGGTACATATGGATATAGAAGAATTGAGGAAGGCTTACTACATAAATGGGGATTATTAATAAATCATAAAAAGGTTCAAAGGATAATGAAAAAATACGATTTAAGACCCAAATATACAAGAAAAGTAAAAAGTCAAACATATAAGAGAATTGAGGAAAATGTAAAGCCTAATATTGTAAATAGACATTTTAATACAAATGCACCAAATAAAATTTGGACTACAGATATAACGTACTTAATATTAAATGGCAAAAGGGCTTATTTATCAACTATATTGGATTTATATGATAGAAAAATAGTAGCTTATAAAATTGGTAATAGAAATGATTTAAATATTGTTATAGATACACTAAATGAAGCAATATCAAAAAGAAAAGATGTAAATGGGCTGATTATACATTCTGATCAAGGTTACCAATATACATCCTTTCAATATAAAGAAATTTGTGAATCAAATGGTATAACAATTTCTATGAGTAGAAAAGGAACACCTATAGATGATTCACCAATGGAAAGTTTCCATGGCATTCTCAAAAAGGAAACTCTCTATAATAATGATATCACATCTTTAGAACAATATATAGATATTGTCAAAGATTGGTTATTATTTTATAATACAATTAGATTAAAATCAAATAAAAAATATGAGACTACAAATTAATGTAGTCCCATAGACTCTTTTTTCAGTGTCCACTATATTTGGTTCACTTCATTGCATATTAGTAGCTCTTTTTTAGAAAAATTATTTCTTCTCTGAAAAGAATAATAAATATTCTCTCCGGCTTATTTGAGAAACTTCATTTACTAAAAGTGCATAAGAAAATTGCAAATTAGTTTCCTTTTCAGTTTCTGTTATAAGTGTTTGAAATTTTTCCTCGATCTCATAAATTGCTGTCCCAACAATGATAAGTCTCTTTACAACTGTAGCCATAAAATCCCTCCTAAATATTAATTTTACAGAGTCTAAAAAAATAACTTTTCTTTATTATATATTATATTTTTTCTTTTTCAAGTAATTTTGTCATATTTATTCGAATTTTTGCATCTGTTGTAAATTAGCTCCTCTTAAGAAATCTGCTATATTCATTTTTTTACTATTTTCTGCTTGAATTTCTTGTACAGCTATTGCTGAATCTATTGTTTTTATTACTAGTACTCCTGTTTTTGAATTTACTTCAATTATAGTACCAGGAGTAATTTCTTCACTCTTGTTATACTCTTCCTGAATTTTAACTTTCCAAAATTTTATTTTCTTATTATCTATATATGAATATGCTCCCATTATTGGGTTTAAACCTCTTACTAGATTTTTTATTTTGCTTGAAGTCATATTTCCCCAATCTATTTTTGCTATTTCTTTGTTTAACATTGGTGCTAATGTAAAATTAGAATCTTGTTTTATTCTTGGTGCAGTACCTTCTTCAATCTGTCTTAAAGTTTTTACTAATAATTTAGAACCTAATTTTGATAATTTTTCCCATAGTTCTCCTGTTGTTTCATTTTCTCCTATTTCTACTTCTTCTTTTAGAATTATATCTCCTTCGTCCATCTTTTCATTCATGTACATAGTTGTAACCCCTGTTACACTATCTCCATTTAAAACAGCCCATTGGATAGGAGCCGCTCCTCTATATTTTGGAAGAAGTGACCCATGTACATTTATGCATCCATATTTTGGAATATCTAATATTGTTTTTGGAATAATTTTTCCATATGCTACTACACAAATTATATCTGGATTTAATTTTTTTATTTCTTCTAAAAATTCATCATTATTTCTAATTTTTTCTGGCTGTAATATTGGTAAATTTTTTTCTAATGCATATTCTTTAACTGGTGAATATAACATTTTCATTCCTCTACCTTTTGGTTTATCTGTATTCGTTACAACTGCTTGTATATTGTAACCCGCTTCAACTACTGATTTTAATGACTCTTTTGCAAAGTCTGGTGTACCCATAAAAACTATATTCATGCTTTCCTCCATTTATATAGGTTTATTTATTTTTTTGTTTAATATCATCTGGATTTATTACTTCTAATGTACCAGGAATTACTTTATCTATAAATAATTCTCCATCTAGATGGTCTATTTCATGTTGTAATGCTTGAGCTAATAAATCTTTACCTGTTAATTTAACCTTATTTCCTTCTAAATCTAAAGCTTCAACTGTAACTTCTTTATATCTTGTAACTTTCCCAAATTTATTTGGAAAACTTAAACAACCTTCTTCTACAACTTGCTCGCCTTTTTCACTTACAATAACAGGATTAATTAATACAAATTGCATTCCTTCTTCATATAAATCTATTACTATTATTCTTTTTAGTATTCCTACTTGAACTGCAGCTAAACCTAATCCATCATATTTATGCATTGTATCTAACATATCTTGTGCTAGTTCTTTTATTTTATCGTCTATTACTTCTATTTCTTTTGAATGTTTTTTTAGTATTTCATCTCCACTTTGTCTTATATTTCTTATTGCCATAACTCTTCCTCCTATTTTATAACATATTAATTGGATTTACATCCACTATCACGCTTGTATTTTTGTAATTAGATTTATAAAAGTTTTCTAAACTAGAATTAATTAAATTTATAACTTTATAATTAAACTTACATTTTATTATTATTCTCCATCTATATCTATTGTTTATTCTATTGATTGGTGATGGAACTGGTTTAAATATCATCATATTATTTAAATTTTGGCTTTTATTTAAATCTTTATACAAATTATCAGCAACTTTTTTTACTTCGTTTTCATTTTTTGAATTAATCTTGATTGATATTATATCGCAAAATGGTGGATAATTCAATCTTTTTCTTAATTCAATCTCTGCTTCATAGAATTTATCGTATTCTTGTTTTTTAGCATATTCTATACAATAATTTTCTGGATTATATGTTTGAATTATAACTCTTCCTTTATCTTTTTCTCTTCCAGCTCTTCCTGATACTTGCACTAAAGTTTGAAAAGTTCTTTCACTTGCTCTATAATCTTCTATATTTAAGCTTCCATCTGCAGCTATTACACCTACCAAAGTTACATTTGGAAAATGGTGACCTTTTACTACCATTTGAGTTCCTATTAATATGTCTATATTTTCATTTTTAAATTTATTTAATATATTTTCGTGTGAATTCTTTTTAGTTACCGTGTCTATATCCATTCTTATAGTAGTAGCATTTTCAAATAATTTATGAATCTCATCTTCTAATTTTTGTGTACCTGTTCCAAAGTATTTTATCTTTTTACTATTACAATTTGGACAAGTTTTTACTACATCAGTTTCATATCCACAATAATGACATTTCAATTTGTTTTCATACATGTGATATGTTAATGCTATATTGCAATTTTTACATTTTACAGTATACCCACAATCTCTGCACATTATAAAAGTTGAATAGCCTCTTCTATTTAAAAATAATATAGTTTGTTTTTTATTTTTTAAATTGTTTTCTATTTCTTCGTATAGTCTAGTACTTATCATAGACTTATTTCCCATAGCAAGTTCTTTTCTTAGGTCAACAATTTCAATATCTGGAAGGCTTGCTGAATTTGCTCTTTGT
This sequence comes from uncultured Clostridia bacterium, assembly GCA_934167495.1. Classification (GTDB taxonomy): domain Bacteria; phylum Bacillota; class Clostridia; order TANB77; family CAG-508; genus CAKPKP01. The sequence continues at coordinate 13,262 of CAKPKP010000001.1, read as the reverse complement.
GTAAGTTTTAATAGTTGTATATCTTTGTTTTCAGCTTCATAATATGTATTTATATCTGGAGTTGCTGTTCCTAATAATAATGGAATATTATTTTGCTTTGCTAAATATTTTGCAATTTCTTTTGCATTATATCTTGGAGTCATATCTGATTTATATGAACTATCGTGTTCTTCGTCTATTATTATTAGGCCTAAATTTTGCAATGGTGCAAAAATTGCAGATCTTGCGCCAATTACTATTTTAGCTTTTCCTTCTTTTATTTTATTCCATTCGTCAAATCTCTCTCCAATGGAAAGTTTACTATGCAAAACTGCTATGCAATCTCCAAATCTTGCTAAAAATCTATCTACCATTTGTGGTGTTAAAGAAATTTCGGGTACTAATACTATTGCTGTTTTATTTTCTAATATAACTTTTTCTATTAATTGCATATAAATTTCTGTTTTTCCGAGCTCCTGTTACTCCAAATAATAAAAACTCCATATATTCATTCATATTTATTGCAAATTCTACTTGCTCATAACATTCTTTCTGTTCTTTATTTAAAACTTTTTTTGAATCTCTTTCTACTTCTTTATTTTTAAATGGATTTCTTTCTATTTGTTCTTTTACAATTTCTATATATCCGTTTTTCTCCAAAGTTTTCATTATGCTTTTACTTACTTCTGTTATTATTTCTAAGTCCGTTATGTGTATTCCTTCGTTTTCTTCTAGAAATTTCAATAGTTTTATTTGTTTTTCACTTTTTATTTTCTCTGTTTGTATATCTAACTTTATTTCCTCTATGTCTTTAGCTAAATAAACAAAATTTCCTGTTTTCTCTTTAACTCTATCATCTATATTTTTATTTATAGTTCCTGGTGGTAACATTAATTTTATACAATCTGATATATTACAAAAATATTTTTGAGACATTAATTTTGCAAGTTTCACATTTTCTTCTGTTAATGGATTGTCTTGAATTTTTACAACATTTTTAGTTTTATATTCAGATTTCTCTTTTATATTTATTACAAAACCTTCTTCTAAAGCCTTCTTGTTTCCAAATGGAACTAAGATTCTACTACCTATTTTTAATTCATCTTTTAATTCTTGAGGAATTGTATAATCAAATGTTTTATTTAATTGTTTTGCTGTAGTATTTATTATTACTTCTGCTATCATTTTTTCTCCTTATATTTTTATACAACTTCTTGAATTATATCATTTAGGAAAAATAAAATCAATTAATAAATTCTCCTGAAAACTCTTATTCTATTATTATTTCTCTAATTCAAATTCTACTTTTATTTCTCCTATACCACCATTAAGTTTTATTACATCTTCACCATTTCCAACAGTTTCGTTATCTGCAACTTTCTCTCCTGCTATTTTAACTTCTCCAATTCCTTTGCTTACATTTATTTTATAATCTTCTTTTGTTCCTATTAAATTAAGTCTTACACTTCCTATGCCTGTATCAATCCTGCTTTTTCCAGTTATTCTAGCTGTTATATCAGTCTCTCCTATTCCAATATCTAAATCTAAATCATTAATATTACCTGATGCTATTTTTAATTTTCCAGCTCCTGTATCTATTTTTGCATCATTTGTTACTATCTTTTCTATTTTTGTTTCTCCTGCCCCAAGATTTAGTTTTAATTTTTCAGTTATTAATTCTTCAATATTTACTGAACCAGCTCCTGTATTTATAACTGTTTTATCTATTTCTATTCCTCTTGGTATGTATATAACTAATTCGGCTGAATCATTTTCAAAAAACCAATTGTTATTTTCTTCTATTTTTAAAGTTTCGCCTTTTTGATTGCATTTTATATTATCGTTATTAGTATCTATTTTAAAATTTTCCCCTAATTTTATTGTAAGGTTGCTAGAATTAATATTTATATCTAGATTTCTTATTGTTTCGTTATCTTTATTCCATTCTAAGTTGCTTAACTCTTTACTAATTGTATTATTCTTCTTTAATCCTAATACTTTAGATAAACCAAAAATTCCACCTAATATAGATGATATTATTGTAAAAATTAAGAAAACAGCAAAAGCCATAGCTAAATATTTTATTATTTTTTGAGTTGTTGTCATTTTATATCTACCCCTCCAAATAAGCAAAGTGCATTAATATAAATTACGTGTGTGTTAGCATCTTCTACATTATTTCTTTTTTTCTCATCAACTCCGCCAAATATAGATGTAGATTTTATTTTTACTTTAACATTTTCTGGTAAAAATATATCTATTCCACCAAATATACTACTTGTGTTTATTACTACATCATTTTCTATTATTGCATTTCTCAAATCGCATTTTACTCCACCAAATACAGCTGTTAAATCAGTTCCGTTAAATTTTTCTCCATCAAATTTTACATTTTGACCAGAAAAAGTGGCACAATATACACAATCTTTTGGTTTATTTTGATTTAATTTTTTTATTTGTTCACTAACATTGCGATTAAATACATCTTTAAATATGACTGCTATTCCTATCGCTATTAAAATAGCTGGAAGTGCTAATTTCCAAATCATATCAAAGTCTAATAAATTTTGGCAACATAATAATAATATAATTCCTATAACTAATCCTATAATGTCGCCTGTTTTATCCTTTTCTTTAACTAGCCCTATACAACATGGTACTATTATAAATAAAGTCCACCATCCGTCAAAAAATATATTTATATCTGCTATCCCTAAAGCATTTGCACCTATGATTAAACCAATTAAAATTAATATTATTCCTAATACTATATTTTCAAAATTTTTCATTCTACTCTCTCCTATCTTTATTATTTTTGTTTTATTGGATTTCTTGTAATAATAACCCAATTACATTTGGTAATATTTTATCATACGATCCAACATTTGTATATATGTTTTTTATCAACTTTTCGTCTACAAAATTACATATATCAAATTTCTGTACAAAGTATTTATTTAATAGGATTTTTGAAAAATCCTCCTATTAGATAAGTTAATAAATTTGTAGTATGTTATTTAAAACTACAAATTGTATAAAAAATGAACCCAAATTATTAAACAAAAATTTATTTAACAATTTGAGTCCACCTCATTTTAGCTAATATATTTTTAATATATTATTTTTTTCTATTAACTATTACTAATGCACTAATAGCTGTTATAGAACTTAAAAATAACATTACATTACTCATAATATTATCTGCTGTTTTTGGATTGTTTGTTTCTTTCTTTGTAGTAGTAGCTGGTTTAGTATTATTTTCTTCTTGTACTTCATTTTTTGCTACTATTCCATATTGACTTAAGTGTGATGTTTCAAATACTATATATCCATCTTCTACTGTTGCTGGTAATGTTTCCTTTATTTCGTTGTCTAATATATAAACTACTTCATATTGATCATAATCTTTTAAATCTTCTGGTAATTCTATTCTGATTCTCATTTTTGTATCGCTTATTTTTACGATTTGTGTTCCATTTAATACATTGATGTCTACTAAAAATTTAACTTCTTTATCTTCTAATTCTTTTATTATTTCTACCTCTTGAATATCTAATTTATAATCTTTACTAACTTCATTTTCAAATTCAATATTTGCATTTGTTTCCCCTGTACTTTGAATTTCCTTTACAGTTTCTTCAACAGGTTCTTCTGGTTCTACTGAAGTTTTAGTCCAAGAAGCATATAAAGTTACATTTTTATATCTCTCATAACCATTTTCTTCTGTTATTAAAGTATCTTTTTCAACTTCTTTATCTGTTTCTTCATCCTTATCCCATACTCTCCAGTAAATATACATAAAGTGTTTTCCACTTCCGTCTTTTTTAGAATTCCATCCAGTAAAAGTATATCCTTCCCTTACAGGGGTGTATGGTAAAAGTGACATAGCTGTTCCTGAATTTCCACCACCTAGATAGTCATATTGGTTAGATTCTTTTCCACCAATAGTACCACCATTAGCATTTAATATTAATACAATTCCATCACCTTCAAAAGTATCTTGAGTATATGTAGCAGTTACTGCTATACAATCACTATCAGCAAAATAGCTAGAATCAATAGAAGTTACAATTTTTCCATTTAAATCCCATCCTTTAAATGTGTATCCTTCTCTTACAGGTATATATTTTGTTAAATCAACTGTTTTAAACTCAGTACTTTTACTTGTTAAATTTACAATGCTTTGCCCATTTACTTTACCTGCAAAAGCATCAAGTGTTAAATAATATGTACCAGTTCCTTGCAATAATTTATCAGAAAATTTTGCATAAAGAGTCAAGCCATCTGTATATGTTATGTCTCCCAAGTTGCCACTCCAGCTAAATTCAGTTATTGCTAATTCTTCACTAGCTTTTTCCCCTGTAAAATTTCCCCAATATGAGAATTCTGTTCTACCATTGAAAGGAACAATTCCTTTTGTTAATTCAGATAATTTAACTGTTTTTTCTCCTTCTGCGACATTAAATCTTATAATTTTTTTAGTTTCACCATCAATACTAAAATTTTCTTCATTACTAGTTAGTATTAATGTATATTTTCCATCATCACTAATTGTTACTGCATTTACTTGATTTGAAAAGCTAAATAAACAAATACTAGCTAATACAATTGCAATAAATACTAAAATCTTTTTGATTTTCATTTTTTCTTTCCTCCTATTATTTTTAATTTTTTCTATTATAAATCATTACTAATGTAACAATTCCTAATATACAAATTGTAAAGTATACTACAACCTCATCACCTGTTTTAGGGTTTGATATTACTTTTTGAGTATTATTATTCTCTACATTTGTATTTTCTTGTTTGTCTTCTGTTTCAGTCTTTTTATTGTCTTCTATATTGGTATTTGGTTGTTTGTCTTCGTTTTCAGTATTTTTATTATCTTCAGTATTTTGATTTGGTTGTTTGTCTTCGTTTTCAGTATTTTTATTATCTTCAGTATTTTGATTTGGTTGTTTATTTTCATTTTCAGTATTTTTATTTTCTTCATTGTTTGTATTTGATTGTTTTTCTTTAATTATAAATTTTGTTATTGCCTCTCCTCCATCTGAAAAAGCAACTTTTAATTCATGCTCTCCAACAGACAAGTTTTTTAAATATTCATCTTTTAAAGTTATTATTGTACTTCCTGATTTTGAATCATATTTATCATTAGCTAATAAATTTTCATCTACATATACTTTATTTGTAAACAAACTATAATCTGCATCTATTCTAAATGTTGCATTTTTTGATTCTTCTATTGTATATGCTTGATTAGCACCTTCTATAAATTTATATTCTTTTGGTTTCACTTCTTCTTTTACATATTGAAATGTAAAATCATAAGTACATCTTGTATAATAATCGGTTCTTGTTTCATTTATAATGCCACCATCAGTGCCATCATAATTCAATGCAGAACCTGTGTATTTAGTATGAAATCCTTTAAAAATTTCATTTTTTTTAGTTCCAACATTTACTGCAGTTAATATTGCTTTATTTTCTAAACTATTTCCAACGATCTTTATAACTGCTTCACTTTCATTATCTGTTACTAATAGACCTTTATTGTCTCTTTTATAATATAGTGTTTTATCTAAATCTGCAAATGATTTTAAACCTTCTGTTAATTCATCAGTTTTAGAAAAATCTATTACATATTCTTTTTCGTTAGTCAAATCAATTAAACCTTTTGATGTTATATTTTCATAAACATTTTCAATCTTTGTATTAACAACTGTTCTATTTCTTAGAAGTTTTATATCTAATGTTCCACTAAATTTACTTGATTCTAATTTGAATATAGACTTGCTTTCACCTAATATTGTTGTTGCCATAGGATAATACCAATTATTAATCCTTAATCTTACTGTTCCAGGTTTTGTAACGCCTACAGCTTCTACTGGAATTTCTTCGATTACAAACTTATACTCTGCTTCATTTAAATCAATTACCATATTATTTGAAATATTAATAACTAATTCATCACCTTTGAATAATTGTAATTTGGCTATTTTGCTATATTCTACATAGCCATCATGAATTGTTCCACCTTCAAAATTCAATGTTACTTCATTTTTACTTTCTGCATATACTTTGTTTAAAAACATTGGGAATACTAAACTTCCTAACAAACAAAGTATAAATAATATTCTTAGTTTTCTCATTGTTTTCCCCTTTCTTAAATCTACTTTTCATATTTGTTATTTTAACATATAATATTTTATTTTTAGTTTTTATTGCCAAATATTCCATGACACTTTGGTAACTATTATTTATAATTTTTTCTATACATTTTGCATCTTTTTAGCATGTATAACTACTCTATATTTATTGTTATTTGCACATGTTGATAATGTTAAAATACTGTCTTCTCCTGTAACTTCGACTTCAAAGTCTTTAACACTTCTTTTGGCTATAGTATCAATAAAATTCTGGAATTCAATTTCGTCATCAAAATCAGTTTTAATATAATAATCTTCTTCTTCTATTTGATAAATTGAAAAAATTTTGTAAGTACTATTTTCATTTTTAGTATCAAATAAAATATCCATATTTTCATCATTTTCATACCACTCTGGACTTAATGCATCTTTTAAACTTGCAAACATAGATCCATCTCTTCTGTTATGACCATATACTACAATATTTTTATCTGTACCATCAAAATTATTTCTATAATCTGCAAATATCCAACCTGCTGAATTATAACTTTTATCAAAACTATGATTTAAATAAAAACTATTATTTTTTGCTTTTACTATAGGATATTCAACATTTGTATTATTTACTTTTATCCATGCAACAGTTTCATCGTTTTGTTCTTCTAAAGCATCAAAATCTATTTTGTATTTTTCTTTTTCTTCAAAATTATCATTCTGAACTACTGTTACCACATTACTTATTCTTTTAGCTATTTGCTTATTATTATTATTTTCTCTATACCAATTATAAATTTTACTACCAGAATATACTAAAGCACAAAATAGAATTATATATATAATAACGAATATTATATTTTTCTTATTAGTTTTCTTTTCAACTTTTCTCATAAAATTACCTCTTTATTCTTAATGTTTGCTTTCTTTTTTCTTACATTTCACAATAATAATAGCTATTATTACCATACCTATTATAGCTACTATAAATATTATGAAATATGGCATAATGTTATCTCCTGTTTTTGGATTACTAGTATTTTCTGTTTGTTCTTCGATATTTTCAATGTTATAGTTAGATAAGTCTTTTGAAAAAAACTCTCTATCAGATAGTCGTCCATCTTTAATTGTACTATTCCCTGCATATACATTATTGAAATTCATTGCAAATACTAAATTCAATAGTAAACTAACTATGCACATTGTCGATAAAATTTTAATTTTTCTTTGCACTTGTATTCCTCCTATTTCACATTTATATCAATATGATACCATATTGAACTTTATCTTTATATTTTATTACCAAATTTTCCATGACTTTTCGGTAATTGTTTTTTAAATACTTGTATGTTATATTATAATGAATTAGAAAATTTATTATGGAGGCTTTTTTATGACTTTTTGTGAACAATTAAATGAATATATATTAAAAATAGACTGCTCTTCAAAAGAATTAGCAGATACCTCTAACCTTTCTCCTACTGTTATCAGTCGTTATCGTAATGGAGAAAGAACCCCTAATATTAGAAGTAAGCAATTAGAATCTTTAGTTGATGGATTATATCAATTAGCTTCAGAAAGAAATGTAGATTTAAAAAAAGAAGATATTTATAAAACGCTTTCTATCACTTTAAATGATGTGCATATTGATTTAGAACAACTAGTAAAAAATTTTAATGATCTTACATCAGCTTTAAATATTAGTATGGCAGACTTATCTAGAAAATTAGGATATGATTCTTCTTATCTTTCTAAGCTACGTGCAGGAAATATTTTTCCGACTAAACCTCAAATTTTTATTGATTATGTATGTAAGTTCGTAGTTAATAAATATGTTCAGGAAGATGAGAAAAAGGTAGTTTCATCACTTATAAATTGTCCTTGTGAGAATTTAAATACTCAATCTGATTATTATGAAAATTTAAGAAGTTGGCTCTCTACTAATATTACTCCAACTCGCAATTATATTGATGATTTTCTTAAACATTTAGATACTTTCGATTTAGACCAATATATTAAAGCAATACATTTTAATGAAATGAAAATACCTTTTGTACCTTTTTATAAATCTGGAACAAAAAATTATTATGGTATTGAAGAAATGAAAAAAGGCGAATTAGACTTTTTCAAAGCCACTGTATTTTCAAAATCTACTGAGCCTGTTTTTATGTGTAGTGATATGCCTATGGAAGACATGGCAAAAGATATTGAATTCGGTAAAAAGTGGATGTTTGCTATTGCTATGACTTTAAAAAAAGGACTTCATTTAAATATTATTCATAACCTTGATAGACCTTTTAATGAAATGATGTTAGGGTTAGAAAGTTGGATTCCTATTTACATGACAGGTCAAGTTTCTCCTTATTACTTAAAGAATTTTCAAGATTCTGTATATTGTCATTTTAATTATGTCTCTGGTGCTGCTGCCCTTACTGGAGAATGTATTAACGGATATCATGACAAAGGAAAATATTTTTTAACAAGTAACAAAACTGATATTGCTTATTATAGAGATAAATGTAATTGTTTACTAAGTAAAGCATCTCCTCTTATGGAAATTTATAGAACTGAATCTCAAAATGCTTTTAATGCTTTTATGACATCAAGTACAAACATAATTGGAAATAGAAGAAGAATTTTATCTTCTTTACCTATTCACACAATTTCTGAAGAATTACTTTTAAGAATTTTAAAGAGAAATAAAATAAGTAATGATAATATTAAAAATATATTAAAATCTGTAAAGAACCAAAAGCAAATCATTGAAACTATATTAAATTCTAACACTTTCAATGATGAACTATCTGAATTATCAAAAGAAGATTTTGATAAAGATATACCTGCTTTATCTCTTTCTGATAGCTTTTATGAACATAGAATTTATTATACTTATGACGAATATTTAGAACATTTAAATTTAACAAAACAATATGCTAAAACTCAAAAGAATTATACTTTAAAAACAGACTCAAATAAGACTTTTAAAAATATTCAAGTACTTATTTGTCAAAATAAATATGTTATGATTTCAAAAGATACGAGTCCTTCTATTCATTTTGTAATTCATCATTCTAAACTTAGAAATGCAATTGAAAACTTTATTCCACCTGTTGTTGAATAACAAAAATGAATATTCATAACATTTTCATAAGAAACTTGTATGACACTCTTTCCTATGATACAAAAAAACTACCTTTAAAGGTAGTTTTCTCTTTATTTATATAAATACTTTGTACAGAAATTTATTGAAATTTAGTTATATCATTTATCTTTCCAGCAAAATAAGGTTTATCTTTTCCCTCTTCCTTCAAGAATATTGCAAAAGTATTATCTATAGCAAATTCTCTTTTCTCTTCCATTATAACTGCTGTTGCTTTATTTACCATCATTCCCGCTTCGCTTTTTATTTTTCCTCCTGTTTTATCTAACTCAAACTTTATTGTTTGCATAGCTTTCTCTATTACATAAGTATCATCATTTGAAAATAAAAATGGCTTTTCTTCAATCTCAGTAAATTCTTTTTTCTCGTCTATTTTTAAGTTAGGTACTTTTACTAATTCTCCATTTTCTATATTTTTATTTCCTTTATATATTTTTTCTTTATTTATTATGTTTTCATATATTTCATTAAATGTTTTACCTTCTGGATTTTTACATAAAATCACTTCATCTTCTTGTTTAGTTTTTAATTTTATAGCAAAATTTTCTTTATTTTCGTAATATAGTACTTCTACTTGATCTCTTAATTCATCACTCTTTTCATTTTTCTCTATTCCAAAATAACTTATATTTTCATATTCGCCAAAATTTCCATTTTCAAATTCATTAAAAGCCTTTTCAAACTTGAATTCTTTTTTTAACATTGCATATAAGAAATAATTTTCAGGATCTGCGTTTTCCCAATTAAAATTATCTAATATATCACTAGTTTCATCAAATTTATCTTTTATTGCTTTTTCAATCTCATTCTTTAATTCTATAGATTGTACTCCTACTTTTTTATAATAATATTTCTCTGATAAATCTTTTGTAGTAAAAGTTTCTTTATTTAAATTTTCTACAACTTTCATTTGAGGATTAAATATTATGTCTTGTTTTGCTAAATCATTTTTTAAATCATTCCATATAAGTTGAAATGTACCACACCATATTGTATTATTTGAAATTTCATCTTCCAAACTTAATACAGTTGTTATTCCATTTTTAGAATTATTATTTGTTAATATCTCTTCTTTTTCTTTTGGTTTGTTAGTGTTAAATATTTTACTTAAAACTATTATTCCACCTGCTATTATCAATATAAGTAGTATTGCTATTATTATTTTTATACCATTTTTCATATAAAACCTCCTTATTTATTTTTCACCAAATTCATCTTCTTTCTCTATTAAATCAGTATCAAATATAACTGGTTCTCCTGGACTTAAAGTTTCTTCTTTTATATCATCATAATCTACTATTCCTCCAACCCCGTCAAATAGAATTCTCTCATTTGGTTTTAATAGTATTCCAATATTATCAAATAAAATATCTTTACATTTTATTTTAGACTTTTTAAACTTCTGTATTAATTCTTCTCTCTGCTTTTCAGTTATATTTTTAGTATCTACTTTATTTTGAACTTCTACTATTAAAATATCATTTTCTGTTTCGTCTGTGATTCTTTCTCTTACTATAGGTTGCAAAATATTTGGATGATATGGAATTTCAAATTTATCTCTTGTTTCACCTAATTTTATTATATATCCATTTGTTTCTATCGCATCATTATAAGTACCTGATTCTAGTTTTTTCAATTCTTTTCCTTCTGATACTTCTTTTATTATTTCTTCAACAAAATCAGATAAGTTGCCTTTTATTATTCCACCTAAAGTTGATTCTCTAATAAATCCATTTTCATATAAATCATATGAATATTTATTTTTTCTTAAAATTTCTTCCTTTTTCTCGTCATTTAACAAATCTATAAAATCTAATACTTCTTCACCATCTAATTTAGAATATATTTTTCCAACATTCTCTAATAATTTTTCTTCTCCTTCTGGAGTTCCAGAAACTGATATTACTACATCTAAGGTTTCTTCTTTTAAAGCTTTTTCTAATATTAATTGAAAATTATTTAAAACTGTTTTACTATAACCTTTTTCTATTAGTTTATCTACAATTTGAGTTAATAATCCATATTTATAAAAATCTTTGTCTTCTATTATTAAAGCTAATTTTTCATTTATTAACTTTATACCATTCTCATCTTGTAATAACTGATTTAAATATTTCTCTTTTTCTTCCATTAATTATACCTTTCATTATAATTTAGCTTTTTCTAAATTATTTTATCATAAGCATTTTATAAAATCTATAATTTGCAAAAAAAAATAAGTGTACATATTAAATAAATACTTGGTACAGAAATTTGCTATATGCAAATTTCCTATTAGATAAAAAAAGAGTATACCTATATGATACGCTCTATTCACTCTTTGCTTTATCATCAATTTTATTACTTATTGCTTTTAAAATTACAATATTATTGTTATTTTCCTCCATTTTTATTAGATTTTAAAAGGTGTCAACAAGATTATTTCTCGGTGACACCTTTATTTTACTACATATTTTTGATATTTTGTAGATAATTTATAAAATTTGAAATATTTTATTATTTTAATAAATTTTTTATTCTTTTATTTCCCACAACAGTTTTTGTACTTTTTGCCTGAGCCACATGTTGTAGAAACTCCCATATTTATAATATTATTGATATTTCAAGGTTTTATCGTTTTGGTAACCTATTATATTTATAATATTTATAGTATTTTTGTTATTATAAATATTTCTCTCTTGCAAACAAATCGCAAACAATGTTTGCATTCATTTACTACGGTCATTATACTATCTATATCATATATTTACCAATGTGCGTTTTGTATTTTTGCACATTTATTATACTATAAATATTTGTTTTTATCAATGAATCTATCCAATTATTTATATTTAATAATTTCTTCTATAATTTCAGATTTTGTTATCTTATCAAAAACATCAGTTGCTAATCGTTTAGATTTTTCTGTACTTGAAATATAATAATTTTCTGTTGTTTTTACATTTCTATATCCAAGTATATCTGCAACATCTCTTATTTCAATTCCATTTGTTAATATCTTTGTTGCATAACTTCCTCTTAAATCATAGAATCTACATTTTTTAATTCCTAATTCATTATGAATAATTTTAAATGGATATCTTGTTAAATCAGTTCCTACTACTACTTTACAAGATATGGTATCAGAAAAGGTTGCGAATCCTAGTTCATTTGTTATTTATAAAATTTGTAAAACTCTAAAAATCGAAATTAAAGATTTCTATAACTCCGAATTATTCAAATTAGATAATTTAGATGATTAAAAGACCATTCGTTTATGAATGATCTTTTTATTTATACATTCGCATTTATATCTCATTTTTAATAAATTTTTTCCAGAAATTTGTATTTTTAAGAAGTTTATTAAAAGCCAAGAATAAAATATATCCTATAAGACCTCCTAGAAAGTTAGTAATAACATCATCTATATCTGCCGATCTACCCATAAAATACTGTAAAAACTCTATTCCAAAAGTTGTTAAAAATACAATAAGCATAGTCTTCCATATATTTCGTTTACTTTTATAAACTGCTGGAACAAAAAAGCCAAACGGAATAAATAATAGGATATTTGGAATTTTCTCAACAACAAACTGATATAGTCCAATTTCATTCCAATTAAAAGGAATAATATTTAATGTATGTGTCGAATCAAATGAAATCAGCATAAATAACATTGTTGCAAATACTATGAGAAATATAGAACAAACTAGACCTATATAACTCACTTGTCTTGTTGGACTTATCCCTTTTTTCTTCAACTTAAATAATATTGGTAAATATAAAATACTTATGATAACAACAAAAATTAAACCTAATCTTATATATGCTTCTATTCTGTGCATAACATACCCCTCCTCTCTATTATTATACAATAATTATAAATTCTTTCCAAAAAATCAGACAATAATTCTTGCTAGTCTATCTCCAAGTCTGCATAGCAATTCATTTGTAATAGTATCTGCTTTATCAGCGACTTGTTCAGCAGTAATATTCTTATC